>NZ_JBGLQX010000016.1:0-116038 GCF_041403065.1 Aeromonas sp. S16(2024) | reverse complement strand
TCGGCGTGTTCCGCTGTGCTGGTAGGGGCGCATTATAGGGAGCCGCGCCGGGATGACAAGGGCTTTTTGTAAAAATGCGTTCGTTTGCTGAAAAAGCAGGCTGAACCTCATGAAATGCGAGTTTTACCCCCGTTTCATGCAGCTTTTTTGTTCACCCCATCGGTCTGGGCCTGGATGTAGTTGACCCAACTGGTCGCCCGCTGCTGCCAGTTGTCCTGCTGTTGCAGCTCACGAGCCAACTCCAGCGCCTGGGCATACTGCTCCTTATTAAGATGTGCCTGCACCAGCAGTGCCTTGGCTCTGTTGCCCTGCTCACCCCTGGCTGACTTCATGGCCACCAGCTGGGTCATGGCGGCTTCTGTCTTGCCTTGTTGCAGCAACAGCTCGGCGACGCGCATGGCCGCCTTGGGCTGGGCATGCTGTTTGGCGAGCAGTTGCCAGCTATCCACCGCCTTGGGCCACTCGCGAGCACCTTCCCACAACTGGGCCAGCAGTTGCTGGTTCTCGGCACTCCCCTTCATCTGTCCCTTGGCCATGGCTGCTTCCAGCAGACGGGCGCCGCGATAGGGCAGCCCCTGCCAGGCATAGAGCCGGATCAGCTGGTTGCGGGCGGCCGCATCGTCCATCAGCTGGCGATCGATGGCGGTCTGCAACAGCGCCAGCGCCTGATCGCCACGCTTGGCAGAAAGGTTGAGCGACACCGCCTGCTGCCACCACTTGCTCTCTTTCGGTTCGTGGCGGATCAGCTCTTCCGCCTGTTCTGCCGCCACGCCATAACGTTGCAGGGCAGTGAGGGCGGAGAGGCGAATGATCGCCGTCTGCTTGTGCCAGCCTTTCTTCAGCAACTGCTCGCTCTGGCTGACCGCCTCGCCATATTGCTTGTTGTGGTAATAGAGGCCGGCCAGACGCAAGCGCAAGACATCGTCGGACTTGAGTGCCAGTGCGGCCTTGTAACTGGCGATGGCGCCTGACCAGTTTGATTGCTGCGCCTGGATATCCCCACGCAAACGCAGCAACTGGAGCTGCTGCTGCTCGGGCCACTCTTTATAGGCCAGCGCCTGTTCCACGTAGCGACTCGCCTGTGCGGTCTGCTGCAGGTTGGCCGCCAGTGAAGCCTGCAACTGGGCCAGCCAGGCGCGCTCGGCGTCGGAACCTGGCTTGAGCCCGGTCGCCTTGTTCTGAGCCTGTTGCCACTGACCCGACTGATAGAGCTTCATCACGGGCTCCAGCTGACGGGAGAAATGAGGGCTCACTTCCATGGCCAGACAGGCTTGGCTGACCAGGGCCAGCAGACAGATCCAGATCCGCAACATGGTTACGACTCCAATTTGAATTTGAGATTGATGGTTTGCACCAGCTTGTCGGTGGCACCCGGTCTTGGCTGGTAGCGCCACTTGCTGACGGCCTGAATCGCCGCCCGCTCGAACTGCCGCTTGGGTTTGGCGTCGATCACTTCCACATCCTGTACCCGCCCCTCGGCATCGACGCTAAAGCGCAGGGTCACCGAGCCCTCTATGCCAGCCTGCTGGGCCCGATAGGGATAGACGGGTTCGACCCGCTGCAAGGGGGTCAGCATGTCGCCGACCCCTATGCCCGCGCCCTGAGACTGACCATGAAAGCTGCCGCTCGCCACCGGGGTGGGGCTGGTTGCGACCCCGGGGGCAGATACCTGCACCGCGCTCAGGCTGGATACCAGATCCAGGCTGGGCTGCACCGAGGGCAGCGGGGCCGCCGCCGGCATGGGCATTGGCGTGGAGGCCAGGGCGGCGGGAGGCTCCGGCAAGGGTTCCGGCTCCTGGGGTACCGGGCGCTCGCGCACCTGCACCTCGGTCACCTCGTTCTGCATATTGATGACGATGGCTTTCTGCTCGGACGAGGCCTTCTCTCCCCGGGGGGGTTCCACCAACGTGGCCATGAACAGCAGGATCCCCAGGCTGAGGGCAATCCCCAGCCCCAGGCTCATCAGCTTGAACTTCATTTCGGCGCCACCGCCACGGCGATGTTGGCGATGCCTGCCGCCTTGGCTTCATCCATCACCCGCACCACCTTGCCATGGGGCACGCGCTCATCGGCCTGGATCACCAGGCTGGCATCGGGCTGCTCCGACAGCAGGCGGGCCAGACTGGCCTGCACCCGCTCCACATCCACCTGTTTGCGATCGAGGAAGATCTGCCCCTGAGCGCCGATCGCCAGCATGATGCTGGAGGACTTCTGCGCCTTGGCCTGGCTCGCCTGGGGCCTGTGCACCTCTAGCCCGGCTTCCCGTACGAAGGAGGTGGTCACGATGAAGAAGATCAGCATGATGAACACGATATCCAGCATGGGGGTCATGTCGATCTGTACTTCATCACGCTGGCGTTTGGATTGCCGTCTCATTGCATTACCTTCTCTTCTCGCAGGCCGTCCCGGGTCTTGGCCAGCGCACGCTTGGCCTGGCTCTCGAGACGACTGAGTAACAACACGCCGGAGAGCGCCACCACCATGCCTGCCATGGTGGGGATGGTGGCGCGGGAGATCCCGCCCGCCATGCTCTCCGGGTTAAAGCGGTTGGCGGCGGCCAACGCATCGAATACGCCTATCATGCCGGTCACAGTGCCGAGCAGGCCCAGCATGGGGCAGAGCACCACCAGGGTGCGGATGAAGATGAGATGGCGGTTGAGCTCGAGTTCGGCCTCGGCCAGCCAGCGGCTGCGGATCGCCTTGGCGTGCCAGCTGTGGCGCTCGCTGCGCCCCTGCCAGCGGCCGAACAGCTGCCGCTGCAGCGGGCCGAAGCCCAGGTTGAGGTAGAGCAACCGCTCGATCATCAGAATCCACATCAGCACCAGCAAGGCCAGGATGACCCAGAGCACGGGGCCGCCACGGCCCATGAAGCTCTGCAACTGTTGCCAGATGTCGACCATCATGCCACCCGCTCCATCCCGTCCCCGTTATTCTCGGCCCGCTCGGCCAGAATGCCGGCGACCTGCTGCTCCAGCACGTTGGAGAGCTCGGTGAAACGGGATTGCAGCAGGCTGTGGGCCAGGATCAGCGGAATAGCGGCCACCAGCCCCTGAACCGTGGTGATCAGCGCCATGGAGATGCCGCCCGCCATGATCTTGGGATCGCCGGTACCGAACTGGGTGATGGCCTGGAAGGTGCCTATCATGCCGGTGACGGTGCCGAGCAGCCCCAGCATGGGGGCGATGGCCGCGATCACCTTGACCATGCCGATGCCACGCTCCATTCGGGGCGTCTCCTGCAGTATCGCCTCGTCCAGCCTCAGTTCGAGGGTTTCCATGCTCAGCTCCGGGTGCTTGTCCGCCACCGTCAGCACCCGACCGAGGGCGTTGTCGGCGTGGTATTCGCCACTCTTGAGCTGGCGACGCACCAGGGTCAGTTCGCGGGAGAGGGTCCAGAGCCGCACGGCGGCAATGCCGAGGCCGATGGCGGCCAGCAGCACTATTATGGCGCCGACCTGGCCCCCTTGCTGGACTTGCTGCCAGAAGGTCGGTGCCTGGGCCTGCATCTCGAGCAGGACGCCGTGGGAGGGATCCAGCGGCAACGCCTCACCTTCCTTGCCCTGATAGGCGGTCAGCTCGGACAACAAACCGCCGGGCAGCCCCAATACCGGGCTCAACCCTTCGCCGCTCGGTTGCAGGAAGCCTTCGCTGCCAAACAGCGCGAAGCTGCCGACCCGGGTCAGCGCCTGCTCACTGGCAGCGCCCTGGGCATTGAGCACCTTGCCATCGAACTGAACAACCCGACCCGACTCGCGGATCTCCTGCAGCAAGGTGGCGGGCAGCAGGGCAAGGGCGGCGCGATCCGGCACCTGCTTGTCCTGGGCCATGGCCTTCAAGGCAGTCAGGCGATCCGGATACTGGCCCTGCACCGAGGAGTCTCCCAGCAGCTTGACCGCATCGCTGGCCCCCTGACGGGTCACCGCGAAGATCTCGTTCATGTCGCCGGAGGCTTGCTCCCAGCGGGTGTTGAGCTCGACCAGCTGCTTTTCATTGCTGGCAAACTGGCCGGCCAGCTCCTTGCTCAGGCGTTGGGCCTCGGCCAGCCTGGTGCGGGCACTGTGCAATTCGGTGGAGACAGATGCCAGATCCTGCTGTGCCTGTTGCTCGCGGGCCTGTTCCTGCTGTTGCCACTCTTCATTGGCAACAGCCAGATGGGAGCAGAGGGAGAGGGTGATCAGAAGGGGGAACCATTTCATGACTGAGCCTCCTGGCTACGTGCGACAGACAGGGGCAGATGCAACAGTTGCGGGACTTTCTTGTCGGCCGCCATGTCCAGCGCATCGGCAAGGGGGCTGAGCCACTCGCTATCCAGCGGCAACCAGGTCTTGCTCTCGGCGGACCAGCGCCACCCCTGGGTGCGATCGGCTGTCATGGCCAGCAGGGAGACGCGACCGAGCGCCAGCACATCGACCCGGCGCTCGACACCATCCAGCGCCAGCTGGGCGGGATAGGCGTCCATCCGGCTGCCGTATTCGGCTTCGATCTGGTAGGCCTGCAGCAGCTGGCGGAACTTCTCCGCCTCGCTCACGTCCGCCCGGGCCAGGGTCGCTTTCAACTGCTCGACCCGCGCCAGACGGTCCTCCTTGCGCAGGGGAATGTCATCCTGCACCAGCTGCTCCAAATCCGCCTGCATCTGCAGCATCAGGGGGATCAGGCCCTGCCGGGTCTCCTGCACCGCTTCCAGCTGTTGAGTCAGCTTGCCCAGCTCATTCTGCTGATCGGCCACCAGAGACTGCATGTAGCGGTTGTAGGCTTCCAAATCCCGCAGTTGCAGCTGGGCATTTTGCAGCTCCAGCCGGGCGGCAACGGCGGCATCGGCCGCCTTTTCTACGCGCTGCTGGGAGGCTTTCCCATCCGCGATGCTGTTTTTCAGTGCGGGCGCGACCAGATCGTCTGCCGAGGCGGCGAAATGAACGGCCAATGGCAACAAGGCCAGACCCCAGATCTTTTTCATGGTACACAATCTTAACAATGATAACTATTCTCATTGTCTCAAAGAGTAGTGCCAGTGGCAATCAGATGATTTTCTTGGCCTGTGGCCGAAAAAACAGGATACTTTTTAGACAAGCACGGGAATAACTGGCGTTGGTAGTCACAACACCTTTTTAAATAACTAAAAAATGTCTTTTCGATCAGGATGATAAGTGGTCGAAGAAGGAGACTTACATGTTTAACGATGCGATCTGGGAACACATAGATCGGTTCACCAAGGCCAAGAAAACCAGCGACATCCAGCAACAACTGGAGCGCTTCAGCCATCAGATGGGATTTGATTACTTCAGGTTGCTGATCATTTTCCCCATCAGCATGCAGAAATCACACGTGGCCTTGTTCAACAACTGTCCGACCAGCTGGTTCGAGGCTTACTCTGAACGGCACTACCTGACCCAGGATCCTGTGGTCTTTCTGGGCCTGAAGCAGACCCAGCCCATCTTCTGGAACAAGCTCGATTGCGACTCCCCCTGGCTGCCCAGCGCCAGCCGGGAAGTGATGAACCTCGCCGCCGACTTTGGCGTGAGAAACGGCGTCTCCTTCCCGCTGCACACCCCCCAGGGGGAACACGGCATCCTCTCCTTCATCAGCAAGGAAAAATCCAACTCCGACCTGATGTTTGAAAACGTTCCCATGCTGTCGTTCTGCGCCAGCTACATCTTCAATGCGGCGCTGCAGCTGATAAAGAGCAGGCCGGACCTGATGAAGCATCTGGCCGAGCTGTCGGATCGGGAGAAGGAGTGCCTGTTCTGGGCCAGCGAGGGCAAGACCTCCTGGGAGATAGCCACCATACTCGGCATCAGCGAGCGCACCGTGAACTTCCACCTCAATCAGGTCACCAACAAGACGGATTCGAAGAACCGCAACCAGGCGATCGCCAAGAGCATCTCCAGCGGCATCATAGTGCCTTCGCTGAACGACGTGACCATCACCAACCTGCGGCTCTCCTGAGCCGGTCCGCAGCAACAAAAAGAGCCGCTACAGCGGCTCTTTTTTTATGTCTGACAACGGCTTATTCCACTGTCACGGATTTTGCCAGGTTGCGCGGCTGATCCACGTCCGTGCCCTTGATCAGGGCGACGTGGTAGGAGAGCAACTGCAACGGCACCGTATAGACGATGGGGGCTATCATCTCTTCCACGTGGTTCAGGCTCATCACCCTCATGGTCTCGTCGCTCTTGAAGCCGGCATCCGCATCGGCGAACACGTAGAGGATGCCGCCACGGGCACGCACCTCTTCCACGTTGGACTTGAGCTTCTCCAGCAGATCGTTGTTCGGCGCCACCACTATGATGGGCATCTCGGCATCGATCAGCGCCAGCGGGCCGTGCTTGAGCTCACCGGCGGCATAGGCCTCGGCATGGATGTAGGAGATCTCTTTCAGCTTGAGCGCCCCCTCCATGGCGATGGGGTACTGGCTGCCGCGACCGAGGAAGAGGCTGTGGTGCTTGTCGGCGAACTCTTCGGCCAGGGTCTCGATCTGCTTGGCCAGGGCCAGGCTCTCCTTGATGCGCAGCGGCAGGGCTTGCAGCGCCTTGACCAGTTCGGCTTCGGCCTCGGCACTCAGGTGGCCGCGGCAGTGACCGACGGAGGCCACCAGCATCAGCAGGCCGGCCAGCTGGGTGGTGAACGCCTTGGTGGAGGCGACGCCAATCTCGGCACCGGCCCGGGTCATAAAGGCCAAGTCAGATTCCCGCACCAGGGAGGAGCCCGGCACGTTGCAGATGGCGAGCGAGCTCATGTAGCCGGACTCCTTGGCCAGGCGCAGGGCCGCCAGGGTGTCGGCTGTCTCGCCGCTCTGGGACAGGGTCACCAGCAGGCTGTTGGGGCGCACCACAGACTTGCGATAGCGGAACTCGGAGGCGATCTCAACGTCGCAGGAGACGCCGGCTATCTCTTCGAACCAGTAGCGGGCCACCATGCCGGAGTTGTAGGAGGTGCCGCAGGCCACGATCTGGACGTGCTCCACCTTGTCGAAGATGGCGCGCGCGCCGTTGCCGAACGACTCGACCACCACGTGATCGCTGCCCAGACGCCCTTCCAGGGTGTTGGTGATGGCCTTGGGCTGCTCGTAGATCTCTTTGAGCATGTAGTGGCGGTACTCGCCCTTGTCACCGGCATCGTGGGAGAGCTCGGACTCCAGCTCCTCGCGCACCACGGCATTGCCCTGGGTATCGAAGATGTGCACGTCGCGGCGGGTCACTTCGGCCACGTCACCCTCTTCCAGGAAGATGAAGCGGCGGGTCACCGGCAGCAGGGCCATCTGATCGGAGGCGATGAAGTTCTCACCGATGCCGCGGCCGATCACCAGGGGCGAGCCGGAGCGGGCCACCACCACGCGGCTGTCGTCACGGCTGTCCATAACCACAGTGCCGTAGGCACCGCGCAGCTGCTTCACCGTGACCTGCATGGCCGCCAGCAGGCTGGGGGCGGATTTCAGCTCGTGGTGCACCAGGTGGGCGATCACCTCGGTGTCGGTGTCTGAGCTGAACTCATAGCCCATGCCCTGCAACTGTCTGCGCAGCTCTTCGTGGTTCTCTATGATGCCGTTGTGCACCACCACTATATGCTCGGAGACGTGGGGGTGGGCATTACGCTCGGACGGCTCGCCATGGGTCGCCCAGCGGGTGTGGGCTATGCCGGTGCCGCCGTGGACGGACTGCTCTTCCAGCGCCTTGGCCAGCTCGGCCACCTTGCCGAGGCGGCGTACCCGCTGCAGCGGCTGGTTGGCGCTGAACACGGCCACACCGGCGGAGTCGTAGCCGCGGTATTCCAGACGGCGCAGGCCTTCTACCAGGATTTCAGCCACATCACGTTGGGCCACTGCCCCGACGATGCCACACATAGACTTCTCCTTGAAATGTAAGACGTTAATTCGATTGGATAATAGATGTTTGGGTCAAACCGCCACTGGGGCGCAGATCAGTGCTATCCCCCTGGCCTGAATCTGTGCTCTGGCCTCTCCGTCCAGCCCCTCATCGGTCACCAGGGTATGGATGCTGGACCAGGGCAGCTCGAGATTGGGGATCTTGCGGCCTATCTTCTCCGACTCGACCATGACGATGACCTCGCGGGACACCTCGGCCATCACACGGGAGAGGCCCACCAGCTCGTTGAAGGTGGTGGTGCCCCGCTCCGGGTCTATGCCGTCGGCGCCGATGAACAGCTGGTCGAAGTCATAGGAGCGCAACACCTGCTCCGCCACCTGACCCTGGAAGGATTCGGAGTGGGGATCCCAGGTGCCGCCGGTCATCAGCAGAGTGGGCTCGTTCTCCAGCTCGCGCAGGGCACCGGCCACATTGAGGGAGTTGGTCATCACGATGAGGCCGCGCTTGCTGCCCAGCATGGGGATCATGGCGCTGGTGGTGCTGCCGCTGTCGATGATGACGCGGTTGTGATCGCGGATGCGCTCGGCGGCGGCACGGGCTATGGCCAGCTTTCGTTTCGAAACTTGATCCGGGTTGCTGTCCACCACCATCTCGCTCGGCAGGGGCACGGCACCACCGTAACGACGCAGCAGCAGGCCGCCGGTCTCCAGCACGGCCAGATCCTTGCGGATGGTCACTTCCGAGGTGGAGAAGTGCTTGGCCAGGGCATCGACGCTGACTTCGCCCTGTTCCTGCACCAGGGTCACTATGGTGTGACGGCGCTGTTGTGTATTGCGTTTGGTCATCTTAAAGTTTCGATTCGAAAGAATGTCGAAATATTAATACCTTTTTGGGAAAAATCAAACGGCAAATAGGATCCGATTTGGTTCGATGCCAGAATGGTCAGGCCGATTTATGACGAGGACGCCATGCAAAAACGAGTCATCTGGCTGGTGGAAGATGAGGCCAGCATCGCCGACACCCTAATCTATGCCCTGCAGACCGATGGTTTCGAGGTGGAGTGGTTCCCCCTCGGCCAGCCGTTGCTGGTGCGACTGGAACAGACGCGACCGGATTTTCTGATCCTGGATGTGGGGTTGCCAGACATCGGCGGCTTCGAGCTGTGCAAGCGGGTGCGGGCCCTGACCGACACGCCCCTGATGTTTCTCACCGCCCGCAGCGAGGAGATAGACAGGTTGATCGGGCTGGAAATCGGGGCCGACGACTATGTGGCCAAGCCCTTCTCGCCGCGGGAGGTGTGCGCCAGGGTGAGGGTGATACTGCGCCGCAGCCAGCCCATAATCCCCCAACCGAGCCAATTGTTGGCACTGGACGAGGAGCGGGCCCGCATCTGCTTCCACGGTCAACCCCTGACCCTCACCCGCTACGAATACCTGCTGCTCAAGACTCTGATGCAGGCGCCGGGCCGGGTCTACTCCCGCCAGCAGCTGATGGATCTGGTGTGGAGCGGGGCCGAAGAGAGCCTGGATCGCACCGTCGACACCCACATCAAGACCCTGCGCGCCAAGCTGCGGGAGCGGGACGCCGAGGCCAATCTTATCCTGACCCACCGCGGGCTGGGCTACAGTCTGGAGCTGGCATGAACCACAGGGGATCGCAACGGCCAGGCAGGCCAGGGCAGCGGAACCACAGAGGGGCACGACCATGAGGATAGGGTTGCAACTGCTGTGCGGTCTGGTGCTGATCTTCGCGCTGGCTGCCTGGTTCGTGCTGGAGATCTTCGTCGAGGAGATCAAACCCGGGGTGCGCAGCGCCACCGAGGATACCCTGGTGGACATGGCCCAGCTGCTGGCCCCCCTGGCCCTGGACGATCTGCAGGAGGGGAAGATGGCGGATGGCCGGCTGGCCAGCGCCTTTGCCCGCCTCAACCAGAGCCCCATCAACGCCCTGATCGACGGCCACCTCAAGCAGCAGGCGGAGTACCGCATCTATGTGGTCGACGCCAAGGGCAAGGTGGTCTATGACTCGGACGGGGTGGATCTGGGCAAAGACTACTCGCGCTGGAACGACGTCTACCGCACCTTGCGCGGGGAGTATGGCGCCCGCAGCACCCGCAGCGATCCTGACGATCCCGCCAGTTCGGTGATGCACGTGGCCGCCCCCCTGCGCGAAGGGGACGAGATCCTGGGTTCCCTCACTGTCGCCAAGCCCAACCGCACCCTGCTGCCCATGATAGAGCGCAGCGAGCACCAGCTGTTGCAGGGGGCGGCCCTGCTGCTCTGCCTCTCGCTGCTGATCGGCGCCCTGCTGGTGTGGTGGCTCACCCGCGCCATCGGCAAGCTGGTGCACTACGCCGATGCGGTCAGCCAGGGCCAGCCCGCCAGCCTGCCGAGGCTCCACAGCCCGGAGCTGGACCGGCTCGGCCACTCCCTCGAGACCATGCGCCGCCAGCTGGACGGCAAATCCTACATCGAAGCCTATGTGCACAGCCTGACCCACGAGCTCAAAAGCCCGCTGGCCGCCATTCGCGGGGCAGGGGAGATCCTCGCCGAGGCACCGCCCCCCGAGGTGGCGCGGCGCTTTATCGGCAACATCAATCTGGAGACGGCCCGCATGCAGCAACTGATCGAGCGCATGCTGCAGCTCGCGCGCCTCGAATCGGGGCAGGGGTTGGACAGACAGGCCATAGCCCCCGCCACACTGGGCAGGCGGGCTCTGGATGCCCGCCAGATAGTCGCTGCCCGTCGTCAGGTAGCCCTGGCGGCAGAGCTCGCCGACGCCCCCAGGCAGAAGTGGGATCCCCTGCTGGTGGAGCAGGCCCTGGGCAACCTGCTGGACAACGCCCTCGATTTCTCACCCGCCGGGGGTCAGATCCGGCTAAGCGGCGCCCTGGAGCAGGGGGGCTACTGCTTCCGGGTGCGGGATCAGGGACCCGGCATCCCGGACTATGCGCTGCCCAGGATCTTCGAGCGCTTCTACTCCCTGCCCAGACCCGACAAGGGCAAGAGCAGCGGCCTCGGGCTCAGCTTTGCCGCCGAAGTGGCTCGCCAGCACGGCGGCCGGCTGACCCTGGGCAACCAGCCGGAAGGCGGAGTGCTGGCCGAACTCTGGTTGCCCACGGCTTGAGCCACGGACTTCACACCGAGCACACAGAGCAGGGCTAAGCTGCGCCTCCTCAGATAGGGTCCCGCCCGGACCCGTTGATACGCGTTCTGATGAATCAAGGAGATGTTCATGTCCCGCATTCTGTTGTCCGGCCTGCTTGCCGCCGGCCTCTTCTGTACCTTGCCCGCCAGCGCCACCACGGGCTGCCTGCTGTTTGCCGATGGCAGCGGCAAACCCCTCAGCGCCCAGGGTGACTGCGCCAGCCAGCTGACGCCCGCCTCCACCTTCAAAATCCCCCTCGCGCTGATGGGCTATGAGAGCGGCTTCCTGGTGGATGAACAGTTGCCTGCCCTGCCATTCAAACCCGGTGACCCTGACTTCCTGCCGGAGTGGAAGCAGACCACCACCCCGAGCAACTGGATGAAATTCTCGGTGATCTGGTATTCCCAACGCCTCACCGAGTGGCTGGGAGAGGCGCGCTTCCAGCAGTACGTCGACCGCTTCGACTACGGCAACCGGGAGCTGTCGGGCAACCCGGGCAAGCACGACGGTCTGACCCAGGCCTGGCTCAGCTCCAGCCTCGCCATCAGCCCCCAGGAGCAGGCCCGCTTCCTCGGCAAGCTGGTGAGCGGCAAGCTGCCGGTCTCCGCCGAGGCGGTGCGCCGCACCAGCACTCTGCTGCGTCAACCCGACATCGATGGCTGGCAGATCCACGGCAAGACCGGCATGGGCTATCCCAAGCTGCTGGATGGCAGCCTCAACCGGGATCAGCAGATCGGCTGGTTCGTCGGCTGGGCCAGCAAGCAGGACAAGAAACTCATCTTCGTGCACACAGTGGTGCAAAAACCCGGCAAGCAGTTCGCGTCCCTCAGGGCAAAGGAAGAGGTGTTTGCCGCCTTGCCAGCAGAGCTGAAGAAACTCTGATCCCCAACCGGCGCCAGGCGCCGGTTTTTTTATCCTCCTTCACTCCCACTTCACAGGGCCCCATCCCCGCTTCACCCGACCAGGGCACAGTCGACCCCATCAACAAGGAGAGGCGTCATGGTCAAACAGATATTCACCCACAAGATAACGCTGCTGCTGTTGCTCAGCCTGCTGCTGATGATCCCGGTTCACTCCATCATGGAGCTGAACCGGGAGCGTCAGGCCTACCGCAGCCAGGCCATCCACAGCATCATGGCCAGCAGCAGTGGTCCGCAGCGCTTGCTGGGACCTGTGCTGGTGCAACCCTATACCCGGGCCGTCACCGTCGAGCAGGATGGCAAGCGCTTCGTGCACGAGGAGCGGGTCTATCGCTACCAGCTGCCGGACAGGCTGGATGTGCGGGCCAGCATGGAGGTCACCCCGCGCAAGCTCGGCATCTATCAGGCCCAGGTCTATCACGGCCGGCTCTCCCTCTCCGGCCGCTTGCCAGCCAGCCTGGCCGACAAGGTGCTGGTGGCCGGCAACCCGGATCTCAGCTTCGACGCCGCGGATCCCGCCCTGATCCCGGGCAAGCCCTACCTCAGCCTGGTGCTGTCCGATGCTCGCGGCATCAGCAGCGTGCCCGAGCTGCAGCTGGGGGAGCGGCGCATTCCGTTCGCCCCCGGTGCCTTGCTGGGTGACGGCCTGGCCGGTATCCATGCTCCGCTCGACAGCCTGCCCGGGGAAGATGGTCGCTTTCACATCGAGCTGAACCTGCAGGGCATGAATGCACTCGAGGTGGTGCCGATCGGCCAGGACAGCAGGTTCAACCTGAGTGGCAACTGGCCCCATCCCAACTTCATCGGCGATTTTCTGCCCGGCAACCGCACCCTGAACGATCAGGGGTTCGACGCCGGCTGGCAGACCAGCTGGTTTGCCACCGACATGGAGCGGCGCTTCACCCGCATGATGAAGGGGGCGGGGGCCGAGTTACCGACCTTCAGCGTCAGCCTGGTGCAGCCGGTGGATCACTATCAGCTGAACGAGCGGGCCGCCAAGTACGCCCTGCTGTTCATCGGCCTCAGCTTCCTCAGCTTCTTCATGTTCGAGCTGCTCAAGGGGCTGCGGGTGCACCCGATCCAGTACGCCCTGGTGGGCATGGGGCTGGCCATCTTCTATCTGGTGCTGTTGGCGCTGACCGAGCACCTCGGTTTTGGCTGGGCTTATCTGGTCGCCAGCCTCGCCAGCGTGTCGCTCAATGGCTTCTACCTCAGCCATGTGCTGGGGGGGCCGCGTCAGGGACTCGGCTTCGCGGCCCTGCTCGGGCTGGTCTACGCCATCCTGTTCGGGCTGCTGCAAGCCGAGGAGATAGCCCTGCTGCTCGGCGCCCTGCTGCTGTTCGCCATCCTGGCGCTCGTCATGGTGCTGACCCGCAAGCTGGACTGGTATGGGGTGATGGGCAACCCGCCCCCTTCTCCAGCCCCGGACCAGGAGAGCTGAAAACAAAACCGGCGCCCTCAGGCGCCGGTTTCATTTCATTGATCGGGCATCACTTCTTCTTGACCGGGCGGGCCCAGTTCTTGATGTGGCGCTGGGGCACCCGGGTGATCACCAGCTCGTGCTCGGCCACATCCTTGGTGATGGTGGAGCCAGCCCCCAGGGTCGCCCCCTTGCCGATGCGCACCGGCGCCACCAGCTGGGTATCGGAGCCGACGAAGACGTCATCCTCTATGATGGTCTGGAACTTGTTCACCCCATCATAATTACAAGTGATGGTGCCGGCACCGATATTCACCTTGGCGCCGATGTCCGCATCCCCCAGGTAGGTCAGATGACCACACTTGGAGCCGACCCCGAGCCGGGATTTCTTCATCTCGACGAAGTTGCCGACGTGGGCATCCTGCTCCAGCACGGCACCCGGGCGCAGACGGGCGAAGGGGCCGACCGAGCACTGATCCGCCACCAGGGCACCCTCGATGACGGAGTAGGGTTTCACCTCGCTGTGATCGCCAATCTCGCAATCCTTCAGCACGGCGCCTGCACCTATGCGCACATGGTTGCCGAGCTTGACCTTGCCCTCGATGATGACGTTGACGTCGATCACCACCTCCTCCCCGATCTCCAGGGTGCCGCGCAGATCGAAGCGGGCCGGATCGATCAGGGTGACCCCGGCGATCATCAGCTTCTCGGCCTGCATCTGCTGATAGCTGCGCTCGAGGGCCGCCAGCTGGACCCGGTTGTTGGCCCCTTCCACCTCCATGGCGCTGTCCGGATGGACGGCGGCGATGGGGCAGCCATCCCCATGGGCCATGGCGATCACGTCGGTCAGATAGAACTCCCCCTGGGCGTTCTTGTTGTCCAGGCGCGACAGCCAGCCGCTCAGCTGGGCGCCATTGGCCACCAGCACACCGGTATTCACCTCGCGGATGGCGAGCTGTTCGGCGTTGGCATCCTTCTGCTCGACGATGCCGACCACCTGGCCGCTCTCACGGACGATACGGCCATAGCCGGTGGGGTTGTCCAGCACCACGGTCAGCAGCGCCATGCCGTCGTCGGCCTTGGCGGCCAGCAGCCGTTGCAGGGTCTCGGGCTGGATCAGCGGGGTGTCGCCGTAGAGCACCAGCACGTCATCCTCATCCTGCCAGAACGGGATCGCCTGGGCGACCGCATGGCCGGTGCCCAGCTGCTGCGCCTGCAACACCCAGTTGAGATCCGGGGCGGCGATCCGCTCCTTGAGCAGCTCGGCGCCGTGGCCATAGACCAGGTGCAGTTGCTCGGCACCTATCTGGCGGGCGGTGTCGATCACATGGGACACCATGGGTTTGTTGGCGACAGGGTGCAGCACCTTGGGCAGAATGGAACGCATGCGAGTACCTTTACCCGCAGCCAGGATCACGACGTTGAGAGACATAGCCAGCCTTTGAAACATGAGGAAATGCTCGGCGGAGTCTATCCAACGGGCAAAAAAAAAGCGACCCGAAGGTCGCTTTTTGCATCACCGTGATTAGCGGTAATTCTTTTTGACGATATCGATAACCCGCAGCTGGGCCATTGCTTTGGCCAGCTCGGCAGACGCCTGAGCATAGTCGATATCACCATGGGAGCTGCTGATCCGCTCTTCGGCACGACGCTTGGCTTCCTGGGCTTTCGCCTCATCCAGGTCATCGGCACGAATGGCGGTATCGGCCAGCACGGTCACGGCTTCGGGTTGTACTTCCAGCATGCCGCCGGAGATGTACAGCACCTCTTCGCTACCATTTTGCTTGATCAAGCGGACCAGGCCCGGCTTGATGGCAGTCAGCAACGGAGCATGACCGTGGCGGAGACCCAGCTCACCCTCGGAGCCTGTTACCTGGGCTGATTGCACGCGACCGGAAAACAGTTTTCCTTCGGCGCTCACCACATCCAGGTGAAAGGAGATCATCTCAGCCATGGGCCCTCCTATCGAGGCTTACAGTTTCTTGGCTTTCTCGACGACTTCGTCGATGCTACCAACCATGTAAAACGCCTGCTCGGGCAGATCGTCGTACTCGCCTTTCAGGATGCCCTGGAAACCACGAATGGTCTCTTTCAGCGGCACGTATTTGCCCGGAGAACCGGTAAATACTTCGGCCACGAAGAACGGCTGGGACAGGAAACGCTCGATCTTACGGGCACGGGATACAGTCAGTTTGTCTTCTTCTGACAGTTCATCCATACCCAGGATGGCGATGATGTCCTTCAGCTCCTTGTAGCGCTGCAGCACGATCTGCACACCACGAGCGGTCTCGTAGTGATCCTTGCCTACCACCAGCGGATCCAGCTGACGGGAGGTGGAGTCCAGCGGGTCAACGGCCGGGTAGATACCCAGTGCCGCGATCTGACGGGACAGAACGATGGTCGCATCCAGGTGGGCGAAGGTGGTCGCCGGAGACGGGTCGGTCAAGTCATCCGCAGGCACGTAAACGGCCTGGACTGAGGTGATGGAACCAGTCTTGGTGGAGGTGATACGTTCTTGCAGAACACCCATCTCCTCGGCCAGGGTCGGCTGGTAACCTACTGCGGACGGCATACGGCCCAGCAGTGCGGATACTTCAGTACCGGCCAGGGTGTAACGGTAGATGTTGTCCACGAAGAACAGCACGTCACGACCCTCGTCACGGAACTTCTCGGCCATGGTCAGACCGGTCAGCGCCACGCGCAGACGGTTTCCGGGCGGCTCGTTCATCTGACCGTATACCAGGGATACTTTGTCCAGTACGTTGGACTCCATCATCTCGTGGTAGAAGTCGTTACCCTCACGGGTACGCTCACCCACACCGGCGAATACAGAGTAACCACTGTGTTCGATCGCGATGTTACGGATCAGCTCCATCATGTTGACGGTCTTGCCTACACCGGCACCACCGAACAGACCGACCTTACCACCCTTGGCGAACGGACAAACCAGGTCGATAACCTTGATGCCGGTCTCCAGCAGCTCGGCGCTGTTGGACTGATCTTCGTAGCTGGGGGCTTCGCGGTGGATGGACCAACGCTCTTCTTCGCCGATCGGACCCTTCTCGTCGATGGGCTCGCCCAGTACGTTCATGATACGACCCAGGGTCGAGGTACCAACCGGTACCTGGATGGCCTTGCCGCTGTTAACTACTTCCAACCCACGACGCAGACCGTCGGAGGAACCCATGGTGATGCAACGAACGACGCCGCCGCCGATCTGTTGCTGAACTTCCAGTACCAGACCCTGGCCTTGGCCTTCGCTGATGACTTTCAGTGCATCGTACACCTGGGGCACGGCATTCTGCGGGAACTCGATGTCCACGACAGCGCCGATGATTTGGACGATGAAACCGTTACTCATGTCAAATCCTCTAAACCTTTGATAACCCTTGCCTTACACCGCAGCAGCACCGGATACGATCTCTGTCAGTTCCTGGGTAATACTGGCCTGACGGGCCTTGTTGTACACCAGTTGCAGATCGTTAATCAGGTTGCCGGCGTTGTCAGTCGCGGCTTGCATGGCAACCATTCGGGCTGCCTGTTCACTGGCCAAGTTTTCTACCACACCCTGGTACACCTGGGATTCGACGTAGCGAATCAACAGGGTATCCAGCAGCTGCTTGGGATCCGGCTCATAGAGGTAATCCCAGTGGTTCTTCTTGTTCAGCTTGCTGTCTTCTGTTACGGGCAAAGGCAGCAGTTGATCGACTTTTGGTTGCTGAACCATGGTGTTGACGAACTTGTTGTACACCAGGTACAGCTTGTCAATCTCACCGTTGTCGTAAGCCTTCAGCATGACCTTGACTGAACCAATCAGGTCATTGACGCTCGGGTTGTCACCCAGTCCGGAGACGTGGGCTTTCACCTTGGCGCCGTGCCGCTCAAAGAAGTTGGAGGCCTTGCTACCGATCAATGCCAGGTCAACCTTGGCACCTTTCGCGCTCCATTGCTTCATATCGTTGAGGGCGGCTTTGAACAGGTTGATGTTCAGGCCGCCACACAGGCCACGGTCGGTGGAGACGACGATGTAACCCACTCGCTTGACCTCACGTTCGATGAGGTAGGGGTGCTTGTATTCCAAGTTCCCCTGAGCGATATGGCCGATCACCTTGCGCATGGTTTCAGCGTACGGACGGCTGGCAGACATGCGTTCCTGCGCACGGCGCATCTTGCTGGCTGCCACCATTTCCATAGCGCTGGTGATCTTCTGAGTGTTCTTCACACTCCCGATCTTGTTACGTATCTCTTTTGCGCCGGCCATCTCTTCTCTCCATCAGGTGGCAGCTCGCGCTGCCACACACGCTTACCAGGTCTGGGTTGCCTTGAAGCTATCCAGCAACGCAGTCAGCTTGCCAACGATCGCGTCGTTGTAGTCGGCCTTGGCATTGATTTCAGCCATCAGCTCAGCATGCTGGGTATTGGCGTAAGAGAGCAGAGAGGCTTCGAAGTCGACGATCTTGCTCAGTTCGACATCGGCGAGGTAGCCCTTCTCGGCGGCGAACAGCACCAGAGACTGGTGAGCCACGCTCATCGGAGAGTACTGCTTCTGCTTCATCAGCTCGGTCACTTTCTGACCATGGTCAAGCTGCTTGCGAGTCGCATCGTCCAGATCGGAGGAGAACTGGGCGAAGGCCGCCAGCTCACGATACTGGGCCAGCGCGGTACGGATACCACCGGACAGCTTCTTGACGATCTTGGTCTGAGCGGCACCGCCCACACGGGATACGGAGATACCCGGGTCAACCGCCGGACGAATACCGGAGTTGAACAGCTGAGTGGTCAGGAAGATCTGGCCATCGGTGATGGAGATCACGTTGGTCGGAACGAACGCAGACACGTCGCCGGCCTGGGTTTCGATGATCGGCAGCGCGGTCAGAGAACCGGTCTGGCCAGTCACGGCACCCTTGGTGAACTTCTCGACGTACTCGACGTTGACGCGGGAAGCACGCTCCAGCAGACGGGAGTGCAGATAGAAGACGTCGCCCGGGTAGGCTTCACGTCCTGGCGGACGGCGCAGCAGCAGGGAAATCTGGCGATACGCTACGGCCTGCTTGGACAGGTCATCATAGATGATCAGCGCGTCTTCACCGCGGTCACGGAAGTACTCACCCATGGAGCAACCGGCATAAGGAGCCAGGTACTGCAGGGCAGCCGCTTCGGAAGCAGATGCAACGACCACTATGGTGTTGGCCAGGGCGCCGTGCTCTTCCAGCTTGCGCACCACGTTGGCGATGGTGGAGGCCTTCTGGCCAATCGCAACGTAGACGCACTTAATGCCGGAGTCTTTCTGGTTGATGATGGTGTCGATCGCGATGGCGGTCTTACCAACCTGACGGTCACCGATGATCAGCTCACGCTGGCCACGACCGATAGGGATCATGGCATCGATGGCTTTCAGACCGGTCTGGACTGGCTGGTCAACAGACTTACGCTCGATAACGCCCGGGGCAATCACTTCGATCGGCGAGTAGCCGTCGTTGTCTACCGGACCCTTACCGTCGATCGGCTGACCCAGGGTGTTGACCACCCGGCCCAACAGACCACGACCGACCGGCACTTCCAGAATACGGCCGGTACCTTTTACTTTCATCCCTTCCGCCAGGTTGGCATAGGGACCCATGACAACGGCACCAACGGAGTCACGCTCCAGGTTCAATGCCAGAGCGAAGCGGTTACCCGGCAGCTCGATCATTTCACCCTGCATGGCATCGGCCAGACCGTGGATACGAATGATACCGTCGCTCACAGAGACGATGGTACCTTCGTTACGCGCTTCGCTTTTGACATCAAACTGCGCAATGCGCTGCTTGATCAGCTCGGCGATTTCAGTGGAATTCAGTTGCATGCTCTAATACCCCAATCAAGATTGCAGCGCGTCGGCCATGCGATCCAGCTTACCGCGGACCGTGCCGTCGATAACCAGATCACCGGCCTTGATGAGCACCCCGGCCATCAAGGACGCATCGATGCTGCAATTCAGCTTCACTTTGCGCGCGAGACGTTGTTCCAGAGAAGCCTGAATAGCGGCCTTCTGCTGGTCGGTCAGTTCGATCGCCGAAATCACGTCAGCCTGAACTTCTTTATCCAGTTCAGCCTTGAGCGCGACATATTCAGCAACGACGGCCGGCAGCACACCCAAGCGACCATTCTCAGCCATCACCCGGATCAGGTTCTGACCATGCTCGTTGAGCTGCTCACCGCAGACACCGACAAACAGATTTGCCAGCTCTTCGGCGGCCACAGAGCCGTTTACCAGGTCATGGATGGTCTCGTTCTCGGCCACTTGTGCGGCGAAACCGAGCATCTCCAGCCATTGGTCAACCGCCTTGTGCTCAACGGCAAACTCGAAAGCAGCCTTGGCGTAGGGGCGAGCGATTGTAGTCAGTTCAGACATAGCCCCGTTCCCGTTACAGTTCTGCTACCAGTTTGTCGACGATGTCGCTGTTGGCAGCCTGGTCGATTTGGCGTGCCAGGATCTTCTCTGCACCCGCAATAGCAAGAGCAGCAACCTGCTTGCGCAGTTCTTCTTTGGCACGATGACGTTCAGCTTCGATCTCTGCACGGCCCTGAGCCAGGATTTTTTCCCGCTCTGCTTGAGCTCCGACAGCGGCTTCATCAATGATCTGGGCCTTGCGTTTGTTGGCTTGATCGATGATTTCGGCAGCCTGGTGCTTGGCTTCTTTCAGCTGATCGGTGGCGTTGGCCTTGGCCAAATCCAGATCTTTCTTGGCACGCTCGGCAGAAGAGAGACCATCAGCAATTTCTTTCTGACGGGCTTCGATGGCAGCGATCAACGGCGGCCATACGTACTTCATGCAAAACACTACGAAGAAGAAAAAAGCAATTGCTTGGCCGAGGAGGGTGGCGTTGATATTCACAGCCTATGTCCTCTTAAGTTAGTTAATGGGTTATGCCTGGGGAGTCGTAGAGACTTAGCCAGCAACCGCAAACATCACATACAGACCCAGACCAACGGCGATCATCGGGATCGCATCCACCAGACCCATGACGATGAAGAACTGGGTACGCAGAACAGGGATCAGGTCCGGTTGACGAGCAGCACCTTCCAGGAACTTGCCACCCAGGATACCGATACCGATGGAGGCGCCGATAGCCGCCAGACCCATCATCATTGCAGCAGCGATGTACAGCAGGTCCATGTTCAAGTTTTCCATGAGGATCTCCATTTATTTAGATGTAATTGATTGTATAAAAAGGATTATTTGAGTTGCATCAACCATGGTCTTCTTGCGCCATCGACAGATAGACGATGGTCAGAACCATGAAGATAAACGCCTGCAAAGTGATGATCAGGATGTGGAAAATTGCCCAAGGCACGGACAGGATCCACTGTGACCACCAGGGTAACAAACCCGCAATCAGGATAAAGATCAGTTCGCCAGCATACATGTTGCCGAACAGTCGCAGACCCAATGAAACAGGCTTGGAAATCAACGTGACGGTTTCAAGGATGAAGTTAACCGGGATGGCAGCGGGATGGTTGAAAGGCTGAAGCGTCAGCTCCTTCACGAATCCACTGATACCCTTGACCTTGATGCTGTAGTACAGGATCAAGAAGAACACGCCCAAAGCCATGGACATGGTGATGTTAACGTCAGCAGAGGGAACCACACGCAGATAGGGAACACCCATCAACTGTGCAGCGTGAGGGATAAAGTCAACGGGGATCAGATCCATGAAGTTCATCAGGAAGATCCAGACAAACACTGTCAGTCCCAGCGGTGCGATGACCGGGTTCCGACCATGGAAGATGTCTTTGACGTTACCATTCACAAACTCGACCAGCATCTCCACAAAGCACTGCAGCTTACCGGGCACACCGCTGGTGGCCTTGACGGCTACGCGGCGGAACGACCAGATAAACAGGGCGCCTAGCAAGACGGAAAATATCATTGAGTCGATATTCACCGTCCAGAACCCGGACCCGACTTGCAGGTGGGTCAGGTGGTGGGAGATATATCCCTGAGGAGTCAGGACTTCTCCGGTTGCAGACATGAGTTTTCCTAATAGTGGTTGTTAAGCGTGAATGAAACTATCCACTGTACAACGAGGGCGAGGATATAAGTGGCGAAGAACGAGACGGTGTCGATCTCGATCCCGGAGCCAAACATCAGGGCGAAAAGTCCTGTTGTAGTAATGAGCTTAATCCCTGCCCCACCATAAAAGTCCCGCAGAACCAGGCCCACGCTCTCTTTCGTCACCTTGCGGCGCAGAACCCAGAGTGTGAACAGGGCTTGAGGAACCCAGTACATTCCCCCCCCGAAGAGGGAAGAACGTCCGGCAAACGCCCCTGTCTGATAAAACCAGACGGAACTGATCGCCAGGATCAGGATGAGCTGACAAACGAGCATAGCCAAGGCTAGCGTCAAACCTTCCAAGGCTACTTTCTGTTTCACCAACCTACCCCTGAACATTACAGAACTGTAAAAAATCGGGATCCGAAGACCCCAGGTTCACAGTTCGAAAAGCCGGTCAAATTATACCCGTGAAGACGGCTATTGCAATATGACAAAAATCCTTAATTTTTGAGGCTTTCCGCGCGAAATTAAGGTTATGTTCATATCGAAAGGAATGGATGTTTTATTACTACAAAAAGCGTAAAAATCACGATTCTGACAGACCAAAATAGCCCAATACCCGGTCCAAATCCGCTAAGTTATCGTAACTTATTACTAACTTGCCGCTATCCTTCTTGCCAGGCTGAAGCTGTACCTGATTGCCAATTTTTTCTGAAATCTGGCGCTCGAGGTAACCAAACTGGGGATCGCGCACGGGTTCGACCTTGGTTTTTGCTGGCTCCAGCGTTTTTTGCACCAGCTTCTCGGTATCTCGCACCGTCAGCCCCTTCTGGGCGACCAGCTTGGCCAATTCGGACTGGGCCGGGCCGCTCAGGGCCAGCAGGGCACGGGCGTGGCCCATGTCGAGATCGCCGTGCTCGACGAACCGCTTCACATCCTCGTTGAGCTGGTTCAGGCGTAGCAGGTTGGTGACCGTGGTGCGGGACTTGCCCACCGCCTCGGCCACCTGCTGGTGGGTCAGCTCGAATTCGGTCAGCAGTCGCTGCAGGGCGACCGCCTCCTCGATGGCGTTGAGATCCTCGCGCTGGATATTCTCAATCAGCGCTATGGCCACCGCGGCCTCGTCGGGCACGTCCTTGACGATGCAGGGCACCACCTCGAGCCGGGCCAGCTGGGAAGCGCGCCAGCGCCGCTCACCTGCGATGATTTCGAAGCGATTCTCCCCGATGGAGCGTACCACTATCGGCTGAATCACGCCTTGCGCCCGTATCGAGTTGGCCAGGTCTTCCAGCGCGTCCTGGGACATGTCCTTGCGAGGCTGGTATTTGCCGGACTGCAGCCACTCCAGCGGCAGCTTGCGCAGCTCGCCCTGGTTGGTGGGCGCCATGGCCTGTTCGGTACGCTGGTCGCTCATCACCTGTTTCTGGCGGGCGGCCGTGCTGGTGCTGAGCAGGGCATCCAACCCCTTGCCCAGCCCACGTTTCTTCGGCGTCATATGCTCTCTCGGTCTGCGGTGATCGGCTGAGACTCCTGCTCCTGACGACGCAGGATCTCGCCAGCCAGGGCCAGATAGGCCTTGGCCCCCACCGATGATTTGTCATAGTGCATGGCCGGGGCACCGAAGCTCGGCGCCTCCGCCAGTCTAACGTTGCGGGGGATGATGGTGCGATAGACCTTGTCCCCGAAATGCTGTTTCAGCTGATCGGACACATCATTGGCCAGCCGGTTGCGGTGATCGAACATGGTGCGCAGCACCCCCTCGATCTTCAGCTCCGGATTGACGACGGCCGCCAGCTTGCTGATGGTGTCCACCAGGGCGGTGAGCCCTTCCAGCGCGTAATACTCGCACTGCATGGGCACCAGCACGGAGTCGGCGGCGGCCATGGCGTTGACGGTCAGCATGTTGAGAGAAGGCGGGCAGTCGATGAAGACGTAGTCGTACTTGTCCCGTACCGAGGCAAGGGCATTGCGCAGGCGGATCTCGCGGGCGAAGAACTCCATCAGACGGATTTCCGCCGCCGTCACGTCGGCATTGGCGGCAATGAGGTGATAGCCACCCGAGGTCTCGGGGATGATCACCTCGTTGATGGGAGCATCGTCGATCAGCAGTTCATAGGCGGTGCGTTCGACTTCGTACTTGTCGACGCCGCTGCCCATGGTGGCATTGCCCTGCGGATCCAGATCGATCACCAGCACCTTGCGCCGGGTAGCGGCCAGGGAGGCGGCCAGATTCACACAGGTGGTGGTTTTACCCACTCCACCCTTCTGGTTGGCTATGGCGATGACTTTTCCCACACTATCCCCTAAATGAAACTGCGACCCTATGCGGGCTGGATATGTTTGAATTCCAGCAGATGACGTTCGCCTTCCAGTTCCGGTACCCGCAACTCATGACAGGCTACCAGACGGATATTGGCAGGCAACTGGGCCAGCTCCTGCTCGGGATATTGTCCCTTGAGCGCCAGGAAGCTGCCCTCGGGTGACGGCAGATGGTGACACCAGCTCAGCATGTCCTCCAGCGAGGCGAAGGCACGGCTGAGTACCGCATCGAAGCCCACCTCGGGTTGATACTCCTCCACCCGGGATTTGACCGGCGTCACATTGGTCAGCCCCAGCTCCTGGATCACCTGGCGGATGAAGCTGATCCGCTTGCCCAGACTATCCAGCAGCACAAACTGCTTGTCCGGATTGATGATGGCCAGCGGCAGGCCGGGCAGGCCAGGGCCTGTGCCCACATCGATGAAACGCTCACCGTGCAGATGAGGGCTCACCACCAGGCTGTCGAGGATGTGCTTGACCAGCATGGCGTCCGGATCTCGCACCGAGGTGAGATTGTAAGCCTTGTTCCACTTGTGCAGCAACTCAACCAACTGCACCAACTGGGTCTTTTGGGTGTCGGTGATAACAATACCGGCCTGCATGAGCAGGCCGTTCAATCTTTCCAGCATATTTTCCAACGGTAAGGATCCTCAGGCGGTTTTACGCAGCAGGCCGTGTTTCTTCAGGTGAACCAGCAGGATGGAGATGGCCGCCGGGGTGATGCCGGAGATGCGGGAGGCCTGACCTATGGTCTGCGGCTTGGCATCGTTGAGCTTGGCGATCACCTCGTTGGAGAGACCGTTCACGTCGCGGTAGTTCATGTCCAGCGGCAGCAGGGTGTTCTCGTTGCGCAGCTGCTTCTCCACCTCGTCGTGCTGGCGCTCGATGTAGCCGGCGTACTTGATCTGGATCTCCACCTGATCCGCCGCGGCCGCGTCTTCCAGCGCCGGGCCGACCCCCTCGATGGCCATCAGGGCATCGTAGGTCACCTCGGGGCGACGCAGCAGCTCTTCCAGGCTCTGCTCCCGGGTCAGGGGTGTGTTGACCAGGGCGTTGACCGCCTCCAACGACGGGTGCTGCGGGTGGATCCAGGTCGAACGCATGCGCTGACGCTCCTGCTCCACCTGCTCCATCTTGGTGTTGAACAGGCTCCAGCGATGGTCATCCACCAGGCCCAGCTCGCGACCTATGGCGGTCAGGCGCAGATCGGCGTTGTCTTCCCGCAGCAGCAGACGGTATTCGGCGCGGCTGGTGAACATGCGGTAGGGCTCGCGAGTGCCCAGGGTGGAGAGATCGTCCATCATCACGCCCATGTAGGCCTGATCCCGGCGGGGATGCCAGGCATCCTTGCCCTGGGCGCGCAGACCGGCGTTCAGACCGGCCATCAGCCCCTGGGCAGCCGCCTCTTCATAGCCAGTAGTGCCGTTGATCTGGCCGGCGAAGAAGAGGTTTGGAATGCACTTGCTCTCCATGTTGGCCTTGAGATCCCGCGGATCGAAGAAGTCGTATTCGATGGCGTAGCCGGGGCGGGTGATGTGGGCATTCTCGAAGCCACGGATCGAACGGACGATCTGCACCTGCACGTCGAACGGCAGGCTGGTGGAGATCCCGTTCGGGTAGAGTTCGTGGGTGGTCAGGCCCTCCGGCTCGACGAAGATCTGGTGCGCCGTCTTGTCGGCGAAACGGGTGATCTTGTCCTCGATCGACGGGCAGTAACGGGGGCCTATCCCCTCGATCACCCCGGCGTACATGGGGCTGCGATCCAGGTTGTTGCGGATCACCTCGTGGGTCTTCTCGTTGGTGTGGGTAACGTAGCAGGGCACCTGACGCGGGTGCTGGCTGGCGTTGCCGATGAACGAGAAGACGGGACGAGGATCGTCGCCGTGCTGCTGCTGCATCACGGAGAGATCGACGGTGCGGGCATCGATGCGGGGCGGCGTGCCTGTCTTGAGCCGATCGATGCGCAGGGGCAGCTCACGCAGGCGCTGGGCCAGGGCGATCGAGGGAGGATCCCCGGCGCGGCCGCCCTTGTAGTTTTCCATCCCGATGTGGATCAGGCCGTTCAGGAAGGTCCCGACGGTCAGCACGACGGTCTTGCCGCTGATGCGGATCCCGCTCTGGGTGACTACGCCTGCGACGCGATCCCCATCCATGACGAGATCGTCACAGGCTTGCTGGAAGATCTTCAGGTTCGGGTAATTTTCCAGGGTCTGGCGCACCACGGCCTTGTAGAGCAGGCGATCCGCCTGGGCACGGGTGGCACGTACCGCGGGCCCTTTGGAGGAGTTGAGGGTACGGAACTGGATCCCGCCAAGATCGATGGCCTGCGCCATGATCCCGCCCAGGGCATCCACTTCCTTGACCAGGTGTCCCTTGCCGATCCCGCCGATCGCCGGATTACAGGACATGTGTCCCAGCGTATCGATGTTATGGGTCAGCAACAGGGTATTCAGGCCCATACGGGCGGCCGCCGTCGCTGCTTCGGTTCCTGCATGACCGCCACCGACGACGATCACATCAAATTGTTCATGGTATTGCATTGGGGATCACCTTGATCTGCACGCCTGAAGATCTTTATTTGCCTGGGCTGAAGGGCGGATCATTCTATCCGTTTCGCCTCTTGAGGGGAACGTCTACTTCAGGATCAGTATGGATGCAGGATCCGTTAGTAGATCTTAAGGATCTTTAGATCGATCTTTTACTGGATCTTTTATTAGGATCCACGATTTCTGTTGATAAGCCCTTTTTGATCATAAAGATCATCCGTTTAAAGACGATCTCAGCTTGTGGAAAAGCTTGGATCCCAGGGCCCTGAACGGGGGGATAACCAGTGGTTTTATACACAGACCAGAACTGTATAAGATCTCATACATGGATAACTATAGGTTTTACAGAGCTTAACACTGTAGTTATGCACATTACCCCTGGGCATTGTGGGTAACCCTGTAGAACAACTCTCCCAGATCTATCTGTTAATAACCTGGTGGATAGGAATTTGGGGACAAGCGGGGAGATCGAGGTGCTTTTACCGGATCTCCCAGGCCCTGATCAGGCGATCATCTGCATCCAGTCATGGATCCAGGCTTCGGCGGCATCTTCCGGGATCTCGTGCTGGGTCACGTCTATCTCCAGACGATCCCCGATCCGGCTGGCGCCGCAGTCGGCCAGCAGCCGATCCAGCGTCTTGCCGCCCTGGCAGAAGGTGTCATAACTGCGGTCCCCAAGCCCGATCACCCCATATTTCAAGGCGTTGAGATCCGGATGCTGGTCGGAAAGATCCTTGGCGAAGGGCTGAAGATTGTCGGGCACATCGCCGGCGCCGTGGGTGGAAGTGATCACCAGCAGGATCGCATCCGGCTCCGCCAGCACCTCGGCCAGGCTGGCCGGGTTGTGGATCCGGGTCTGGTGGCCCGCCTGTTCCAGCAGGCTGGCGACATGATCTGCGACATATTCGGCGGCGCCCAGCATGGAGCCGACGACAAGATTGAGTTTGGCCATGGAATGGATCCTGATGTCATCGAAAGAAACGGAGAGCCGGGATTCTACCGCCAAAGGATGTGGATAAATATGGATAAAGCTTGGGGATAAGGATCCTTCACGATTTTTATGGCGAAGGCCGCCCTCGCCATCTTTTTTCATCTTCCTCTGTGTTCCCTTCTTTTGATCACCCTCCTGAATGAGTCTTTCTGCCGGAAAAGTCGTCCGTTGATACAGCAGGTAACAATAGAGATGCAAATGATTAGCAATTATTGAATCGATTCGATCATGGCTCCTGTAGTAGCATTGTGCCGCTTTATTCGCCTAAGGAGTCGGGCAGACCGGCCGCATTGGGCACCCATAATAAGAAACCAAAATATAACTCATTGATATTTGAGACACTTATATGATTGCGCAAAAAAATACCCAGAATGCAGTGATGCGAAAGAGGGGAGCCCAGCTGTTACCGCTCTCCTGCCTGCTGGCGAGCCTGCCGATGCTGGCTGCGGAACAAGCGGATAAAGAGCTGCCCAAGGCGGCTGAAACCATGGTGGTGACCGGCACCGCCATGAAGGTCGAGGTGCCCATGGCCGAGACCCCCCGCGCCGTCTCCGTGGTCAATCGCGAGGAGCTGGATCAGCATGCCGTGCTTCAGCTCGACGAGTCCGTGCGCTATCGCTCCGGCGTACTCACCGGTTTCTATGGCTCAGACAACAACACCGACTGGTTCAAGGTGCGTGGCTTCGATGCCGCCCAGTACCTCGATGGCAACCGCCTGTTCGGCACCGGTTACTATGTCTGGACACCGGAGCCCTTCGGCCTGGAGAGTGTGGAGCTGCTGAAAGGCCCGGCCTCCATCCTCTACGGCGAGGCACCTCCCGGCGGCGTGATCAACTCCATCAGCAAGCGCCCCACCGCAACCCCGCAAGGCCTGGTCAATCTGCAACTGGGCAACCGGGATCTGCGCCAGGTCGGGGTCGATTTCTCCGACGATCTGACCGACGACAGCCGCTATCGCATGGTTGCGCTCTATAAAGAGCGCGACGGCGTGCTGGATGGCACCTACAACGAGCGCGCCTACCTGGCGCCGAGCGTGACCCTGGACATCTCGGATCGCACCAGCCTCACCCTGCTGGCCAGCTTCCTGCACGATGAAGGGGTGCCCACCAACGGTTTCTTCCCCGTCTATGGCACCCTGAACACCTCGGGCGGCCAGATCGATCCCGCCACCAACCTGAGTCAGCCGGATTACGATCGCAACCGCAACACCCAGATCTCCACCGGTTACGAGCTGGCCCACCAGTTCAACCAGACCTGGGAGTTCAAGCAGAACGTCCGCTTCAACTACAACGATCTGCTGCTGCGTCAGACCTATATCTTCCCGACTTACGAAGGCACCACCGCCTACCGTGGCCTGGTCTACCGTGATGGCGACACCAAGAGTGCCACCATGGACAACCAGCTAGTGGGTTACTGGAACACGGATCGCACCGAGCAGACCCTGTTGATGGGGATAGATCTGCAGCGCCATGTGAATGAAGGGGTCGAGGCCGACAACTACGGCATGGGGTCCATCGACACCATGAACCCGGATTACAGCGGCTTCCCCGGCTTCGACGAGTCCACCGCCACCTATCAGAAGAACACCAAGGGCCAGAGCGGCCTCTACGCCCAGCATCAGATCCGCTGGGACGATCGCTGGTTGCTGACTGCAGGCGGCCGCTTCGACTATGTGGAGACCCACAACATCAGCGAAGCCACCAGCAAGAACGAGAAACAGTATGACGACAACCTCTCGCTCTCCGGCAGCCTGATGTACCTGGCCGACAACGGCCTCTCCCCGTACTTCGCCTATGCGGAGTCGTTCGAAGTGCTGCCTGGCATAGACCCGAACACCAAGAACTCCTACAAGCCGCTGGAAGGCAAGCTGTATGAGACCGGCATCAAGTACGCCCCCAGCTTCCTCGATGGCTACATCAACCTGGCGCTGTTCGATCTGGAACAGACCAACTCGCTCGTCTCTACCGGTTCCGGCCAGCAGACCCAGGCCGGTGAAGTGACCTCCCAGGGGATCGAACTGGAAGGGAGCGTGCAGGCCACAGAGGCGCTGCGCCTGACCGCTGCTTATACCTACACCGATGCCAAGACCAACGACACCGGCAACGGTGATCGCCAGGCCAGCCTGATCCCGCGTCACCAGGCCTCCTTCTGGGGCAACTACAAGGTGCAGCAGGGTCCGGTTTCCGGGCTGGAAGTGGGCACCGGGGTGCGTTACATCGGCTCCAGCGTCGGCATAGGTGCCGTGAATGCGGACTACACCCCCATCTACGGTTCGGCCCAGGTGCCGGCCCAGACGGTGTGGGATGCGATGATCGGGTATGACTTCGCCAAGAACTGGCGTGCCCAGGTCAACGTCAACAACCTGCTGAACGACACCTATGTAGCGAGCTGTGACTACTACTGCTACTACGGTGAGCCGCGCAGCATAGTCGGCTCAGTCAACTACCGCTGGTAAGATACAGGCCGGGCGGGAGCCTCAAGCTCCCGCCCTCCTTCTTTTTGTACACAGGCCTGTCATGGAACTCTTGTCACTGGTTTACCGCCAATACCGTTGGCCCTTCATCGCCATTACCCTGCTCAGCCTGCTCAGCGCGGTGAGCGGGATAGGTGTCATTGCCTTTATAAATCAATATCTTATCGAGTCAGTCGGCGATCCGTTGCCGATCCTGGGTCAGCTTGTCGGCCTTATCTTTTTGCTGCTGGTGATCACGCTCGGCTCTCAGCTGGCCCTGACCACCCTCGGTCATCATTTCGTCTACCGGTTGCGCGGCCGCCTGCTCAAGCAACTGCTGGACACCGACGTCGCCCGCATTCGCCAGATAGGGCAGGGGCCGCTGCTGGCCTCCCTCTCCAGCGACATCGGCCAGATCACCATCGCCTTCGTGCGCCTGCCGGAGCTGGTGCAGGGGCTGGTGCTCACCCTGGGTTCCATCCTCTACCTCGGCTTGCTCTCTCCCGCCCTGCTCGGTGTCACCGCCCTCTGGGTGACCGTGACCATGGTGGTGGGCTGGCTGCTGGTGAACCGGGTCTATCGCCACCTGGCCCGGATGCGTCAGGCCGAAGACAGGCTCTACCAGAACTACCAGTCCATCATCGCGGGCAGCAAGGAGCTGGCGCTCAACCGCGAGCGGGCCCACTTCGTCTACCACCAGCTCTATGAGCAGAACGCCCGGGACTACCGCCGGGAGATCATCCGCGCCGATACCTATCACCTGAGCGCGGTGAACTGGTCGAACATCATGATGCTGGGGGCCATAGGCCTGGTCTTCTTCCTGGCCAATGGCCTCGGCTGGGCCAACACCAATGTGGCCGCCACCTTCGCCCTGACCCTGCTGTTCCTGCGCACCCCGCTGCTGCAGGGCATCGGCGCCCTGCCGACCCTGATCTCGGCCCAGGTGGCGTTCGACAAGATTGCGACCCTGAATCTGGCCGAGCCGGAGCCCAAGTTCCCGCTGCCGCCGGCCCCCAATGCCTGGCAGCGCATCGAGCTGGAGCAGGTGAGCTTTCACTATCAGGGTGAGGGCGGCTTCGCCGTGGGCCCCATCAATCTGACCATTGAGCGGGGGGAGCAGATCTTCATCATTGGCGGCAACGGCTCCGGCAAGTCGACCCTGGCCATGCTGCTGACCGGGCTCTATCAGCCGGTATCGGGCCGGATCCTGCTGGATGGGAAGCCGATCACCGATCGCAACGCCTACCTGGCGCTCTTCTCCGCCATCTTCACCGACTACCACCTGTTCCAGCACCTGCTGGGGCCTGAGCCGAAAGAGGACCTGGTGGCCGAGTGGCTGGAGCGGCTGCAGATGGGCAGCAAGCTGACCATCGAAGAGGGCTTTATCGCCAACATCGATCTCTCCCAGGGGCAGCGCAAGCGGGTCGCCCTGCTGCTGGCACTGGCGGAGCAGCGCGAGGTGATGCTGTTTGACGAGTGGGCTGCGGATCAGGATCCCCAGTTCCGCCGCATCTTCTATCAGGTGCTGTTGCCGCGCCTCAAGGAGATGGGCAAGACGGTGATCGCCATCAGCCACGACGATCTCTATTTCTCCCTGGCGGATCGCCTGCTGGAGATGCGTCAGGGCCAGCTCACCGAGCTGACCGGCGAGCGGCGCGAGCAGGTGAGCCGGGATGCGGTCGCTCATCTCGATAGCGAGGTGCCGGTCTGATACCGGCCGCAAGGGGGAGGCGAGCGCCAACCCCTTTCAGTACAGGAATGAATCATGTTTGAGAGGAAATCTGCCGGCTTTATGGTGAACGTTCGCCGAGCCATGGCGCTCACCGACCCGAGCGTCGAGCACAGAGCCAGCACGGGAGCAGATCATGTTTGAGATGAAAGCCGCCAGCTTTGCGGTCAACGACCGCACCCTGCTGCAACCCACCAGCCTGCGTTTCGAGCAGGGGCAGGTCTATGGTCTCATCGGCCACAACGGCTCGGGCAAATCCACCCTGCTCAAGCTGCTAGCACGCCAGCAGCCCCTGAGCGATGGCGAGATACTGTTCGATGACAAGCCGCTGCTGGAGTGGGGCAACCGGGACTTCGCCCGTCAGGTGGCCTATCTGCCCCAGCACCTGCCGAGCGCCGAGAACCTGCTCGGCCGGGAGCTGGTGGAGATGGGGCGCTATCCCTGGCGCGGCCTGCTGGGCCGCATGGGGGCGGAAGATCACCGTCAGGTCGACAAGGCCATAGCGCTGACCCATACCGAGGGGTTTGCCGACAGGCTGGTGGATACCCTCTCCGGCGGCGAGCGGGGCCGGGTCTGGCTGGCCATGCTGCTGGCCCAGGAGAGCCGCTTCATCCTGCTGGACGAGCCGCTGGCCGCCCTGGATGTGGCCCACCAGGTGGAGGTGCTCACCCTCGTCAAGCAGCTCAGTCGCCAGCTCAACCTCGGGGTTATCATCGTCATTCACGACATCAACATTGCGTCCCGCTTCTGCGATCGGCTGGTGGCGCTGCACGGTGGTCGTCTGCTGACCCATGGCGAGCCTTCACACATCATGACCGGCGAGACCCTGCATGCCATCTACGGCATCCCCATGGAAGTCATTCGCCACCCGGCCCATGACCACGCCATCGCCATCGTTTAGACAAGGTTTGTTATCCCGATGCGTTTATTTGTACCCATATCACTGCAGACTGGCGAGACCCTGCACTCCATGCACCATGGCATCCCCATGGAGGTCATTCGCCATCCGGCCCATGACTACGCCATCGCCATCGTCTGACCGGGGGAGCTCTTGAACCTTTTATTGAAGATGGCCCCCTGCCTCGTCAGCCTGCTGTTGCCGCTGGCGGCGCAGGCCGAGACACCGCCCGCAGCCCCTGCTGCCGACGGCACTGTTCCGCGCATCGCCACCGTGGATTGGACCATAGCCGAAACCCTGTTGGCCCTCGGCGTGACCCCGCTGGCCATGGGGGATGTGAACTCCTATCGTGCCTGGGTCGGCGAACCCCGGCTCCCCGCCGGGGTGATCGACATCGGCCTGCGGGCCCAGCCCAACCGGGAACTGCTGGCTGAGCTCAAGCCCGATCTCATCCTCATCTCCCCGCTGGCGGCCCCCCTGGCGCCGACCCTCTCCCGCATCGCGCCGGTGCAGTCCATCGCCCTCTATGAGCCCGATGCAGAGCTGTGGCCGCGACTGCGCGAGGCGACCCTGACCATAGCCGCGCTGGTGAACAGAACCGCCGAGGCCGAGCGCCAGCTCGCCGCGCTGGAGCGGGATCTGGCGCAGATGAAGGGGGCGCTGCCCGCCGATCTGCCCCCCTTGCTGGTGGTGCAGTTCATCGACGAGCGCCATGTACGGGTGTTTGGCCGCCACAGCCTGTTCGAGGCGGTGATGCAGCGGCTCGGCCTGCGCAATGCCTGGCAGGGGGAGACCAATGCCTGGGGCTTCTCGGTGGCCAGCCTCGAGCAGTTCTTGGCCATTCCCGAGGCCAGGCTGGTGGTGGTGGAACCCGTTCCCGTGGGGGTGAGCGAGAAGCTGCAGGAGCCCGGGCTCTGGCAGCACCTGCCGCTGGTACAGAACGCGCCCGTACTGCATCTGCCTGCGACCTGGAGTTTCGGCGGCATGCTGGCCGCCCGTCGTTTCGCCACCCTGCTCGGCGAGGCTTTGCAAGATCAGGCCAACGTGGCCCTCAAGGGAGAAGCCCAATGAATCGTTTCGTCTCCTCTCCCTTGCTGCGCCCGGGCCTCTGCCTGCTGGCGCTGACCCTGGCGCTGGCCTGTGGTGAGCTGGCGCGCCAGCTGCCGGGCTCCCTCTGGTGGCAGGCGCTCTTCTCCCCCGAGCTGGACGATGCCCGCCAGGCGGTCATTCACTTCAGCTGGCTGCCGCGGCTGCTGGTCTGCCTGCTGGCCGGTGCCGCCCTGGGGCTGGCCGGCACCCTGATGCAGCAGGTGCTGCGCAATCCCCTCGCGTCCCCCACCACGCTGGGGGTGGCCTCCGGCGCCCAGCTGGCGCTGATGATGGTGACCCTGTTCGCCCCCTCCTGGCTGCTGATTGGCAGGGAGTGGATCGCCATGGCCGGTGGCAGCCTCGCCATGGCGCTGGTGTTTGCCCTGGCCTGGCGGCGCCAGCTCAATCCCGTGGTCATCGTCTTTGCCGGGCTGGTGATCAACCTTTATCTCGCGGCCATCAGCATGGGGCTGCTGCTCTTCTTCCAGGAGGAGCTGAAGGGCCTGCTGGTGTGGGGCAGCGGCTCCCTGGCCCAGAACAGCTGGAGCGGCGTCCTCTATCTGTTGCCGCGGCTGCTGCTGGCCGGCGTCCTGGCCGCGCTGCTGGTCCGCCCCCTGGGCGTGCTGGAGCTGGACGATGCCAGCGCCCGCAGCCTGGGGGTCTCCCTCAGGCAGCTGCGTTTTGCCGGCCTCGGGCTCGCGGTCTTCGTCACCGCCTGCGTGGTGAGCGTGGTGGGGCTGATCGGTTTCATCGGGCTGGCGGCACCGGCCATGGTGCGACTGCTGGGGGTGAGGCAGCTCGGCCAGCGCCTGCTGTGGGCCCCCATACTGGGTGCCTTGCTGCTGGCGGCCACGGATCTGCTGCTGCAATCCCTGAGCCGCTTCTGGCCTGTGCTGATCCCGACCGGGGCCATGACGGCACTGCTGGGGGCCCCTCTGCTGCTCTGGCTTATCCCTCGGCTTGCCTTCAAGTCAGGCGCTCCCAAGGCCGCCAGCGGCCTGACGGTGGCGCGCCATGGGGCGCCCGCTCGCCTTATCGGCCTGCTGTTGATGGGGCTGCTGTTGGCGGTGGTTGCGTCCCTGCTGGTCGGGCAGGGGATGCACGGCTGGAGCTGGCCGAGCTGGCTCAGGTGGCAGGCCCAGCTGGAGTGGCGCCTGCCGCGTACCCTGGCGGCGGGGGCTGCCGGGGTCTTGCTGGCACTGGCGGGCACCCTGCTGCAGCGGGTCAGCAACAACCCCATGGCGAGCCCCGAGCTGCTGGGGGTGAGCGGCGGCACCTTTATGGGGGTGATAGCGACGGCCTTGCTGCTGCCCGCCCTGCCGCTGCCCATGATGCTGCTGGGGGGCGTGATAGGCGCTTTCGGCTGCCTCTTGCTGCTGGTGCTGGTCAACCGCAAGCACGGCTTCCAGCCAGAGCGGATCCTGCTCTCCGGCATCGCCATCACGGCGCTATTCGAGCCGCTGCAGGCCATCGCCCTGGCCAACGGCGATCTGCGAGTGCAGCAACTGCTCTCCTGGATGTCCGGCTCCACCTATTACGTCACCCTGCCGGTGGCCTATGCCCTGACGGGGCTGGCGCTGCTGATGCTGGCGGCCTGCCTGCTGGTGAGCCGCTGGCTCGATCTGATGCCCATGGGGCCGGCGGTGGCGACGGCCCTCGGCATCCGTCTCAACCGCGCCCAGCTCATCATACTGCTGCTGGTGGCCGTGCTCACCGCCAGTGCGACCATGGTCATAGGCCCGCTCTCCTTCGCCGGCTTGCTGGCCCCCCACATGGCCAAGCTGATGGGGCTGGTGCGGGCCCGCTGGCACCTGCTCGGTGCGGCGGGATGCGGGGCCCTGCTGATGGTGTTGGCGGACTGGGTCGGCCAGCAGATCCTGTTCCCGCAGGAGGTGCCGGTCGGGCTGGTCTCCACCCTGTTAGGGGGCGCTTACTTCATGTGGTGCCTGCGCCGCCTCTAGGTTTCGGATAAAAAATGCACAAAAAAAGCCCGGGATCATCCCGGGCTTTTCATTGCCTGCCGTGCAGGTTTACTTGCCGATGCAGAAGCTGGAGAAGATGCGGCCCAGCAGATCGTCCGAGCTGAACTCGCCGGTGATCTCGGAGAGGGACTCCTGCGCCAGGCGCAGTTCCTCGGCCACCAGCTCGCCGGCCACGAACACTTCCAGCTGCTCCCTGGCCACCAGCAGCCGCTCGGCGGCGCGTTCCAGAGCGTCCAGGTGGCGGCGGCGGGCCATGAAGCCCCCCTCGGTGTTGCCCTGGAAGCCCATGCAGGCCTTCAGGTGCTCGCGCAGGGCGGGCAGCCCCAGCTCGGTCTTGGCTGAGATGCGGTAGACTGCGTGGCCCAGTTCCTGGCTAGGTGCCAGATCCTCGCCGGTCAGGTCGGCCTTGTTGCGAATGACGGTGAGGCCGATCTTTTTTGGCAACCGATCAACAAATTCCGGCCAGATCTCCCGCGGGTCGACCGCATCCGTGGTGGTGCCATCCACCATGAAGAGCACCCGGTCGGCCTGCTCTATTTCGGCCCAGGCACGCTCTATGCCGATCTGCTCCACCTTGTCCTGGGTATCGCGCAGGCCGGCGGTGTCGATGATGTGCAGCGGCATGCCGTCCAGGTGGATGTGTTCCCGCAGCACGTCGCGGGTGGTGCCGGCGATTTCGGTGACGATGGCGGACTCGCGGCCCGCCAGGGCGTTGAGCAGGCTGGACTTGCCGGCGTTGGGACGGCCGGCGATCACCACCTTCATCCCTTCCCGCAGCAGGGCGCCCTGCTTGGCCTCGCCGCGCACGTCGTCGAGCGACGCCATGATGGCGTACAGATCCCCCGCCACCTTGCCGTCTGAGAGGAAGTCGATCTCCTCGTCCGGGAAGTCGATGGCGGCCTCCACATAGATACGCAACCGGGTGAGACTCTCCACCAGTTGCTGGATCTTGCCGGAGAATTGCCCCTGCAGGGAGTGCATGGCACTGCGGGCGGCCTGCTCGCTGGAGGCTTCGATCAGGTCGGCGATGGCCTCGGCCTGGGCCAGATCCAGCTTGTCGTTGAGGAAGGCGCGTTCGCTGAACTCGCCGGGACGGGCGGGGCGGATGCCCTCGATCTGCAGGATGCGGCGTATCAGCATGTCCAGGATGACGGGACCGCCGTGGCCTTGCAGCTCCAGCACATCCTCGCCGGTGAAGCTGTTGGGGGCCTTGAACAGCAGGGCGATGCCCTGATCCAGAGGCTGGCCCTGCTCGTCCTTGAACGGCAGATATTCGGCATAGCGCACCCTGGGCAGCCGACCGAGCACGATTTCGGCGACTCGTTCGGCGGCGGGGCCTGAGACGCGGACTATGCCGACGCCACCCCGGCCGGGGGCGGTGGCCTGGGCCACGATCGTATCTGTTGTCATCTTGCTTGACTCGTCTGTTCGGTAATTGGGGGACATTGTAATAAAAAAGGCGGCCCGAAGGCCGCCTCTTTTGTCATCAGGGAAGATGGGCTGCGTATCAAGTGCGTGAGTGCAGGCCTTTCTTCTCCAGCTGACGATAGATGATGGTCTGCTGGATGATGGAGATGACGTTGCTCACCAGCCAGTACAGGGTCAGACCTGCCGGGAACCAGAGGAACATGAAGGTGAAGATGATCGGCATGAACTGCATCACCTTCTGCTGCATCGGGTCCGTGATGGTGGTCGGGCTCATCTTCTGCAGATACCACATGGAGGCACCCATGAGGATCGGCAGCACGAAGAAGGGGTCCTTCACCGACAGGTCGGTGATCCACAGGGCGAACGGCGCGTGACGCAGCTCGACAGACTCCATCAGTGCCCAGTAGAGGGCGATGAAGATGGGCATCTGCACCAGGATCGGCAGACAGCCGCCGAGCGGGTTGACCTTCTCCTTCTTGTACAGCTCCATCATGCCCTGGGACATCTTCTGGCGATCGTCACCGAAGCGTTCCTTGAGCGCAGCCAGCTTGGGTTGCAGCATGCGCATCTTGGCCATGGAGGTGTACTGGGCCTTGGTCAGCGGGAACATGATGCCGCGTACCAGCAGGGTCAGCATGATGATGGCCAGGCCCCAGTTCTGGACGAAACCGTGGAACACGGTCAGCAACCAGTGCAGCGGCTGGGCGATGAACCAGAGCCAGCCGTAGTCGACGGTCAGGTCCAGGTGGTTTGCCACCTTGGCCATCTGATCCTGCAACTTGGGACCGACCCACAGCTTGGCGTTCACTTCGGCCTGCTGACCGGCAGCCACGTCAACCAGCGGCGCCTTGTAGCCGATGATGGCCTGGTCTTTACCCGGGATCACGCGGCTGTAGAAGCTGTTGGTGTCCTCGGCATTCGGTGCCCAGGCGGAGACGAAGTAGTGTTGCAGCATGGCGACCCAACCACCCTTGGTGGTCTTGTTCAGGTCGGCATCCTTCATCTCGTCGAAGGTGTATTTCTTGTAGCGGGTATCTTCGCTGGAGAAGGCACCACCACGGTAGGCGCTGGCCACCATGGCATGACCTTCCTGGTCCTTCGGCGTGGTCACGGTCTGCTTCAGCTGACCGTAGAACTGCACCTGAACCGGCTCGGCAGACTTGTTGTCGATCTTGTAATCGACGCCGATGGCGTAGTCACCCCGCTTGAGGATGAACTCCTTGGTGAAGACGACGCCCTTGCTGTCGGTCCAGGTCATCGGCACGACGACTTGATCCTGACCGTCGGCCAGCTGGTAGCTGGTCTGGGCGGCTTCGTAGGTGGGACGACCCTGGGGCTGGCTGTCAGGACCATCGCGGCCCACCAGACCACTCTGGGCAACATAGAGGTGCGCAGGCTGGCTAGTCAGCAGGGTGAACGGCTGTTCCTTGCCTTCTTCCAGCTTGTGGGCCAGCAGTTCGGCAGAGACGATGTCACCGCCCTGGGTATCCAGGGTCAGCTTGAGCACGTCGGAGGAGACGGTGACAAGCTTGCGTGCGGTAGAGGCGTTGGCTTGCTCGGAAACCTGAGGAATATCACCGGTCTGACCGGCTTCAGGTACGAAATGTTCGGTTTGGGCCACGGTAGTCGGGGCCGGCTTCGGAGCCTTGTCGGACTCCCACTGTTGCCAGAGCAAGAAGCTCACGAACAGCAAACCGATCAGGAGTAAATTGCGTTGTGATTCCATAGTCTTCAGTTTCTTCGCTTTGGTTGCGGAACCGGGTCATAACCACCCTCGGATAAGGGATGGCATTTTAATAGACGTTTGCTGGCTAACCAAACGCCTTTTATGAAACCGTGAAGTCGGATTGCTTCTATCGCAAATTGGGAACAAGTCGGGGTGAAACGGCAGCGCGGCCCGAGCAGGGGACTAATGATTAGCTGATACAGGCGTATCAGTTTGATAGCTACCCATTGCAACGGCGTGACAGAGTGCGCCATAGCTTTTCCAGTAACTTGAACAGCTCTTCGTTGTCCATCTCCTTTACGCCACCCTTGGCTATGACGACGATGTCGATAGCGGGCAGATTGGCCTGATTGAGACGGAAGCTCTCCCGTACCACTCGTTTGACACGGTTACGCCAGACGGCACGCTTGAGTGCTTTTTTGGGCACAGCCAGGCCAAGACGGGGGTGTTCGAGGGAATTGGGGCAAGCAAGAAGCGTAATTTGCGGAGAAGCGGCCCGGACAGGCTCGGCGAAAACGCGTTTGAAGTGTTCGGGAGTTAACAGACGTAACTCCCGAGAGAAGGTGTGCTGGGTAGGCATTAGACTACCAGGCGGGCACGACCCTTGGCACGACGAGCGGCCAGAACTTTGCGGCCGTTGGCGGTAGCCATGCGAGCGCGGAAACCGTGAGAGCGCTTGCGCTTCAGGTTGGACGGTTGAAAAGTACGTTTCATGATTCGATTCCGTATTTCTGTACAGTTTTGATTGTCACACTTAGCCGACGCGCCAGCTATAGCGTGTGACGACTAGCAAAAGAGGCCGAATTCTAAACAGAGTTCGGCTTCTCGTCAATCCGCCGTTCCCTCTCATCTTCTTCTGGCTCAACAATAAGCAGGAGAAGCTGGCAGGATCCAGAGGATCAAGGGCCCCGAATTATACTGGCAACCCCGGGTTAAACAAGGATCCACCAAGAAAAAAGGCGGCCAGGCCGCCAAAGAGAGAGCTATTTCAGTACTTTTCGCAAGAACTCCCGGGTGCGGGGATCCTTGGGATCGACCAATATCTGATCCGGCGGGCCCTGTTCGACGATCCGGCCCCCCTCCATGAAGATCACCCGATCGGCGACATCACGGGCAAACTCGATCTCGTGGGTCACCACCACCATGGTCTGGTGCTGGCGGGCGAGCTCCTTCATCAGCCCCAGCACCTCGTCGACCCATTCGGGATCCAGGGCAGAGGTAGGCTCGTCAAACAGGATGACCTTGGAGTGAGCCGCCATGGCGCGACCTATGCCGACCCGTTGCTGCTGTCCGCCGGAGAGAGACGCCGGGTAGGCATCCTGCTTGTCGGCGAGGCCTATGTCCTTGAGGATGCCCAGCGCAGTGGCACGGGCCTCCGCCTTCGGCTGCTTCCAGACGGTGATCAGCCCCTCGGCGATGTTGTCCAGCGCCGTCTTGTTGGCAAACAGGGCATAGTTCTGGAACACGAAGGAGGCGCGCTTGCGCAGCTCGATGGCCTGCTGCTCGCTGGCATGGGCCAGATCCAGCTGCAGATCATCGATGGCAAGGGTGCCTGCATCCGGGGTCTCCAGCAGGTTGAGGCAGCGCAGCAGGGTCGACTTGCCGGTGCCGGAGGGGCCGATGATGACGACAATGTCACCCTTCTTCACCTCCAGATCGATGCCGTTCAATACCTGATTGCCGTCATAGGCCTTGGAAAGACCCGTTAACTTGATCATGACAGGTCTCCTTCAATGGGCGCGGCTGTTGAGAGGTACTTACAGCCTGTGCCGCAAGTGGGTAATGGCGTGCTCATCATCGCTGGCATCCTCTTAGTAAGCACGATTGAGGCGTACTTCCAGCAGGTGCTGCAAGCGGGTGAAGAAGATGACCACTACCCAGTAGACCAGGGCCACCGCCATGAAGCTCTCGAAGAACTTGAAGGAGGAGGAGGCCTCCATCTGCGCCTTGCCCATGATCTCGGCCACTCCCAGGGTAAACGCCAGTGAGGTGCTCTTGATCATGTCGATGAAGTAGTTCATCAGGGACGGCGTCGCGATGCGGGCCGCCTGCGGCAGTATGATCCGCCGCATCGCCTGATATCGACTCATGCCGATGCTGAGGGCAGCTTCCATCTGGCTCTTGTGGATGCCGAGAATGGCGGCCCGGATCGACTCGGCCATGTAGGCGGCGAAGTGCAGGGTCAGCCCTATGATGGCGGCGGTAAAGGCATCCATCCCCACGAAGACAGGGAACAGTTGCGGCAGCCCGTAGTAGAGCAGGAACAGCTGGACGAGCAGGGGAGTCCCCCGGAAGAACGAGATATACAGCATCGCCAGCCAGTGAATTGCGGGAACGCGAAAGACCCGTACTATCGCCAGGGCCAGCGACAGTACGAGTGCCAATACGAATCCCCACAGGGCCATTTCCATCGTGGTGCCCAGGTATTTGAGCAGGATGGGAAACAGCCCTAGCGTGTACTCGAGATCAAATTCCATCATTTATTTGCTGGTGATGTCCGCTGCGAACCATTTTTCCGAGATCTTGGTCAGGGAGCCGTCTTTACGCATGGCGGTCAGCGCCTCGTCGACCTTCTTCAGCACGGCCTGTTTTTCCGGGGTCTTCAGGAAGGGCAGGGCGTTCTCGATAGTCTCGAACGGTGCGCCTGCCTGTTGCAGCGGCAGCTTGGATTCCTTGATCAGCTGGGCGGTGGAGACGCGGTCCATCACGAAGGCATCGATACGACCCAGGGCGACATCCTGCTCGAAGCTGGAGTCATAGGTGCGGATGTCGATCTTCTTGTTCGGGTCGTTCTTGCGCAGCAGCTCTTCGAAGTTGGAGCCCAGGTTCACCGCAACTGTCTTGCCTTCCAGATCCTTGAGACCGTGGATGGTGCTGTTGCCCTTGCGCACCACTATCTGGGCGCCGTCATAGACGTAGGGCTGGGAGAAGGCGTACTTGGCCTTGCGCTCGTCGGTGATGGTGATCTGGTTGGAGATGGTATCGACGCGACCGGTTTCCAGCATGCCGAACAGGCCGGAGAAGCTGGCGGTGACGAACTCGACCTTGTAACCGGTGCGCTCACCGATCTGGTTCCACATGTCCACCTCGAAGCCCTGCAGCTTGTCCTGCTTGACGAAGGTGAACGGGAAATACTTGCCGGACATGCCGACCTTGATGGTTTCCTGGGCGATGGCCTGGCCGGACAGGCTGGCCAGCAGAATGGCGGCGCCGGAAATCAGCTTGATGGTGGTCTTCATGGGGATTCCTCTCTCTGTAGTTCTGTATTTTTAGTTGTAATCACGGGTTGGCGCTGATGTTATTGGAATAAAATATAAAGAATAAATGATATTTGGTTATATAAAATAACCGCAGCAGCAGGGTCTCATTCTGTCCACATCACCGGTCGGTGGCTGTGGGTAACTTTGGGGATGAAATCAGATCCTGGGGCGTTGGATCCTTGAAAGTCAAGGATCTTATTTGCTGGATCCGTGCGGCGGCAACTGGAGATCCAGCCACTAAAAACGTAGAATAGCCGGTCTTTACTTAATCAATTGACGGGAGTCTAGAGTGACTGCTTCGCTATGGCAGCAGTGCCTTAACCGGCTGCAAGATGAGTTGCCCTCGGCAGAATTCAGCATGTGGATCCGGCCGCTTCAAGCGGAGTTGAGTGACAATACTCTGACCCTGTATGCACCGAATCGCTTCGTTCTGGACTGGGTACGCGACAAGTACCTGCTCCGGGTCAATGGCATCATCAACGAGCTGTGCGGAGCCGATGCTCCCACCCTGCGTTTTGACATCGGTAATCGTCCCCATCCCGTCGCGGTCGCCAGAGCGCCGGCGCGCGGTGTCGATCCTGTGAATAACTCTCACAAGAGCTGGGAAAGCAAGGCGGAAGCCAAGCCCGAGCCGAACCACAAGAGCAACACCAACGTGAACTACACCTTCGAGAATTTCGTCGAAGGTAAGTCCAACCAGTTGGCCCGTGCGGCGGCCCGTCAGGTGGCCGACAATCCGGGTGGCGCCTACAACCCGCTGTTCCTCTACGGTGGCACAGGTCTGGGCAAGACCCACCTGCTGCACGCCGTTGGCAATGCCATCAAGGAACGCAAGAAAGACGCCAAAGTCATCTACATGCACTCCGAACGGTTCGTGCAGGACATGGTGAAGGCGCTGCAGAATAACGCCATTGAAGAGTTCAAGCGTTATTACCGTAGCGTCGATGCCCTGCTCATCGATGACATCCAGTTCTTCGCCAACAAGGAGCGCTCCCAGGAGGAGTTCTTCCACACCTTCAACGCCCTGCTCGAAGGCAACCAGCAGATCATCCTGACCTCGGATCGTTATCCGAAGGAGATCAACGGTGTCGAGGATCGCCTCAAGTCCCGCTTCGGCTGGGGTCTGACGGTGGCGATCGAACCGCCTGAGCTGGAGACCCGCGTCGCCATCCTGATGCGCAAGGCGGACGAGAACCAGATCCATCTGCCTGATGAAGTGGCCTTCTTTATCGCCAAGCGCCTGCGCTCCAACGTCCGTGAATTGGAAGGCGCCCTCAACCGGGTGATCGCCAACGCCAACTTCACCGGTCGTGCCATCAACATCGACTTCGTGCGCGAGGCGCTGCGCGACCTCTTGGCCCTGCAGGAGAAGCTGGTCACCATCGACAACATCCAGAAGACGGTGGCGGAGTACTACAAAATCAAGCTGGCGGATCTGCTGTCCAAGCGTCGTTCCCGTTCCGTTGCCCGCCCGCGTCAGCTGGCGATGGCCCTGGCCAAGGAGCTGACCAACCACAGTTTGCCGGAGATAGGGGATGCCTTTGGTGGCCGTGACCACACCACCGTTCTTCATGCCTGCCGCAAGATCGAGCAGCTGAAGGAGGAGAGTCACGACATCAAGGAAGACTATTCCAACCTGATCCGTACCCTCTCGTCCTGATAACGGAACAGAGTGGACAGATGGGGCTCGAATATTCCAACCTGATCCGAAAATTTTCCTCCTAATCACAACGGAGAGCACAGATGCAGCTCGAAATTAGCCGTGAGGCCCTGTTACGTCCTCTGCAACTGGTGTCCGGTGCCCTGGGTGGCCGGCCGACCCTGCCCATCCTCGGCAACGTCCTGCTCGATGTCAGCAATGGCCTGCTGTCGCTGACCGGGACAGATCTCGAGGTGGAGATGATAGGCCAGGTCTATCTCAGCAGCGACAGCCAGGATGGACGTACTACTGTACCGGCCCGCAAGTTGCTGGATATCTGCCGCGGCCTGCCGGAAGGGGCGGATATTCGTCTCAACACCGAAGGGGATCGTCTCATCATCCGCTCCGGTCGTTCCCGCTTCAATCTATCGACCCTGCCGGCCACCGAGTACCCGAACATCGAGGACTGGGAATCCGTGCTCGAGTTCGACATCAGCCAGCTGGAGCTGAAGAAGCTGATCGATGCGACCCAGTTCTCCATGGCCAGCCAGGATGTGCGTTACTACCTGAACGGCATGCTGTTCGAGAGCGAGGGTCATGGCCTGCGCACCGTCGCCACCGACGGTCACCGCCTGGCCACCTGCCGCCGCGAAGTGGTCGGGGAATCGCTGCCCGATCATCAGGTCATCCTGCCCCGCAAGGGTGTGCTGGAGCTGGTGCGCCTCCTGGAGGCGGAAGACAAGCCGGTGCGGTTGCAGGTCGGTCGCAGCAATCTGCGTGCCGCCCTGGATGGCTTCATCTTTACCTCCAAGCTGGTGGATGGCCGCTTCCCGGACTGGCGTCGCGTCATTCCCCGGGGGAGCGACAAGGCCTTGATCGCCGGTCGTGAGGATCTGCGCCAGGCCTTCGCCCGCGCCGCCATCCTCTCCAACGAGAAATTCCGTGGGGTGCGTCTCAATCTGCAGGAAAACCTGCTGCGCATCACCGCCAACAACCCGGAACAGGAAGAAGCCGAGGAGCTGCTTGACGTACAATATGCCGCTGGCGAGATGGAGATCGGCTTCAACGTCTCCTATGTGCTGGACGTGCTGAATACGTTAAAATGTGACCAAATCCGGATCAGCCTGAGCGATTCCATCAGCAGTGCCATTATTGAGGATTTTGACAGCCAAGATGCCCAGTATGTGGTGATGCCGATGCGGATCTAGTCGTGTCCCTGGTCAAACTCCAGCTCAGCGACTTTCGCAACATCCAGCACGCCAGTCTCGCGCTGTCCCCCGGCCTCAATATCCTGGTCGGGTGCAATGGCAGCGGCAAGACCAGCGTGCTGGAAGCCATCCATTACCTCGGTCTCGGTCGTTCTTTTCGTACTCACCTGACCGGGCGGGTCATCCGCCAGGGGGAGAGGGCCTTTACCCTGTTTGCCCAGTGCGAGCTGGAGGGGCGTCAGGTGCCCATCGGGCTTGCCAAGGACAAGGGGGGCGAGACCCAGCTCAAGATCGCCGGGGCCCAGGCCCAGCGATTGGCCGATCTGGCCGAGCTGTTGCCGGTGCAGTTGATCCACCCCGATGGTTTCAACCTGCTGACCGGCGGGCCTCAGGCTCGCCGGGCCTGGCTGGACTGGGGCGTCTTCCATCAGGAGCCGACCTTCTTCTCCCTGTGGGGACGGGTACGGCGTCTGCTGAAACAGCGCAATGCGCTGCTGCGCCAGAGCAGCCAGTATCGCCAGCTGGCGTTCTGGGATCAGGAACTGGTGCGGCTCGGGGGTGAACTGGTGGAGTTTCGCGCCAGTTACTGTCAGGCCATTACACCCCTGATCAAGGAGATGACGGCGGATTTTCTGCCGGAATTCGACATCAGCCTCGGTTTCTATCGGGGCTGGGAGAGAGAGACTCCCCTCGGCGACTTGCTGGAGGCGGGGTTCGAGCGGGATCGTTCGCTGGGGTACACTGGGGTCGGTCCGCAGAAGGCGGATGTGCGGCTCAAGGCGAACGGGGTGCCTGCTCAGGATATTTTGTCCAGGGGTCAGTTGAAGTTGCTGGTCTGCGCCATGCGACTGGCTCAAGGGCTCTATTTGAATCAACATAGCAGCCGTGGCTGTATTTTTTTAATTGACGATTTTGCCTCTGAACTGGATGTCGACAAACGTCGCCTGCTGGCCGCAAGGCTGAAGCAGTGCGCGTCCCAGGTGTTTATCACCGCCATCGATACCGGTCAGCTCGCAGACATGATGGATGCGAGTGACTGCAAGCTGTTCCACGTGGAACAAGGCAAGATCTCCGAAACGTTAGAGAAGGCAGAGAGTAAGCTATGAGTGAAAATACTTACGACTCCTCGAATATCAAGGTGCTGAAGGGCCTGGATGCGGTCCGCAAGCGCCCGGGGATGTATATCGGCGATACGGATGATGGCTCGGGCCTGCACCACATGGTGTTCGAGGTCGTCGATAACTCCATTGACGAGGCTCTGGCTGGCTACTGCTCCGATATTCAGGTCAAGATCCATTCCGACGGTTCCGTCTCCGTGCGTGACAACGGCCGGGGTATCCCGGTCGACATGCACGAGGAGGAGGGCCGCTCCGCCGCCGAAGTCATCATGACGGTGCTGCACGCCGGCGGCAAATTCGATGACAACTCCTACAAGGTATCCGGCGGCCTGCACGGCGTGGGTGTCTCGGTTGTGAACGCCCTCTCTGACAAGCTGCTGCTGACCATACGTCGCAACGGCCACGTCTACGAGCAGACCTATCACCTGGGTGAGCCGCAGGCGCCGCTCAAGCAGATTGGCGACAGCACGGGCACAGGTACCGAAGTGCGCTTCTGGCCGAGCCCGACCATCTTTACCGATACCCTGTATCACTACGAGATCCTGGCCAAGCGCCTGCGTGAGCTCTCTTTCCTGAACTCCGGTGTCTCCATCCGCCTGATGGACGAGCGGGATGGCCGCGAGGCTCACTTCTGCTACGAGGGCGGCATCAAGGCCTTCGTCGAATACCTGAACCAGAACAAGACCCCGATCCATCCCAAGGTGTTCCACTTCACCACAGAGCAGGATGGCATCGGCGTCGAAGTGGCGATGCAGTGGAACGACGCCTATCAGGAAGGGGTCTACTGCTTCACCAACAACATCCCGCAGCGGGATGGGGGCACCCACCTGGTGGGCTTCCGTACCGCGCTGACCCGTACCCTCAACTCCTACATGGATAAAGAGGACTACAGCAAGAAGGCCAAGTCTGCCGCCAGTGGCGACGACGTCCGTGAAGGCCTGATTGCGGTCATCTCCGTCAAGGTGCCTGATCCCAAGTTCTCCTCCCAGACCAAGGACAAGCTGGTCTCTTCCGAAGTGAAGACTGCCGTTGAACAGGCAATGGGCGAGAAGCTGGCCGACTTCCTGCTGGAAAACCCGGGCGATGCCAAGATAGTGGTCAACAAGATCATCGATGCGGCCCGCGCCCGTGAAGCGGCCCGCAAGGCCCGCGAACTGACTCGCCGCAAGGGTGCGCTGGATATCGCCGGTCTGCCCGGCAAGCTGGCAGACTGTCAGGAGAAAGACCCGGCCCTCTCCGAACTCTACATAGTGGAAGGGGACTCTGCTGGCGGCTCCGCCAAGCAGGGTCGCAACCGCAAGAACCAGGCCATACTGCCGCTCAAGGGCAAGATCCTGAACGTGGAGAAGGCCCGTTTCGACAAGATGATCTCCTCGCAAGAGGTGGGCACCCTGATCACTGCGCTGGGCTGCGGCATAGGTCGCGACGAGTACAACCCGGACAAGCTGCGTTACCACAACATCATCATCATGACGGATGCGGACGTCGATGGTGCGCACATTCGAACCCTGCTGCTGACCTTCTTCTACCGTCAGATGCCGGAGATCATCGAGCGTGGCTACGTCTTCATCGCCCAGCCGCCGCTCTACAAGGTCAAGAAGGGCAAGCAGGAGCAGTATCTGAAAGACGAAGATGCACTGCTGCAGTACCAGACCTCCATGGCGCTGGACGGTGCTACCCTGCACGTCAACGAGTCTGCCCCTGCCATCGGTGGCGAGGCGCTGGAGCGTCTGGTCAACCAGCACCGTGCCGTCTCTCACCTGATCACCCGCATGTCCCGCCGCGCCCCGGATGCCGTGCTGACCCAGCTGATCTATCAGCCTGAGTTGAACGAAACCCTGCTGGCCAGCGAGAGCGATCTGCTGGCCTGGTGCCAGGGGATGGAAGCCGTGCTCAACGAGAGCAACCACGGCATCCAGTACCAGATCCAGGTACGCCGTGACGAAGAGCGCAGCCTGTTCGTGCCGCACGCCGTGGTACGTCAGCACGGTGTCGACCGGGAATACCCGCTCAGCTACGACTTCCTGCAGTCCGGTGAGTACCGTCAGCTGGTCTCCCTGGGCAAGGAGATTGCCAACCTGATCGAGGAAGGTGGTTTCATCAAGCGTGGCGAGAAGGTCAAACCGGTTGCCAACTTCGTGGAAGCGGTCGACTGGCTGATGGGCGAAGGTAAGCGTGGCATCTACATCCAGCGCTATAAAGGGCTGGGTGAGATGAACCCGGATCAGCTGTGGGAAACCACCATGGATCCGGAAGCCCGTCGCATGCTGCGCGTCACCATAGACGACGCCGTCGGCGCCGACCAGCTCTTCTCCACCCTGATGGGTGATGCGGTCGAACCCCGTCGTGACTTTATCGAGACCAACGCCCTGCGGGTCGCCAACCTCGACGTCTGACGACTCAGTAGAGCAATAAAAAAGCCGGTCCTCGTGACCGGCTTTTTGTTTTCTGTGCGAGAGGAAAGTGGCGCGTTCCACGTGAAACATGAGAGGAATAGTCAGGACGGGGCTGGGGCTGCTGTCAGACCTTGTCACCACGAAAAGAGCGGCGCCATTCACTCGGCGACACCCCGAAACGAGCGCGAAAATGCTGGCGCAGTATGGCGGCCGTCTTCAGCCCCACCAGCTCGGCGATGCGATCCATGGAGTGGGAGCTCGTCTCCAGCAACTCCTGGCAGCGCCTGAGGCGCTCGGCCAGCAACCACTCCCCGACGGAGAGGCCGGTCGCCTGCTGGAAGCGACGGGTGAAGGTGCGCCGGCTCATCAGGCAGTGCTCTGCCAATGCGTCCAGGTTGTGAGGCTCGGCCAGGTGCATGCGCAGGTGGTCGAACAGCTGGTTGATCCTGGCATCCCGGGTGGAGGCGGGCACCGGCTGCTCGATGAACTGGGCCTGGCCCCCCTCTCTATGGGGCGGCACCACCAGCCGCCTGGCCAGCTTGTTGGCGATCCGGCTGCCATGGTGTTCGCGCACCAGGTAGAGGCAGCAGTCCAGCCCGGCGGCGGTGCCTGCCGAGGTGATCAGGCCCTCATCGTCCACGTAGAGGGCATTGGTATCGAGCCGCACGGCGGGAAAGCGGCCCATGAAGTCCTGCTCGAACTCCCAGTGGGTCGAGGCCCTGCGTCCCTCCAGCAGACCGGCATAGGCCAGCACATAGGTGCCCAGACAGAGCCCCACTATCTGGGCGCCCCTGCTTCGGGCGGCAACCAGGGCATCGAGCAGTGGCTGGGCCGGTCGCTCGGCCGGATCGCGCCAAAAGGGGATGATGACGATGTCCGCCCCGATCAATCCCTCCAGCCCGTGGCTGGCGTCGATGCGAAAGCCCTGGGCGGAACCGGGTTGGCGGGTGGTGTCGCCGGCGCAGAGCCTGAGTTCGAACAGGGAGGCGCCTGGCATCATGGTGTCGCCGAAGATGAGGCAGGGCACAGCGCAGTGAAAGGGGCTGAAGTGATCGAAGGTGATGACGGCGACGACGATGGGATTGGGCATAGTAGCAGACTCCTTTGCACTCGGATCCCCATGATAAGGGGCGGCAACAGAAAGCCGAAGGGCTATGTGGTCACATGGCCCGCTCGATCAGAGGACGATGGACTCGCCATCCTCTGGCACCAGCACCCGCGTTGCCATCCCCTGTTTGCCGAGGTAGTCGCGCAGTTCGCGCCTTGTCAGCAGGGCATGATTGACCGCCTCCATGTGGCTGGCAATCAGGGTGGCCTGTGGCGCTGCCTGATAGACGGCGGCGACATCCTCCTTGCCCATGATGATGGAACCCAGCCCAGGCACCTGGGCATCGCCACAGTTGAGGATGACGACCTCGGGCTGGTGCCGTTGCAGCGCTTGTTCAACCTGGGCGTTCCAGACGGTGTCACCCGCCAGATAGAGGGTCTTCTCTGCGGGGTGGGAGAAGACCACCCCGGATACCTCACCCAGCCGCTCGCCCAACACCGCCATGACCTGATCGTTGCCGTGTTGCCCCTCGGTCTGTTGCAACCGGATGCCGGCAAACTCGGCCTGCTCGCTCAGCAGGCGCACATCCATGAAGCCGCTGGCGCTTATGCTGTCGGCATCTTTCTGATGCTGCACAAACAGCGGGAGGTGCTTGGGGATCTGCTGCTGAGCGACCGGGTCCCAGTGGTCCAGGTGATCATGGGTCACTATCACCGCATCCACATCGAGGATCTCCGCCATGGGCAGGGGCAATTCGACCAGCGGATTGCGCAGCTGGCTGTTGGCCGTTCCCTCAAACCCCGGGAGGCTGCCCTTGGCAGACAGCATGGGATCGATCAGGAAGCGGGTGCCGGCGTAGTGGATGAGCAGGGTGGCATTGCGAACCTGGGTAACTTGCATGGTGTGCTCCGGTCTCTGGTGGGGGGACGCAACCAGTATGGCGCGCAGCGGATTGGAGGGTGAGTGGCCCGCGGGCCGAATATCATATCAATCGGGCCATTTTCGACGCTGATGGGCGACCAAAAATTTCTTTTCATTTTTTCCCTTGAAAGGAAAAAGTGAGCCCCTATATAGGTAACAAGGCCGGAACGCTCGACAGAGGTTTCGACCAGGCGCCCGTCCATCAGGAGGGCAAACAATCCGTTATCGCTCACAAGAGGGTAATACTATGCGTTCTATCGACTTTTCTCCGCTCTATCGTTCTGCCATTGGTTTCGATCGTCTGGCCAATCTCATCGAATCTGCGGCCAGCAATGGCAATGCCGGTTATCCCCCCTACAACATCGAGCAGCTGGGTGACAACGACTACCGCATCAGCATGGCGGTGGCGGGCTTTACCCAGGAAGAGCTGGAGTTGAGCTTCCAGGAAAATCTGCTGACGGTGAAGGGCAACAAGCAGGCTGACTCCGAGCGCCACTATCTCTATCAGGGCATAGCCGAGCGCGGCTTCGAGCGTCGCTTCCAGCTGGCCGACTATGTGCGGGTGAAGGGGGCCGATCTCAAGAATGGCCTGCTGCACATCGATCTGGCCCGTGAAGTGCCCGAGGCGATGAAGCCCCGCAAGATCGAGATCAACGGCTGACAGCCTGAACTCACTGCGATTTTCAAATTTCCCGGGTGCCGATGACGGGCCTGTGGAGAGTCAAACCTGTTGCTTATTAGAAGGATAGGATTATGCGTAACCTCGATTTTTCTCACCTCTCTTCCAATGCCGTCGGCTTCGAGCGGATGGCCCGCGAGCTGGAAGGCCTGTTCGACCAGAAGGCGGCGGCCTATCCCCCTTACAATATCGAGAAGCGGGAGCATGACGGCTACCGCATCACGGTCGCCGTGGCTGGCTTCGAGCGCGACGAGCTGGAGCTGGAGACCGAAAACGGCACCCTCAAGGTGAAGGGGCGCAAGGCCGCAGCGGCCGGTGAACGTCAGTTCCTCCATCAGGGAATTGCCGAGCGTGACTTCGAGCTCGCCTTCAAGCTGAGCCAGCACGTGGAGGTGAAGGGGGCCAGACTGGAGCATGGTCTGCTGACCATAGATCTCGCCCGCGAATTGCCGGAGGCACTCAAGCCCCGCGCTATCCCCATCGGCAAACCCGATCAGCTGGCGCTGCCGAGCTAAGCCGGGAATGTCAGGCCGGGGAGCCTGATACCAGAGACGAGAAAGGCCTGCGATCGCAGGCCTTTCTTTTATCTGCAGGCGAGTCAGCCGCCGCGGTAAATGGCGTTGATCTCGTCCGCCAGTATGGCGATGCCGCGTCGCACCAGCTCTTCGCTCTGGGAGTAGTTGAGACGGATGCACTCCTGGCTGTGGCGCCACTCGGGGTCGTCGATGCCGGGGAAGAAGTAGTGACCCGGCACTATCAGCAGGTTCTTCGCCTTCAGCCGCTCATAGAGTTCCTGGCAGTGGATCGGCAAGCCTTCGAACCAGAGCCAGAGGAAGAGGGCGCCTTCCGGCTTGTGGATGTGGAAGCGCGGATCGGGAATGGCGTCTCGCAGCAGCTGGACCGCGAAGTCGGCCTTCTGCTTGTAGAAGGGTTTCACCACCTGCTCGCTCAGGGCGATGATCTCGCCGCTCTCTATCATGGGGATGGTGATGGCGGGCCCCAGGCTGCCCGGTGCCAGGTTGATGATGCCGCTCAGGTTGGTGATGGCCTGGATGATCTTCTCGTCGGCGATGACGATGCCGCAGCGGGTGCCCGGCAGCCCCAGCTTGGAGAGGCTCATGCAGAGTATGGTGTTGGCATTCCAGAACGGCTTGGCCTCGCTGAAGATGATGCCGGGGAAGGGCACGCCGTAGGCGTTGTCGAGCAGCAGCGGGATCCCCTTGTCGCGGGCGATCTGATCCAGATGCTCTATCTCTTCATCGGTCAGCACGTTGCCTGTGGGGTTGGTCGGGCGGGAGACGCAGATCACCCCTATGTCGTCGCCCACCTCCAGGCTCTCGAAATCCACATGGTATTTGAACTGGCCGTCGGCCAGCTTCTCTATGGTGGGCTTATAGGCGACGAAGTGATCCTCCGCCAGAGCCGAGTCCGCATAGCCGATGTATTCGGGGGCCAGGGGGAAGAGCACCTTCTTCTTGCGGCCATCGGCGAACTCGCCGGCCAGCAGGTTGAACAGATAGAAGAAGGCATTCTGGCTGCCGTTGGTCAGGGCTATGTTGCGGGCCGAGATGTCCCAGCCCAGCTCTCTCTTGAGCAGGGCGGCCAGCGCCTTGGTGAACCTGTCCTTGCCTTGCGGGCCATCGTAGTTAGCCATGGCCTTGATCAGCTCGCCATTGTCGAGCAGCTGCTTGGCCTCGGTCTGAAAGCGTTCCAGCATGGCGGGGATGGGGGCCGGATTGCCGCCTCCCAGCATGATGGCGTCCGGATTGAGCAGCCCCTGATTGAGGTCATCCATGAGTTGGGTAATACCGGCGTGGCGAGTGAACTTCTCGCCGAACAAGGAGAATTCCATTCGGTGACAGATCCAGAGTCAGTTACGGGGGAGCTAGCACCATAGCTCAGTTTAAAAGCGGGTGTCGATCAAAATCATGGGACGTTCCACGTGGAACGGGCCCAGGAAAATGGATGTGGTAAAAATAACCACTAATGGGTTTCAAAATAACCAACAAGATGGGAAGGGATGCCTCAAATGGCATCTTTTTTTATTTTATTTAAACAAAATCAACTGCTTATATAGTTGGCACGACTATTGGAATAACTCTCTGGTCATCTCAACCATACCGGAGCAAGCCAGATGAAGACCCTGATCGCGACCCTGATACTGAGTAGCCTGAGCCTGAACGTCATGGCCAACGACAACCCCAGGCCCGAGCTGAATAGCGCCAAGCTGGCGCAGGAGATGCTTGCCCAGCAGCAGCAGGCATCCCGGGAGGTGGTACTGGATGCCATCCACAACCTCCAGCCATTGGCACTGGATACCCTGGTGGTGGAGGTCAGCCCCGCCGTGGCGACTCACCCCGAGAGTTGAGGTGACGCAGGGGCGTCTGCCCCGAATGTTGTTTGAAGAAGCTGATGAAGGCGCTGTCGCTGGAGAACTCCAGGGAAGCGGCAATCCGGCTGATGGGCTCGCTTTCTGCCAGCAACTCCATGGCGCGCAGCAGTCGCCACTGCTGGCGCCAGGCCTGGTAGTTCATGCCAGTCTCCCTCATGAAGATGCGACCTATGGTCTTGTCACTGGCACCCACCTCCTCGGCCAGCCGGTTGAGCCGAGGGGGCAGGGTGTCGCCCCGCTTTATCTCCTGCAGCCAGGTCGCCAGACGCGGGTCTGACGGCAACGGCAGCTGCCAGGACTCTCGGGGTGCCTGCCCCAACTCCTCCATAAACAATGCCAGCGTCCGCTGCTGCTCCTCTTGCGGCTGGTCCCACGGCCAGAGCGCCATCCGTTCGATCAGGGCGTGCAACAGGGGATTGACCGCCAGTACCGCCATGCTGGTCGGCAACTCGGAGTGCGGCGTGAAGTAGAGGGATCGGTAGGCAACGACACCTCGCATCAAGACCCTGTGGGGCGTGCCCGCCGGCAGCCAGGCCGCTCGCGTCGGCGGGAGCAGGCAGACCCTGTCTGCCAGCTCCATGGTCATGCAGCCGGATTGGGTGAACAGCAGCTGGTGGCGCCGATGCCGATGCAGGCCGGAGTCATGCCAGCCGAGCGCGGAGGCGATGCCGATCACGCTGCCAGCGTGGCTGTCCGGGTCGAAAGGGTGATCGGGAAGAATAAAGGCCATGTGTCCGATTCTTGATGTATATAGTCCTGCTTATTGTAATCAGACAATAGGCATCTCTCTAGAATGGCGACCTCTTGTGAAGGAGGTGTGTCATGAACAACAAGTTGCCACCGCGCTGGCTGGTGGTGGGATTGATGATGTTTCCCCAGATAGTGGAGACCATCTACAGCCCGGTGCTGACCCAGATCGCCAGCCAGTTCCGGGTGAGCGAGGGGCAGGCATCCCAGACCCTGTCGGTCTATTTCCTGGCGTTTGCGGTGGGTGTGGTCTGCTGGGGCAGGCTCTGCGATCTGATCGGGCGGCGTCCCGCCATGCTGGCGGGCTTGTTCACCTACGGGGTTGGCACCCTGCTGGCGCTGTTGGCCAATGAGTTCGAGGTGTTGCTGCTGGCCCGGGTCATCTCGGCCTTCGGCGCCGCCGTGGGATCCGTGGTGACCCAGACCATGTTGCGCGACAGCTATCAGGGCAGCGATCTGGCGCGGGTCTTCTCGGTGATGGGCATGGCGCTCTCCCTCAGCCCCGTGCTGGGGTTGGTGAGCGGCGGCCTGCTGGCCGAGCGGCTTGGCTATCTCGGGGTCTTCAGCGGTCTGCTGGTGCTGGCGGCAGTGTTGCTGCTGGTGGCCGGTCGGTGGCTGCCGGAAACCCGTCCGGCCACGACTCAGCGGGTTGCGCTCTGGCCGCTGGCGTGCCGGATGATGAAAGATGGCGGGCTCTGGCGCAGCGCCCTGCTGGTCGCCCTGTTCAACACCATGCTGTTTGGCTACTACAGCCTGGCGCCCTTCCTGTTTGCCGGACTGGGATTGAGCACCGGCGAGTTTGGTTACTCGGGGATCTTGCTGGCGCTGGCGACCCTGCTCGGCAGCCTGTTCAACAAGCATCTGCTGGGAAGGGGGTGGCAGCCGTCATCCCTGCTCAGACTGGCCTGCACTCTGGCACTGGTTGCCGGGCTGCTGGTCTGGGCGAGTCAGGCCTCGCTCTGGTTCCTGCTGCCCATGATGGGGATAGTGGTGGCCTATGGGGTGGCGATCCCCAATGTGCTGAGCCAGGCGCTGCTGGCCTATCGCGAGGTGGCAGGCAGCGCCGGTGCCCTGTTCGGGCTTGGCTACTACCTGCTGCTCAGTCTGGGGTTGGCGGTGGCGGCCGGCTTGCAGGATCTCGGCCTGTTGCTCTGTGGCTGCGGTCTGTTGGCGCTGATTTGCAGCGTGCGTCGTTCCACGTGAAACATCAGTTGCCGATACCGGGTATGGTGTTTCGAACGGGATGGGCTGCCTGCGACTGTTTCAACTGCCGATAAAGCGGTAGCCGATGCCGGATTCGGTCTCGATCAGACTGGGGTTCTGGGGATTGTCTCCCAGCTTCTTGCGCAGGCTGGCGATGACGATGCGCAGGTAGTGGGTATCCTCCTTGTGGCTGGGCCCCCAGATGTCGTTGAGCAACTGGGTCTGCAGCACCAGCTTGCCGGGGTGACACACCAGGGCCTGCAGCAGGGCGAACTCCTTGCGGGAGAGGGGGATCTCCTCCTCTCTCATGGTGACCTTGTGACTGCCGGTATCCAGGCTCAGGCCGCACTGGGGAAAGTGGCGGCATTCGCCGCTGCTGACCCCGGCGCGCTGGCGCAGCAGCACCCGGATGCGTGCCATCATCTCGCCGATGCCGAACGGCTTGCTCATGTAGTCGTTGGCCCCGGCATCCAGCAGCCGCACCTTCTCCTGCTCCGAATCCCGTGCCGACAGCACCAGCACCGGGTTGGGGTGGTGCTCGCGGATGGCCTGCAAGATCTGGATGCCATCCCCGTCCGGCAGGCCGAGATCCAGGATCACCAGATCGGGGTTGAGGTGGCGGTACTGCGCCAGCCCTTCGTTGACCCCCACCGCCTCGCTCACCTGGTGCCCCTCGGCGACCAGGCTGATCCGCAGAAAGCGGCGAATGGCCGCTTCATCATCTATGACCAGGATATGAGCCATCTAACCTCCAGAGGCGAGTGTTGAAGGGTCAGAAACCCGGAATGTGCGCATCATACCTCAGGTGAGTTGAGAGAGAGCGGCAGTGAGATACGCATGCAGGTGCCGTTGCCGTTGGGGCCGGCAAATGCCCAGATGCGACCACCGTGGGCTTCTATCATAGCGCGGGAAATGGCGAGGCCAAGTCCGGTGCCGCGACTGCCGCAATCACCTACCGGCTGGGTGTAGAAGAGATTGAAGATCTTGTCCCGATCCGATTCTGCGATGCCGACCCCGATGTCGATGATGTCGATGATGAGGTCGGGATCCGCCAGCATCACCTTGAACTCTATGGGAGTGCCGGCCGGCGAGTAGCGGGAGGCGTTGTCGAGGATGTTGACCAGCACCTGCTCGATCAGGGCACCGTGCACATAGAGCTGGGGGATCTGCTGATCGAAGTGGATCAGCAGCTTGTGCTGGCGCCAGGAGGAGTCCAGCCGCTTGCGGGCACTCTCCACCAGATCGGCGAGGTCGACCCACTCCCGCTTCAGCTGGAAGTCCGGGGAGCCGATGCGGGTCATGTCCAGCAGGTTCTGCACATAGCTGTGCAGGCGGCGCGCCTCCTCCTGCACCGAGTGGAGCAGCTCGTTGCGATCCTCGGCACTGATCCTGTCACCGTATTCCAGCAGTGTGCTGCCGGCCCCCATGATGGTGGCCAGCGGCGTCTTCAGATCGTGGGAGACCGAGGAGAGCAGGGCGGCGCGCATCCGATCCGTCTCCGCCTGCAGCTGGCTGTCGGCCAGCCGCTCGTTGAGATCGATCCGCGCCAGGGCGGCGCGGATGTCGGTGAGCAGCGCCTGCAACTGATGTTCGGCGGAGGAGGCGAGCGGGCTGGCCAGCCGTATCCCCAGCACCAGTTCATCGGTGAGGTGGTGGTACTGGGCCTCGGCCGCATTGAGGGTGGCGGTGTGGGCCCCGGCGCTCTGCTTCTGGGCCAGGCACCAGTCGATGGCGGCCTTGTCGGTCTGGCCCGGTGCCCGCACCTCGTCTCCGGCTCTGTACTGGTACTCCTCATCCAGAGCGAACACGGGCTGCCCCAGGGCGAGGGAGATGGCCTGGGTACCCTGCCTGAGCACCTCCACCGGGCTGCTGGCGGTGGCCAGCCCCTGGCTGAGAGAGAGCAGGGCGTTGCCGAGCTGCTGGGTCTCGCGCAAGCCTACCAGCTGCTGGCGCTGGCGGGAGGCGAGCCGCCCCGCCGTCATGCCGACGATGAGCAGCACGAACAGGGTGAGCAGGTCGCTGTGGCTGGCGACGCTGAGGGAAAAGTAGGGGGCGGTGAACAGCAGATTGTGCGCGACGAATCCCAGCACGGCCGCCAGGATGGCGGGCACCAGGCTGGTGGTGAGGGCTGTGGCGAGCACCCCCAGCACGAACAGCAGCGGCAGGGAGGCGGGCGGCAGCCAGTGGGAGAGCCCCCAGGCGCTGGCTGAGGTCACCGCCATTATGGCGATGGCCAGCAGGCTCTGGCGAATGTCCTTGGGGTGGAGTGGTTGCAGCCTCAGTCCAGGCTTGTTCTTCTCCGTATCCACCAGCGTGATCTCGAATCCCTGTGCCTGTTTCAGCAGGTGCTGCACCAGGGAGCGGCGCCAGGGCGGGTTGTGGGGCTTGCCGAGCAACAGCTGTGAGACCTGCTGCTGTTCGGCCGTCTCCAGCAGGGCATCGGCGACAGCCGGGCTGGAGAGGGTCAGCACCTTGGCGCCGAGGTGAGAGGCCAGCGCCAGCGCCTGCTCCAGCTCGGGGGAGCGCTGCCCCTTGCTGTCGATGTGCACCACCAGCCAGGGTAGCTGGCGGCGCTGGGCGAAGCGGTGGCCGTAGCGCACCAGGGCCGAGCCGTGCTGATCCCCGAGGCAGACCATCAGCTTGCCCCGCAGTGGCAGCGTGGTCTTGCCCGCCGCCTGCCATTGCAGTTGCAGATCCCCCTCCACGTGGCTGGCGGCAGTCTGCATCGCCAGCTCGCGCAGGGCGGTCAGGTTGTTGAGGGAGAAGAAGGATTGCAGGGCGGCCTTGGCCTGATGGGGCACATAGACCTTGCCCTCCTTGAGCCGGCCGAGCAGCTCCTTGGGGGGCAGGTCTATGAGGACTATGCTGTCCGCCTCCAGCAGCACCTGATCGGGCAGGGTCTCCTTGACCCTGACCCCGGTCAGTTGCCACACCAGATCGTTGAGGCTCTCCAGGTGTTGTACGTTGAGGGTGGAGTAGACGTCTATGCCGGCGCCGAGCAGTTCCTCCACATCCTGCCAGCGTTTCTCGTGGCGGCTGCCGGGGGCATTGGTGTGGGCCAGCTCATCCACCACTACGATGGCGGGCTTGCGTTCGAGCAAGCCATCGAGATCCATCTCCTCCAGCCGTTGCTGGCGGTGGTGATGCAGCTTGCGTGGCTGGATGGCGAGCTTGTCGAGCAGCGCCAGGGTCTCCTGGCGCCCGTGGGTCTCGACCACGCCGATGAGAATGTCGACCCCTTCCCTGGCCTGTTCCCGCACCGCCTGCAACATGGCGTAGGTCTTGCCTACGCCGGGGGCTGCGCCGAGGAAGACCTTCAGCTTGCCCTTGTGTTCCTCTTCCAGGCTTGCCAGCAAGGCGTCGGCCCTAGCCTCATCACGCATTCCCGTGCTCCTGCTCCAGCCTTGCCAGCAGGGCAAACGCTTTTACCACATCACGCATCATCATCCTTATGGAGCAACTGCCGGCTCGGTTCGAAAATCTGGGTCGCCCTCCAACTCGGGCCAGCCAGGCGCGCCATCATGCGTCCTTGTGCTGATCGAGCAACAGATTCAACTGGAGGATGTTGACCACCTGGGGGCCAAGGATACCAGCTTGTGTCGACGACTTGACCTGCTCCGTCAGGGAAGCGGGATCCAGCCCGCGTTGCTTGGCGACGCGATCCACCTGGGCCAGCACGGCATCCAGGGGCAGGTGGGGATCCAGGCCCGAACCTGAGCGGGTCAGCATGGCGGGGGACTGGTAATGACCCTGTGCCTTGGCAAATTCGCTGCGCAGGGGGGAGCTCATCCCCAGGTTGCTGGCGCCGCTGCCTATGGTGGTGAAGTCGCTGGCGGAGGGGCGGGAGTGGAAGTACTCCGCCCGCTCGAATTTTTGCGCCAGCAGGGCGCTGCCGATCAGCTGCTGCTTGGCATCGGTCAGCTGGCTGCCGTTGGCCTGCCAGGGGAACAGCAGCTGGGCCAGTCCGGTGACGGCCAGGGGGTAGCCGACACCCAGCAGCAGGGTCAGGGTCAGCAGGGTTCTGATTGCTATCATGATTTTCTTGCTCCAAAAAGGATGGCTGGGGATGCGGGTTCGCCCTGCATCCCGGTTACGTCGTTACACCAGACCCAGGCCTGTGATGACCAGATCGATCAACTTGATGCCGATAAAGGGCACGACCAGGCCACCGAGACCATAGATCAACAGGTTGCGGCGCAGCAGACTGGCGGCAGAGCCCTTCACGTTGACCCCCCGCAGCGCCAGCGGTACCAGCGCCACTATGATCAGGGCGTTGAAGATGATGGCCGACAGAATGGCGCTCTCTGGACTGCCGAGTTGCATCAGGTTCAGTGCCCCCAGCTGCGGGTAGGCGGCGATGAAGAGGGCCGGCAGTATGGCGAAGTACTTGGCCACGTCGTTGGCGATGGAGAAGGTGGTCAGGGCACCCCGGGTGACCAGCAACTGCTTGCCCACCAGCACCACGTCCAGCAGCTTGGTGGGGTTGGAGTCCAGATCCACCAGGTTGCCCGCTTCCTTGGCGGCCTGGGTGCCTTCGTTCATGGCCAGCCCCACGTCCGCCTGGGCCAGGGCCGGTGCGTCGTTGGCGCCGTCACCGCACATGGCGACCATGCGGCCATCGGCCTGCTCCTGGCGGATATAGGCCAGCTTCTTCTCCGGGGTTGCCTCGGCGATGAAGTCATCCACCCCGGCTTCGGCGGCGATGGCGGCGGCGGTCAGCGGGTTGTCCCCGGTGATCATCACGGTGCGGATCCCCATGTGACGCAGGATCTGGAAGCGGGCCTTGATGCCTGGCTTGATGATGTCCTTGAGGTACACCACCCCCAGCAACTGCTCGTGGGTACAGACCAGCAGCGGGGTACCGCCCTGGCGGGCGATGTTGTCGACCGCCTTCAGAATGATCTCGGGCACTCCCTTGCGATCGAGGGAGAGGTAGTTGAGCACAGCATCCACGGCCCCCTTGCGATATTGATGACCGTTGCGATCCAGACCGCTCAACCGGGTCTCGGCGCTGAAGGGGATCACCTTGTCGCTCTCGAGCTGGCTCGGCTTGGCCATGCTCTTGCCGGCCAGGGTCAGGATGGACTTGCCCTCGGGGGTGTTGTCGCCGAGGGAGGCCAGCATGGCGGCCTGGGCCAGCAGGGAGGGATCGACGCCGGGGGCAGGGATCAGCTCGTCTGCCATGCGGTTGCCGAAGGTGATGGTGCCTGTCTTGTCCAGCAGCAGGGTGCGCACGTCACCGGCGGCCTCCACGGCACGACCTGACTTGGCGATCACGTTCAGCTTCACCAGTCGGTCCATGCCGGCGATGCCGATGGCGGAGAGCAGGCCCCCTATGGTGGTCGGGATCAGGGTGATGAAGAGGGCTAGCAGGTAGAGCCGCGGTACCTGGGTGCCGTTGTAGTCGAGGAACCAGGGCAGGGTGGCGACCACCAGCAGGAAGATCAGGGTCAGACCCACCAGCAGAGCATCGAGTGCCATCTCGTTCGGGGTCTTCTGGCGCTTGGCCCCCTCGACCAGCGCTATCATTCGGTCGAGCGTGCTCTCCCCGGGATTGTTGGTCACACGGACCCAGATCTCGTCGGACACGACCGTGGTGTTGCCGGTCACGCCGCTGCGGTCGGTGCCGGACTCGCGGATGACGGGGGCGGATTCACCAGTGATGGCGGCCTCGTTGACGGAGGCGATACCGGCAACGACTTCACCGTCGGCCGGGATCATCTCGCCGCTGCGCACCAGCACCAGATCCCCTTTTTGCAGGCTGGTGGCCGCGACCCATTCGCCCTGGCCATCTTTCGGATCCCGCACCTTGCGTGCCTGGAGCTGGCTCATGCCCGCCTTCAGGCTGTCGGCCCGCGCCTTGCCGCGGCCTTCTGCCAGGGTTTCGGCGAAGTTGGCAAACCACAGGGTCAGCCACAACCAGGCCGTCAGCTGCCAGGCCAGTGAAGGGGTGACCCCGGACAGGGGCTGGCCCAGCAGGGACTCCACGGTCGCCATCACGGCGGCCAGCCAGAGGGTGAACAGGATTGGGCTGCCAAACAGCGCCTTGGGGTTGAAGCGATAGAAGGCTTCGATCATGGCCTGCACGACTTGTGAGGTCTGTTTCTTGCCCTTGCCCTTCACCTTTTCGGTGCGGGCAGGGATGGAGATGGACTTGCTCATTTGAATGCTCCCAGCATCAGATGTTCGGTCATTGGCATCGGTAAAGTGACTGACATGAACAGGGTCATCAGAGCGCTCCCAGTATCAGGAGATGCTCGGCGACGGGGCCCAGCGCCAGTACCGGCAGGAAGGAGAGACCGCCTATCAGCAGCACTGTGATGATCAGCAAGGTGATGAACAGCGGACCGCGGATGGGGAAGTCACCCTCGCCGGCATCCTGTTGGGAGGCGCGCGAGAGCTGACCTGCGATGGCCAGTACCGGAATGATGTAGCCGAAGCGACCGAGCAGCATGGCCAGACCGATGGCGACGCACTGCCAGTTGTCCGCGGCGGCGAAGCCCCCGAAGGCCGAGCCGTTGTTGCCGGCGGCCGAGGCGTAGTTGTAGATCAACCTGGACAGGCCGTGGGGGCCATCGTGACCCAATATGGTGGCGGCATCCGGCATCAGCAGCGTTACTCCTCCGATCACCAAAACCCCGACCGGCATCACCAGCATGCTGGCGACCACCCATTTCATCTCGGTGATCCCGAGGCGCTTGCCGAGATAGGTCGGGGTGCGCCCGACCATCAGGCCGCACAGGAACACGGTCAACAGCACGAACAGCATCATGCCGTAGATACCGGCACCCACGCCGCCGAAGATGACCTCACCGAGCAGCATGTTGATCATGCCGACCATGCCACCCAGCGGGGTGAAGCTGTCGTGCATGGCGTTGACCGAGCCGTTAGAGGCCGATGTGGTCGCCACTTCCCAGATGCTGGAGAGCACGGGGCCGAAGCGGCTCTCCTTGCCTTCCCAGTTGCCTGCCATATTGCTTGCGTGAGTGGTGAGCTGGGCGAGCGCCGGATCCGGTTGCAACTCCTGATAGACGGAGAGGCCGAGCCCCAGCACGAACAGCAGCGTCATGGCGGTGAGGATGGCGCGGCCGTGGCCGGTATCCTTCACGTAACGGCCCAGGGTACAGACCAGGGCGGCGGGAATGGTCAGCAGGGCGACCATCTCCAGCCAGTTGGAGAGGGCGGTCGGGTTCTCGAACGGGTGCGCCGAGTTGACACCGAAGAAACCGCCACCGTTGGAGCCGAGCTGCTTGATGGCGATCTGCGAGGCGGCAGGGCCGAGCGGCAGCAGCTGCTCCTGACCTTCCAGGGCGTGGAACGGCAGATAGGCCGACAGACTCTGGGGAACCCCTTGCCACACCAGCAGCAGCGCCATGATCAACGCCATGGGCAGCAGCACATAGAGGCAGAAGCGCACCAGATCCTGCCAGAAGTTGCCAAGGTGTATGGTCTGCTGGCGGGAGAGGCCGCGGAACAGCGCGACTGCGACGGTGGCGCCGGTGGCGGCGGAGACAAAGTTCTGGGTGGTGAGCCCCACCATCTGGCTGAAGTAGGAGAGGCTGGCCTCACCGGAATAGGCTTGCCAGTTGGTGTTGGTCATGAAGCTGACGGCGGTGTTGAAGGCGAGTTGCCAGTTCAGGCCCGGCAGCTGTTGCGGGTTGAGGGGCAGCAGGCCCTGGGCCATCAGGATCAGGAACAGCAGACCGAAACCGGCGCCGTTGAAGGCCAGCAGGCTGAGGGCGTAGGACTTCCAGTCCTGCTCCCGTCCGTCCGTGCCGCAGCAGGCCAGGGTGGCGCGCTCGACCGGCGCGAGCCAGCGACTCTTGCCCTCGAACACGCGATACATATAGCTGCCGAGCAGGGGTGCCGGCAGCAGGACCAGCAGCACGAAGGCCACCGGATAGATTATTTCTTGCCACATATCAGATCCCTCACTCGTGGTCGCAGTGCATCAGTGCACGCATTGGATAGTCCGTGAGGCCCGGTTGCTCGCAGGCCACCGGATGGATAATTACTTGCCGCATCTTCAAGCCCCTCGCTCGTGGTCGCTGTGCATCAGTGCACGCATTGGATAGCCCGCGAGGCCCGGCTGCTCGCAGGCCACCGGATGGATAATTACTTGCCGCATCATCAAGTCCCTCACTCGTGGCTGCGCGTTAACGCACGCAGCAGATAGCCCAGCAGGGCGAGGACCAGCAGCAGATATAGCCAATTCATATCGACTCCATTGAAATAATTAGCTGCAAGAGTCGATGTAAAACAGCATCGACTCCGTTGGTGTAGTTGACGCTGAAAGGGTATGTAAAACAGGCGTAAAGGCGCCATAAAGGGGCATTGGGGGAGCGTAAAATCGGCGTAAAGAAGGCCGCTTTCAGAGGAAATCGGGTGGGAGGGGAGCAAAAAACCCGGCCTGGGTCGGGTTGGATAGTTGGGTTAGGCCGTTGCCGAAGCTGACCAACCAGCTTCAGATGCACTTAGCGCATGGTCACAAATTCTTCCGCGCTGGTGGGGTGGGAAGGGGAACGCAGTTGTTGAAGCTGGCCTGATAGTGACAGGCCAGCTTCAACCATGCTTATCGCATTGTCACAAATTCTTCCGCACTGGTCGGGTGGATGGCGACGCAGTTGTCGAAGTCTGCCTTGGTGGCCCCCATCTTCATGGCGACGCCAAAGCCCTGCAGTATCTCGTCCATGGCGAAGCCGATGCCGTGCAGACCGACCACCTTCTCTTCCGGGCCGACACAGACCAGCTTCATCCGGGTGGGCTGGCGGTGCTGGGTCAGCGCCGAATACATGGCGGTGAACTGGCTGCGGTAGACCTTGACCTGATCTTCACCGTATTCGGCGATGGCTTCCGGCTCGGTCAGCCCTATGGTGCCGATGGGCGGATGGCTGAACACCACGGTCGGCACCAGATCGTAGTTGAGGTGCTCGCTCGGCTTGTTGTTGAACAGCCGCTCCGAGAGGCGGCGACCGGCCGCGACGGCCACCGGGGTTAGCTGGATGCGCCCCGTGTTGTCACCCACCGCATAGAGGTTGGCGACGGCGGTATTCTGGAACTTGTCGGTGGGGATGAAGCCCTGCTCGTCCAGGGTGATGCCGGTGGCGGCCAGGTTGAGGTTGTCGGTGGCCGGTACGCGGCCTATGGCCCAGATCAGGCAGTCCACAGTGAGGTGACGGCCATCTTCCAGTTGCAGGGTCAGGCTGTCGTCGGCGTTCTTGACCACCGCCTTGGGCACGGCGTGGGTGTGCAGCTTGGGCCCTTCCTGGGCCATGATCTCCACCAGGGTCTCGTGGATCATGGGGTCGAAGTTGCGCAGCGGCGCGTGCTTGCGCACCACCAGGTGGGTCTCTGAGCCGAGGGCCTGCATCACGCCGGCGATCTCGACCGCGATATAGCCGGCGCCGACCACGGCGACCCGCTTGGGCTGGCTTTGCAGATCGAAGAAGCCGTCGGAGTCGATGCCGAGTTCGGCGCCCGGTATGGTCGGGACCTCGGGGCGGCCGCCGGTGGCGATCAGTATGTGATCGGCGCTGTACTGCTCGCCATCAACCTCGATGGTGTTGCTGCTGACGAAACGGGCGAAGCCCTTGATGACGGTGATCTGGTTCTTGCCCAGCACATTCTCGTAGGACTTGTGGATGCGGCCAATATAGGCCTGACGGGACTCGACCAGCTTGGCCCAGCTGAAGTGATTGAGGGTGGTGTCGAAGCCGTAGTCGGCCCCGTATCTCAGGGCATCGGCGATCTGGCCGGCATACCACATGGCCTTCTTCGGCACGCAGCCGACGTTGACGCAGGTACCCCCCAGCTCTTTGGCTTCAATCAGGGCGACTTTCTTGCCATACATGGCAGCCCGGTTGGCCGAGGCGATGCCGCCGCTGCCGCCGCCGATGGCGATATAGTCAAAATGCTGTGCCATTGCGAGGTTCTCCGCTCGTTAAGAATGCAATCACAGCATGATGGGGACAAAGTGGCCGGCTCACAAGAGCCGGCGCTCAGTTCTGCCGGATCGGCAGGCGGATATGGAACTGGGCACCCAGGCCAGGTTCGCTGGCGCAATGGATGCGGCCGCGCAGCAGTTGCACCACCAGGTTGTAGATGATGTGAGTGCCGAGCCCACTGCCACCCTGGCCCCGCTTGGAGGTGACGAAGGGATCGAAGATGCGCGGCAGTATCTCCGGGGGGATGCCGCGGCCGTTGTCACTGTAATCGATGACGAGCTCGTCACCCTGCTGTTCCACCCTGATGGTGATCTTCTTGGGCCTGTCCCAGCCGTCGAAACCGTGGTGGATGGAGTTGAGGATCAGGTTGGAATAGATCTGGGTGAAACTGCCGGGGAAGGAGTAGATGGCCAGCTTGGGATCGCATTGAATGTCGACCTCGCACTGGGCCTTCTTCAGCTTGTAGCCGAGGGAGACCACCACCTGATGCAGGTTGTCGGCGAGGCTGAAGTTGTAGCGCGCCTCGGACGACTGATCCACCGCCACCTGCTTGAAGCTGGCGATGAGCTCCGAGGCTCGCCTCAGGTTGCCCTGCAGCAGTTGCATCGACTCGTCGAGATTCTGGGTGAACTCGTTGAGATAGGAGCGCGACAGCTGCTTGGCCTCGAGGTGCTGCTTGAAGTCCGCCACCCGCTCCTGCAGATAGGAGGAGGCGGTGACGCTGATGCCGATGGGGGTGTTGATCTCGTGGGCCACGCCGGCCACCAGGGAACCGAGGGAGGCCATCTTCTCCGACTCCACCAGGGTCTGCTGCGCCTGTTTCAGGTCGTCATAGGCCTTGCCCAGCTGGTCGTTGGCATCGCTCAGGCTGCGGGTACGTTCCGCCACCTTGCCTTCCAGCTGCTCGCTGAACAGTATGATTTCCCGCTCCACCTTCTTGAGGGGGGTGATGTCATAACCAAAGCCAATCAGATACTTGAGATTCGGCCCCTCGTAGAAGGGGGCGAAGGTCCACTGCAGGACGAGTTCGTGGCCCTGCTGGTCATGCATGGTGATCTCCCTGTCTTCGAGGGAACCCTGGTCCGTCAGGGCGGCCGCCAGCTCGGCCCGCTGCTCCTCGCTGACGAAGAGATCCAGCCAGTTGTGCTGCAGCAGCTCCTCGTGGTGGTAGCCGGTCAGCAGGATGGCGGCGGGGTTGATGCTGGCGATGTTGAGATCCGGCTCCATGCAGCAGATGACCATGTTGGCGGAGTTGATCAGGGTGGCGGAGAAGTCCCGCTCCTGCTGGAGTTGATCCGCCGCCTGATGGCGGGCCGTGAACTCGTCGTTCAGACGGGTGCGCATCTGGTTGAGGGTGGCGGCCAGCGCATCAAACTCGTCCGGGTGCTTGCGGGGCAGGGGACGCCCCTCCAGCGTCAGCTCCACCGCGAGGCGATCCAGGCTCAGTTTCTGGGCGTAGCTGACGATGCGGTTGATATGGCGGATCACCAGGTAATAGATGATGACCAGGATGCAGAGCGAGACGACCAGGGTCTTGATGGTCTGGCTGACCAGGATCAGCACCGACTTCTCGATGAGGCGCTGGTAGACCTGATCCAGGGTGGCGGCGACGAACAGCTTGCCGACCACCTCGCCCTGATAGGTGAGGCTGAATTCGCGGGAGATGTCGTATTGCGCCTGCTCCACCCCCTGGGTCAGCAGCGGCACTTCCGAGTTGCCCAGCATCTCCTTGACCATGACGAACTGCATGTTGGGCAGGTTCATGATGCCTTCGATCTGCACCTTGACCTGCTCTTCATCCAGATTCCACAGGCTGGCTGAGATGGGTTGCAGGAAGGAAGCCTCGATCTGGTCGATGCTGGCCTCTATGACGGTGACGTCCTTGTTGTAATCCCAGGCGAGCTGCAACACCGTGATGACCAGCGCCAGCACTGTACTGCAGATCAGAATGTAGGAAAGCAGACGATAAGAGAGTCCGTTAAGGCCTATGGCCTTGGAGAAGATTCCTGACATGGCATCCTTGCGGTCTGGATTGCGAACGGCCTAGTTTAACTGCTTCATGGACTCATGTCGTGTGCCATCAAATGGATAAAAATAAGGCCCCTTTCGGGGCCTTGTTGCTGTTGGCTGAGGATCAATGGTTTCCTTTCGCCTTGGCCGGAATGGACTCGTCGAATTCCGGCAGCGGTTTGTGCTCCGAGGCCAGGAAGGTGTAGATCACCGGCAGCACGAACAGGGTGAACAGGGTGCCGATGGCCAGACCCGCCACGATGACGATGCCGATGCTGAAGCGCTGGGCCGCACCCGCACCCGCCGCATAGAGCAGCGGGATCAGGCCGGCGATCATGGCCGCCGTGGTCATCAGGATGGGGCGCAGCCGCACCTTGGCAGCCTGCATCACGGCCTGCATCCGGTTCATGCCGTGCAGCAGCTGCTCCTCCTTCGCCACCTCGCAGATCAGAATACCGTGCTTGGTAATCAGACCGACCAGGGTGATGAGGCCCACCTGGGAGTAGATGTTCATGGTGGCCAGGCCCCATGCCAGGGCAATCAGGGCCCCGCTGATGGCAAGGGGGACCGACACCATGATCACCAGGGGGTCACGCACCGACTCGAACTGGATCGCCAGCACCAGGAAGATGATGGCCAGGGCCAGGGCGAAGGTGGCATAGAGCGCATTGCCCTCGGTCACGAACTGGCGGGCTTCACCCATGAAGTCGTAGCGATAGCCTTGCGGCAGCTTCTCTTCGGCGGTGGCCTTGAACCAGTTGATCGCATCCCCCATGGCCACGCCGGGTGCCGGTACGGCGCCTATGGTGGCAGAGTTCAGCTGGTTGAAGTGGGGCAGGGCGCGGGGCTCGCCAACCACTTCAATCTTGATCAGGCTGCCCAGCGGGATCGACTTGCCGTCGGCGGCGCGCACGTAATAACCCTTGATGGACTCGGGGTTGAGACGGAATTTGCGCTCCACCTGGGGGATCACCTCGTAGGAGCGGCCATCCAGATCGATCCGGTTGACGTAACCGTCCGCCATCATGGTGCCCATGGTGATGCCGATGTCCTGCATGGTGATGCCGTAGGCACCCGCCTTGTCCTTGTCGATGCTGATCTTCATGGTGGCCGAGTCGTAGTTCAGATCGAGATCCGAATAGACGAACTGGCCGTTGGCCTGGGTTGCCGCCAGCATCTCACCCGCGATCAGGAACAGGCTCTCGAAGCTGTTCGGGGTGGTGATGACGAACTGGATGGGCAGACCGCTGGAGGCACCTGGCAGTTCGGGGAACTGGAAGGTGGTGATGGCCATCCCGGGGATGTCCTTCACCAGACCGGCGACCCGATCCAGCACCTCTTTCTGGCTCGCCTCACGCTGGCTCCAGGGCACCATGGAGGCGATGCCGAAGGCCTGGTTGGCGTTGAACACCCCGGAGAAGACCTGGGAGTAGGCGATCTCGGGCTGGTCATCCAGCACCTTGTTCACGTCCGCCATGGTGTTTTCGATGTAGTCCAGGTTGGCATTGGACGGTGCCGTCCCCAGCACGGCCATGACGCCCTTGTCCTCGGACGGGGCCAGCTCGCTCGGGATGAACTTGAACAGCAGCGGCAGGCTGCCGAACACGATGACGGCGAACAGTATGACCACGATGCGGCGCTGCATGACCGCATGCAGCATGCTGTCGTAGCGTGCCGTCATCCGGTCCAGCAGATCGTGTACTGTGCGCTCGAACTTGCCCGGTTCCTCGTTGGCCTTGAGCATCTTGGCACACATCATGGGCGACAGGGTCAGGGCTATGATGCCGGAGACGAACACCGCCCCCGCCAGGGTCAGCGCAAACTCCTTGAACAGGGAGCCTGTGATGCCCCCCATCAGGGCGATGGGCGCGTACACAGCCGCCAGGGTCACCGTCATGGCGATGACGGGCACGGCGATCTCCCGGGTGCCTATGATGGCGGCCCGGAACGGTTCTTCCCCCTCCTTGATGTGTCGGTCGACGTTCTCCAGCACCACGATGGCGTCATCCACCACCAGACCGATGGCGAGCACCATGGCGAGCAGTGTCATCAGGTTTATCGAGAAACCGAACATGTCCATCATCATCACCACGCCGATGAGGCTCAGCGGGATTGTGATGATCGGGATGATGACCGCCCGGAAGGAGCCGAGGAACAGGGTGATGACCACCAGTACGATGGCGGCCGCTTCCAGTATGGTCTTGATGACCTCGTTGATAGACTCGTTGATGGCGATGGTGGAGTCATACAGGATGTTGACCTGCATGGTGCTCGGCATGTTGCTCTTCAGGCTCGGCAGCAGCTCCAGCACATCGTGGGCGATGTTGATGGGGTTGGCGGTCGGCGCGGCATTGATGGCAAGTACCACGGCCTCGCGGCCGTTGGCGCTGGCGCGATAGATGTCGTGGCTCTTCTCCAGCGACACCTTGGCAATGTCGGAGAGACGGATCACCTTGCCATCCCGGGTCGCCACCACCAGACGCTTGAGCTCATCGGTATTGCTGACCTGGGTCTCGGCATTGCCGTTGAACAGGGTGAAATAGCCGGTGGCCTGACCGGTGGCCGACTGATAGTTGTTGCTGTTGAGCACAGTCATCACGTCGCTGGAGGTCAGGTCGAAGGCGGCCATCTTGGCCGGATCCAGCCACACCCGCAGGGCAAACTCGACCCCGCCGTAGAGGTCAACCTTGGATACCCCGCCCACGGTGAACAGCTGGGGCTTGATGACCCGCTCCAGGTAGTCGGTGATCTGGCTGGAGTTCAGCTCCGGGCTGGTGAAGCCCATGTAGAGCACCGCTGTGGTGGAACCCGTGGAGGAGGTGACCGAGGGGTCTTCCGCCTCTTTGGGCAACTGGGAGCGCACCGAGTTGACCTTGGCCAGGATGTCGGACAGCGCGGCGTTCGGATCGGTGTTCAGCTTCATGTAGGCCGTCACCGTGGAGCTGCCCAGCTGGCTGGAGGAGGTCATGAAGTCGATGTTGTCGGCTTGCGCGACCGCCTGCTCCAGCGGCTGGGTGATGAAGCCCTGGATCAGATCCGAGCTGGCGCCATAGTAGCTGGTGTTGACCGTGATGACGGTGTTGATCACCTCGGGATATTCCCGCACCTGCATCTTGAAGATGGCCTGGAAGCCCAGCAGGGCTATCAGGAAGCTGAGCGAGATCGCCAGCACCGGCCGTTTTATGAATATGTCAGTAAATCGCATCGCAGATCTCCGCGCTTACAGCATCGGGGTTTGTGCCGGAACGGCAAGGGCATCATTCTCGACCACGTGCACCTTGGTATCGTTGCTCAGGCGAACCTGACCCGACAGCACGATTTGATCGCCAGCCTTGATGCCGGACAACACATGGACATCATTGCCGCGACGCTCACCCGCCTTGACCACCACCTGCTTGGCGCGTTTCACGCCGTCTGCCTCGTGAATGACATAGACGTTCTCGCCATAGAGGGTGAAGGAGATGGCGGACTGCGGGATCACTATCTGGTCTTTCACCGTGGGCAGTATGATGCTGGCGCGGGCGAACATGCCGGAGCGCAGCTGGCCGCCGTTGTTCGGGATGTTGGCTTGCACCTGGATCAGGCCGCTCTGGTAGTTGACCGCCGGCTCGATGGCGGTGATCTGACCGTCAAACTGGGTCTGGGGATAGGCATCCACGTTGATCTTGACGGTCTGGCCGAGGGAAATCTTGGAGATGTCGGTCTGGGGCACGGTGAAGCGCAGGCGCATCACGCTGGTATCTTCCAGTCGCACTATCTCGGTACCGGGTTCCAGGTACTGGCCGAGGAAGACGTTGCGCAGACCCACGACGCCACCGAAGGGGGCGCGGACTTCGCGGCGGGCTATGGTGCCCTTCAGGCTCTCGATATCCGCTTCCAGTGAACGGTAGCTCGCTTCGGCGTCATCCAGCTGATCCCGGGAGATGGAGTTCTTCTGGTACAGGTTCTGGTAGCGCTCGAACTTGGCACGAGCCGCAGGCAGCCTGGCCCGGGAGGAGTTCAGGTTGGCCTTCTCCACGCTGGAGTCCAGGCTCAGCAGCAGTTGATCCGCCTTGACCTGAGCCCCGGATTCGAAACTGATGTTGTCTATGGTGCCTGCCAGTTCACTGGAAAGGGTGACCCCCTGGTTGGGCTCGATGAAGCCGATCGCCTCTATGGTGGGGACCCAGTCCTGCGCCTTGGTCACCATGGCGGTCACCGGGAACTCGGGCTCGGGTCGATTGGCCATGAACTCTGCAATCTTCTTCTGCTTGAACATATTGAAGCCGATGACACTGCCGAACAGGGCGAGTGCTATCAGCAACATGATGGCCATCCACTTTTTCATGAACAGGCTCCTGTGATGGAATAATTAGGGTTTAAAATGGCATTCCAGCTGGCCCGGATGACCGTTTCCAACTGTTCTTGCGTCAACTCAAATTCGTGAGCCTGGCGTTGTTGCACCAGGTTGACCACGCTGCTCAGACTCAGTGCCTCCAGCACCAGAACGGGCAAATCGATGAACAGACCCTGCTGGCGTCCCTGTTCGAAGAAACGCTCAAGTGGGGCCCATGTCGCCATTATGACCGGATCCCTCTCCAATTCAGCCCCCAATGGAGAACTTTCGTACTGCAATTTGCATTTAAGTACATTGGGGTGGCTGGCAAAGAGGGCGTCGATATTGAGCCAGAGGCGTCGATACTGCCGATAGGACACCTCTTCTATCTGCACATCTTCCATGACCAAGGGATGACACTTGAGAATGGTGTGCTGATAAAGCTGGCGGACAAGATCATCCTTGTCGCTGAAGTAGCGATAGATGGTGCCTGCCGCTACCTTGGCTTTCTTGGCAACCGCGGCAATGGAAAGGCCGTAGAAGCCCTGCTCGCCGAGGATTTCGTGCGCTGCCTCGAAAATCCGCTCTTTCTTATCCATGATGATCAGGCTTTGGCGAGTGAATGAACGTTCATTCATTCTAGGTGGAGAAGAAAGCAAGTCAAGGGATGCCGGCCACTTTACTGTCAGAAGAGGATCCAAAAGTGGGCCGAGTGAGGACGTTTTTGGCCGAACGTCTGAAGAAGAGGCATAAAAGTGAACGAAAAGATTGAAAAACAGACACTTGAATCATGGAGATAAAAAAAGAGTGGACAAGGTGGGCGCCATCATCAATAATGCGCCCCGTTCGACAGCGTAGCGCCCGTAGCTCAGCTGGATAGAGCGCTGCCCTCCGGAGGCAGAGGTCACAGGTTCGAATCCTGTCGGGCGCACCATCAAAGTGCGCCAGTTAAGCGGGCGTTGTTGTGGAACAAAACAGCTGTGGTGGCTGTAGCTCAGTTGGTAGAGTCCCGGATTGTGATTCCGGTTGTCGTGGGTTCGAGCCCCATCAGCCACCCCATTTTACAGCTTGTCAGGTATGCGAAGGTGGCGGAATTGGTAGACGCGCTAGCTTCAGGTGTTAGTGCCCCCCGGGTGTGAGGGTTCGAGTCCCTCTCTTCGCACCATACTTGCTGTATGACGAGGATGACCATATGGTCATCTTTGTAGTTTGGAAATACCCATCGGTGATTAGCGCAGCCCGGTAGCGCATCTGGTTTGGGACCAGAGGGTCAAAGGTTCGAATCCTTTATCACCGACCACATTCTGAAAACCTCGCTTAGGCGGGGTTTTTGCTTTTCTGCGTATCTATCACTCCTCTGTCACCTCTTCTTACATTTCTGCAGGCGCCTGTTCGCCGCGAGTTCGTTATGCTTGGCCGGGAGCCACCAGAATAGTGGACACCCGCGACCCATTCAGACACAGGCCTATGCATCATCATGCCACTTCACATCCGATTGCTAGCCCTGATGGCACTGCTGCTCGGCGGCTGTGCCTTGCAGCCGAGACCAGAGAACCTTCTGTTGGGGGCCGCTCCCAGGTCAACGCCGGTTCCACCGGCCACCCTGGTGACCGGCGGCGGCTTCTGCGTGGCCCTGAGCGAGCAGGGTCGCCTGCTAACCGAGCCTTGCGATCAGAGCTCCCGCCAGCTGTTCACCTGGGATGCGGGGGCCTTGCAGCTGGCGCAGGGTTGCCTGATTGCCAGGGAGGATGACGGTCTCGCCGTGGGAGAGTGCCAGGATGACAGCCGTCAATGGCAGTGGCAGGGGGATCGACTGTTCAACCGACAGGTTTCACTATGCCTGGATGTGGCCGGCCGCCGCCACAGAGCCGCGGTGCCGCTGCGGCTGGCCGAGTGCTACGGTGGCGCCAATCAGAGCTTCACCTGGACGCCGACCGGCAGCCTGCTGGATCGCCTTGGACTGCCTGGCCTCAGCGGATGAGGCTGTCCCTCGACTCCTGACGGGACCCGCGCTGGACACCGGGCAGGGGCACCAGACGCCAGACATCCTCGGGACCGGCCCCTTCCAGTGCATCCAGCCGGCTGATGAGCAGGGTCTGGATGCCGTGCAGTTGATCCGCCCGTTGCAGCGTCTCGACCAGCGGGCAGTGGAGGTGCCGGGGTGACTCGTCCAGATAGTGGAGCGGCCTGACCCCCCGCAGTATGGTCATCTGGTTGAGCAGTGGCTGATCATCGGAGAGCGCCCAGATGGGCCCCTGGTGCGCGCCGCGGGAGATGGCGGTGACGGCCTGGCCACCCTTGGTCAGGATGGCGATGCCGCAGGTGTTGTCCAGGCCGAGGCTGGATGTCAGGGGGGTCAGCGCCCTGTGATGACCGGCTTGCACCTGGGGTGTGCTGCCCTGAAGCCAGAGTGGCTGCCCGCCGCCCCCGTCCTGCTCGGCCCCCAGGGTGATGCGGGCCATGGCCTCCACCGCCTCGACGGGAAAGTGGCCGGCGGCCGACTCGGCCGAGAGCATGACGGCATCGGTCCCGTCCAGCACGGCGTTGGCCACATCCAGCACCTCGGCCCGGGTCGGCATGGGGCTGGCGAGCATGGACTCCATCATCTGGGTCGCCGTGATCACCGGCCGACCGAGCAAGCGGCAACGCTGGATCAGTGTCTTCTGCACGCCGGGCAGCCTGGCATCCCCAATTTCGACCCCGAGATCTCCCCTGGCCACCATGATGATGTCGGCGGCATGAATGATCTCGTCCATGGCCTCGATGGAGGCGACCACCTCGGCCCGCTCCACCTTGGCGATGATGGCCGCCCTGCTGCCGGTGGCGCGGATCAGCTGGCGAGCCTCCTGCAAGTCCGCCGCGCTGCGAGGGAAGGAGACGGCCACGAAATCGGCGTCAATCTGCCGGGCAAGGAGAATGTCGGCCCTGTCCTTGTCGGTCAGGGCCGGTGCGCTCAGGCCACCGCCGAGCACATTGATCCCCTTGCGACTGGACAGGGTACCGCCGACCAGCACCCGGGTGTGCACCTCGGTCCCCGCAATCCGCTCCACCCTGAACTGCAGGCGACCGTCATCGAGCAGCAGTATGTTGCCGACCCCGACCTCCGCCACCAGTGCCGGATAGTCGAGCCCGACTCTCTCTTGGTTGCCCTGTGCGGGATCCAGATCTGCGTCCAGGATGAAGCCGTCTCCCGGCTTCAGCTGAATGCTGCCCGCCGCCAGGCTGGCGATCCGGATCTTGGGGCCCTGCAGGTCGGCCAGTATGCCGATGTGCAGCCCGAGCCGGCTGGCGACCTCGCGGATCCGCCCTGCGACTTGCCTGTGCTGCTCGTGGCTGCCGTGGGAGAAGTTGAGGCGAAAGACATTGGCGCCCGCGAGCAGCAACTTCTCCACCATCTCGCAGGAGGAGCTGGCCGGGCCCAGGGTGGCGATAATCTTGGTTTTACGCATGGGGTGACTCTCTTGGGTAGTGCAGGAAACAAAAAAGGTGGTCAAGCGACCACCTTTTTTGCGAGCAGGCATCAGTAGTTGACGACTTTCTTGGCATTCCACACCGTCATGGCGAGCAGCATGGAGACCACAGAGGCTCCGAGCCAGAAGTACTGGGCACTGCTGAAGTCATAGTGGGTGACTCCGTCGACCACGCTGGTCTCGATCAGGGCGGCGGAGACCAGCTCCTGGCCGGAGGCGGCGATGTAGGAGCACAGACCGATGAAGCCCTTCACCGCCCCCACTGCCGTCTTGGGCATCAGGTCGCAGGCGGTCAGGCCGGCCAGGAACACCACCAGACCCCCGATGGAGTAGCCGATCAGGGAGAGGGCGACGGCATCCATCATGCGGCTCTGGGGGCCCCAGAACATCAGGCACATGCCGGCGATGTTGGCCAGGCCGTACAGCAGGGTCGGAATGTGGCGGTTGGCGTTGAACAGCTTGTCGGAGATGACCCCGGCCAGGATGGCGCCGATGAAACCGGCGATGGGGTAGGCGGACATGGCGAAGCCGGCATCGATCAGGCTGTAACCCTTCTGCTCCTGCAGATAGAGCACGGCCCAGGAGCTCATGGCATAGCGGGACATGTACATGCAGGCGCAGGCGGCGGCGATGAGCCAGACCACCGGCTGCTTGAGAATGAACAGCTGGGCGCGGCGGATCTCGGCCGGCTCGACCTTCTTGGCGATCTCGGGCTCTTCGCCGAAGGCGACGGCAGGCTCCGGCAGGGCATAGGTCTGCGGGCGATCCTTCAGGACCAGGTACATCAGGATGGCGGCGACACCGGAGGCGATACCGGCGCCGATGAAGCCGGCCTGCCAGCCGAAGTAGCTGACGACGGTGGCGGTCAGGATCCAGGAGATGCCTTCACCTATGTTGCGCGAACCGCCCCAGATGGAATAGACGGAGCCGCGCTGCTTGGGGGAGAACCACTGGAAGATGGAGACGCAGGAGGGGGCCGAGCCGATGGACTGGAACCAGCCGTTCAGGCCCCACATCAGCACCAGGAAGAAGGTGGCTGTGTTCATGCCCATCAGGATGGTGCAGACCGCGGAGGCGCCCAGGGCGACCGACATGAAGCGGCCTATGTTGGCGTAATCCGACAGGAAGCCGTTGGAGAATTTGCCGACCGCATAGGTGAACAGGAAGGCGGAACCTATCACCCCCAGCTCGTCCAGGGTGACTATGCCGGCATCCAGCAGGGGCTTCTTGACCACGTTAAGGCTCATACGAACCACGTAGAACATGGCGTAGCCCAGTACCAGACCCAGGAAGACCTGCCACTGATATTTGCGATAGATGGATCTTATCTTGTCCGGCGAGGCGTCCATGACCGGCAGGTCGGCTCGCGTCTTGAAGAAGTTGAACATGTTGTGCTCCGTGAAGGTGGGTAGCGGAAGTGCAGAGAGGCTCTGACTGTCGCCGCCATCTTAGGGAGCCTGTTCGGACCCTTACAAAACGCGCTTTTCGGGTCAGTTGTGACTCAAGGGGCCGCTTTCCTGAGTCAGAAATGGCAGCTTTCGCCTGGCCCGCCCATGCGGGATCAAAGACAATAAGCCAGGAGGAGGAGGGGGAATGAGTCAGATCCGGCCCATGGCCCCGGCCGGGTGTTTTTGACCGGATCTCGAATCTTTGATCGTTCGCACACATTCGATGACCACGGGGAGTCAGCCAGCCGTTATGCGTACCCATTGCCGACTGCTATCCATCTTGATGCTGATCTGTGGCGGACTCGGCAACGGGGCCGGTGCCGCCTCGCTGACGGTGCTGACCTCCTTCTCCGAGAGCCCGGTCAGGGCCATGGTAGCGGGGTTCACCGAGGCCAACCCCGGGGTCAGGGTCGAGGTGATCTACAGGCGCACCTTGCCCGCCCTGCGACTGCTGACCCAGGCCGACGGGGCCCCGGTGGACGTGGTGCTCTCCTCGTCCCCCACCTTCTTCCACTCGCTGGACAGGGCGGGCCTGCTGACCGAATTGCCGATCAAGAGCCGGGCCCCCGCCTGGTTGAGCCCGCATACCATGGGGCTGGAGGAGAAGGTGGCAGTGGTCGGCTATTCCGGCATCGGCATCATGTACAACAGGCGCTATCTGGAAAAATACCGGCTGCCGGTGCCGACCAGCTGGCAGAGCCTGGCCGACCCCGCCTTCATGGGCCATGTGATGATGAGCTCCCCCTCCCAGTCCGGCACCACGCACATGATGGTGGAGAGCATACTGCAGCAATATGGCTGGCAGCAGGGCTGGGCCATGCTGATGCAGATCGGCGGCAACCTGTCCGCCATCACGGCCCGCAGCTTCGGGGTCAGCGACGGCATCAGTCGCGGGCTGGCGGGGGCTGGCCTGGTGATCGAGAGCTACGCCCGCACCAGCAAGGCCCGCTTCGATTACATCGGCTTCACCCCCCTGCCACAGGCGGCCATATTGCCGACCTACCTGGCGGTGACCCGCAGCAGCCGGCAATCGGCGCTGGCCGGTCACTTCATCGATTACCTGCTCTCCGCCGAGGGGCAGGCCATAGTCGGCACCTCGGAGATGGCCAAGGTGACGCTCACCGAGCCGAAGCTGGCGCAGCAGACCGAGTTCGTGATCGACAAGGCGCTGCTCTATGGGCGCGCCAACCTGTTGAAGGCGCTGTTCGATCAGACCATCACCCAGCAGTTGCCCAAGTTGCGACTCACCTGGCAAGGCCTCGCCGAGGCGGAGGCCGGAGGGGATGTCGAGCGGGCCGCTCTGCTGGCCAAGGCGAGGGCCCTGGCCAGCACGCCCCCCCTGAGCGAGGCGGAGGCGCGGGAGCCTGCCACCCTGGCGCTGTTTGATGCCATCTACGAGCAGGACAGGCCCAATCCCCAGGCCGAGCGTCTGCAACATCGGTGGCGCCAGCTCACCCGGGACAATCTGACGGCCGCCATGGTGCTGGTGGAACAGGCGGCCAAACCGTGAGGCGCTGGCGGCTGCGCTGGCCCGGCACCCTGGGGCGGCGGCTCAGGCTCTCCTTCGTGGCCATCCTTGTCCTGGCCCTGGCCATGGGGGGCACGGCCTATGTGATGTGGGACAGGCTGGGCCGCCAGGTGGGGCTGATCGTCGAGGAGAGTCTGCCGGCCATCGATGATGCCTACCGGCTGGAGCGGGCCAGCTCCCGTTTGCTGCTGCAACTGGCCCAGCTCAGGGACGCCCCCACCCTGGGGGATTACCAGCGGCTCTCCCGCCAGGTATCGGTGACCCTGCGGCAGATGCGCCAATCCGCCCTCTCCAGCAGCCCGGACAACCGGGAAACCCCCAGCCAGCGCCAGGCCTTCGCCGAGCTCGGCGAGCGGGTCGAGCGCCACGCCGGCTACCTGCGCCAGCAGCTGGATCATCAGGAGATGCTGAGCCAGATGCGAAAGCGCAGCGCCTGGCTGCACCAGGATCTGGTCGAGGAGGTAGCCCCCCTGCTGCAGGAGGTGGAGTGGCACCTGACCGGCATGGTGGCGAACCAGGAGCAGCGGGAGACCCTGGCTGAGGTGATCAAGGAGTTCTCCGCCCTGCAGGATCTGACCTTCAAGGAGAACGAGCTGCAGGGCCTGGTGGAGGAGGTGATAGCCCAGCGTTATCAGCAGGATCTGGAGAGCGCCTTCCTGTTCATCGGCTACAAGATCGACGAGATCGACGGCCTGACGGCCCGTCTCGCCGATTACCCCTCGACGGTGAGCTATCGCCAGATCCTCGAAGAGATAGTCACCCTGGTCAAACCCGGCGGCCAGCTGCAACAGCTGCTGGCCGCCGACGTGCAGACCCATCAACGGCTGGAGGCGCTGCGCCCCCAGTTGGATGAATCCGTCTCCCGCTACCATGCCAGGGTGAGCCGGGTGGTGACCGAGGCCAACCAGGCGCTGCGCACCCTGAGCCATGACAGTCATCGCATGGTGGCCACCGGCAAGACCGTGATCCTGGTGGGGCTGAGCCTCTCTGTGCTGATCGGGGGCCTGGTGCTGGTGGTGCTGATCGGGCGGCGGCTGATCCGGCGCCTGGACATCCTGGGTCAGGATCTGGCCAGGGTCGCCGCCGGGCAGCTGGATCAACCGATCCGCACCCTGGGGCGGGACGAGATTGGCCGCCTGGGGGAGAGCCTGCGCAGCTTCTGCGAGCAGTTGCAGCAGATGGAGAAGAGCAATGCCCTCAACCTCATCAACAACACCCAGGCCTCCCTCATCACCTGTCATCAGGACGGGACTATAGAGTCCGTCAACCCGAGTGCCCTGACCCTGTTCCAGCAGAGCGCCATCGCGCCGGAACAGCCGCTGTGGCAGCTGTTCCCCGGCGAGGGCTGCGCCGTGCTGGCGGCCCAGTTCCAGCCCGATCAGCCGTTGCAGCGCTTCGGCAGCAGCGAATGCACCCTGGCCGTCGAGCTGGCGGGGCAGATACGCTACCTGCACTTCAACTTCCGCCGCTTCGAGCAGGCCAGACGATCCAAGTTCATCATCACCATCACGGATGTGACCCGCCAGGAGCTGACCGCCCGGGAGCTGGGGCTGCTGGTGGCGGAGCGTACCAGGGAGCTGACCGAGAACAACCGGCGGTTGGCCGAGGAGGTGACCCAGCGGGAGCAGGCCCAGCGCAACCTGCTGCAGACCCAGGACGAGCTGATCCAGGCGGCCAAGATGGCGGTGGTCGGCCAGGCCATGACCAGCCTGGCCCATGAGCTCAACCAGCCGCTGTCGGCCATGATGACCTACCTCTACACCAGCCGGATGGCGCTGGCGACCGGGGAGAGCCAGCGGCTCGGCCAGGAGCTGGACAAGATAGAGCGACTCGCTCAGCGGATGAACCGCATCATCACGGCGCTGCGCAACTTTGCCCGCAAGTCGCCACAGCTCGACGCCCTCTGCCGGCTGGACCTGCACGAGCTGGCGGAACAGTCCCTGCTGCTGGTGGAGAACCGCGCCAGGCACGAGGCTTGCCAACTGCACAACGAGCTGCCCCCCGGGCTCTGGATCCAGGGCGACCCCGGTCTGGTGGAGCAGGTGCTGGTCAACCTGCTGGTGAACGGCCTCGATGCCATCGCCGGGCGGGAGTCGCGCCAGCTGCGGCTGATACTGCTCGAGCGGGGGAGTGCGCGGGTGCGCATCGCTCTGTGTGACAGCGGCCCCGGTTTCGCCGAGGCCATATTGCCCAGTCTGTTTACCCCCTTCACCAGCTCCAAGGAGGTGGGGCTGGGACTGGGGCTGACCATCTGCCGCTCCCTGCTGGCGCGCTGCGCCGGTGAAATAGGGCTGGCCTCTGCCCTGGAGGGCGGTGCCATGGTGGTGCTGGAGTTTACCGTCGACCCATCGGCGCTGCCGATGACGTCTGCCTATGATGACGCGCGGGAGTGAGAACCATGCTGTTGACCCGTAGTCGCCCCACCGATGTGCTGCTGGTGGATGATGACGAAGATGTACTGGAATCCTATTGCCATCTGCTGAACTTGTCGGGCTACAAACCCAGGGGGCTCGCCGATCCTGAGCAGGCACTGGCTCTGCTCGACGACCAGTGGCCCGGCGTGCTGGTGTCAGACATCTACATGCCGGCGATGAATGGCCTGGATCTGCTGGCCCAGGTGCAGCAGATAGATGCCGAGATCCCGGTGATCCTGATCACCGGGCACGGGGACATCCCCCTGGCGGTCAGGGCGGTCAAGCAGGGGGCCTTCGATTTTCTGGAGAAGCCGCTGCACCCCGAGGCCCTGCTGGATCTGCTGACGCGCGCCATGGCGCACAGGCGGGAGGTACTGGCCAGGCGCGGCGAGATCCAGACGGCCGTGGAGCATCAGCTGATCGGCACCAGCCCCCAGATCGTCGCCCTGCGTCATCAGCTCAACCAGCTGGCCCAGACCGACAAGGATCTCATGCTGGAGGGGGAGCCGGGCACCGGCCGCCATACCCTGGCCGAGCTGCTGCACCGCATCGGCGCCCGCAAGGAGCAGAGGCTGCAACTGCACGACTGCGCCGCGGCCCCCGACCTTGCAGCCTTGAAAGAGAGCCTGGCGCTCAGCCGTGGCGGCACCCTGGTGCTGAATGCGCCCGCCAGGCTGACGCCTGAGTGCCAGCGCTGGCTGGGGGGCCATCTGCTGGAGCAGGAGCGCAAGGGGGACAAGGAGCAACGCACCCTAGCCCTGTTTGACGAGGCGCCAGAGCAACTGGTGGAGAGCCACCAGCTGATGCCGGAGCTCTATTACTACCTCTCCCAGGTGCGGCTCAAGCTGCCCCGGCTGGCGGAGCGCAGCTGCGACATCATCCCGCTGTTTCGCGCCTTCCTCCATCAGGGTTGCAAGCGCATCGGCCGGCCCGCCCCCCAGGTGGATCGCGCCTACCTGGAGACGCTCAAGCGCCATCAGTGGCCGGGCAACATCCGGGAGCTGCGCAACGTGGCCGAGCTCTATGCGGTGGGCATCATCAAGCTGGCGGGGGTCGAGCGCGCCATCCCGGCCGCCAGCGCCAGGGAGCCCCTCGACGACCTGGTGGAGGAGTACGAGAAGCGAGTGATAGAGGACACCCTGTTTCTCTTCTCCGGGCGGGTGAGCGAGGCCGCCAGCTACCTCGGCATCCCGCGCAAGAAGCTCTACCTGCGCATGAAAAAGCACAATCTCGAGAAGGAGCAGTTCAAGCCTCGCGGCTGAGGTGTCAGAGCTTGAACTGTTGCACCGTGGTGGCCAGTTGCTGGCTCTGGTCTTCCAGCTGGCCACAGGTCTGGCGAATGATCTCCAGGTTCTCCAGCATGGCACGACCATTGCCTGCGACGACGCTCAGATTGTGGTTGATCTCGGTGCTGACGCAGCTCTGTTCATGGGCTGCATCCCGGATCTGGCCGTTCATCTCGTTGATGATGGTGATCGCCTGGGTCATCTGGCTCAGGCTCTCCCTGGTCTGGTGTGCCTGAGCGACAGCCTGGGTGCCGCTCTGGCTGCTGGCCTCCATCTTCTGCACGGCCAATTGGCTGCCCTGTTGCAGCCGCTCGATCATCTGCTGTATTTCACCCGTGCTGTGCTGGGTCTTGCTGGCCAGGGTGCGGACCTCGTCGGCTACTACGGCAAAGCCGCGCCCCTGCTCCCCGGCCCGGGCCGCTTCGATGGCCGCATTGAGTGCCAGCAGATTGGTCTGTTCGGCAATGCCGCGGATCACCTCCAGCACCGAAGAGATGTGCCCGACATCTTGCTCCAGCCGCTGAATGCCCTGTTCCGAGCTGTGGATATCCCGCGCCAGTGACTCCATCGCCGTGACCGTATTCATCAGGTCCGCCGTGGCGCTCTTTACCTGGCCGGCCGCCTCGGCCGAAGCGTGCTCGGTTCGGCTGGCGTGCGTCACCATGAGGGCGCTGGTGGCGTTCTGCTCCTCCACCGCGGCGGCAATTTGATCGCTTTGGCGCTGCTGATCTTCGGCATTGCCGAGCATCTGTTCCATCAGGGAGTGCAGCTGCCGTGATGCCGACTGCACAGTGCTGGCGGTCTGGCTGACATCGCTGACGATCCTGTGTACCTGATCGATGAAGCGGTTAAATGTGGAGCCGAGGGTACCAATCTCGTCGCGCGAGGTGATGGTGAGGCGTCGGGTGAGGTCTCCCTCGCCCTGGGCGATATCCTCAAGCGCCTGCTGCATCTGGTTGAGGGGTCTGAGGGTGAGCCGGGTGACTGACCAGGTAAGTACCAGGGCCAGCAGTATGGCGATGAGTGTGCCCAAGCTCAAAACCTGCTGCGCATGCTGGCTCGATGCCTGAACCTCCAGTCTGAGGGCCTGCTGGGATAGCGCGATCGCATCCTTGAGCACATTGAGTTGCTTGCGGATGGTGGTGAACTGTTGCTGTGATGCTTGGAAATGGCTGGCAAGCAGATGGCTGCTCTCATGGGGAGTGGCAAACACGGCCTGATAGTGTGCGAGCCAGAGATCAAACTCCGCCAGCATGAGGTCAAGATTGCTCTGGTACTGCTTGCCGAGGAGGCCTGCATCGATCAGGGTTTGCACCTGGACAAGCCTGTTTTTCGCCTTGTGGCCATTATCCTGAAACTCCGCTAGCTGATGCGTCACATTTTCGGTGGTGAGGCCACCCACGCTTAGCCCCTGGCCTGCGGCAATGACCTGATAGAGGTCACGATAGGCATCTTCCAGGGAGTTTTGTACCGGCAGTATCTGCTCGACAACGGTGCGATTAACCCGCTGCTGCTCGCTAAAACTGGTGTAGGCAACGGCAACTACGCTGGACATGATGATCAGCACAATCAACACGGGTAAGCGGGTTTTGGTTGTGAGGGACAAGCGATTGAGAAGTGTCATGGCGGTGCGTCTCGCAAGGGGGGTAAATAACGTGCCATTGTCGGACTTCATGTTTTAAAAGGGCTCATACGGGTGTCTCGCTGTTGGGTAGGAGCCATAAAAATTTGAGTTATTACCGGCACATAAGGGTGCAGTCGGTGTAGATAGGGGCGAAACTTGTTCGAGTAGTGAGCAGTAAGTTCTGTTCTGTCAGCCAAGAGGTGCATCATGAGATGTCCAAGGTGTCTGAAAGAAGGGGTTGAAAAAGCATTGGATGAACGGGTCGGTCGGGCCTGTGCCCTGGGTTGTGGCGCGGCGGGGGGCTATGCCTGTGCGGCGACCTTTGCCAAGATCGGGGCCGGGCTGGGGGCCACGCTGGGTGGCGTGGGGATACCCATAGGCGCCATCGCGGGTGCCCTGAGCGGCGCCCTGGTCGGTGGTGCAACCGGTGGTGGGGTCGGGCTATGGTTGGGTCGCACCCTGGATCGGCAGATCTCCCGGCAGTACTGGTGCAAGGAGTGCAGCCACAGTTTCAAGCGATGAGGCGCTCGCGCGCCTTGGTTCCATGGCGATCCCGAGGGAGATCGCCATGAAGGCGGAGATCAGGCCGCGCCTGTCTGATCGATGGCGAACAGCTGCTCCAGATAGACGGCGACGCCATCCTCATCCGAACTCAGGGTTCTGTCGTGTTCGCTCAGGGCCAGCTTGAGGCGATCATGGGCGTTGCCCATCACCACACCCCGACCCACCATGCTCAGCATCTCGAAGTCGTTCATGCCATCACCGAAGGCGACCGCCTGGGACATCTCAAGCCCATGCTGTTCCAGTACGGCGCGCACGGCATTGCCCTTGTGTACCCCGGCGTGCATCACCTCGAGGCAATCCGGCAGGGAGAAGGTGACATTGATCCGATCACCATAACGCTGGTTGAGCTCTGCCTCTATCTGCAGCAGCTTCTCGTGCTCGCCGATGTAGAAGACCTTGTTGATCTTGTCCAGCGGGTGGCTGGCGAGATCGGTCAGGCGATAGCTGAAGCCGGAGTCGTGATGGAACTGCAGCAACCAGGGCATCTCCTCTTCCACCAGCCATTCGTCGCCGTAGTAGACGTTGATGTGGATGGAGGGGTCGCGCTCCAGGGCGATCAGTTCGGCTGCCACAGTGCTCGGCAGCGCCTGGTTGAAGACGAGAGTGTCCTGCTTGTCGTGTACCACGGCGCCGTTGGAGGTGATGAGGTAGATATCCAGTCCCAGAGCATCGCGGATGCTGCGCACATCCACATGATGGCGACCGGTGGCCACCACGAACTTGACCCCTTGATCGACCAGACGGTGCAGGGTATCTCGGGTGCGGGGGGAGATCTGGTGCTGCCCGTTGAGCAGGGTACCATCGAGATCGGACACAACTACCTTGAACATCATTACCTCGGCATCAGTGGAACGCCGGGGCAGTGTACCCCAGCGTCTTGCGTCACCCCATTTATTTAGGGATCCAAAAAATAACCAGTCCCGGGGTCTGCTGTCGTGCTGGTACAGGCCGCGCCTGGGTGGCAAGTGACGCCATTTGGGACGCGGGACGCTGACCATTCCCCTGGCAAGTCACGCAACGGGCCGCTAGAAGCGGGCGAAGAAGTCCAGGGTCGCGGTCAGAGCCTGCAGACGCTGGGCATCGGCCTCGATGAACAGCTCGTGCCAGCCCCCCTCGATCCGCAGCGGCTTGCCCCCTTCACACTGGAGCCGGGCACAGAAGTTGTCCTGGGCCTGGTTATCGACAATGCCGTCTTCCCCGGCCTGGATCAGCAGTAGCGGTGTCTTGATCCTGTCTGCCTCCGCGATGGCGGCATCCCCGGCCTTGATACCCTCGCGGATCCAGTGCGCCGTCACTCCACCCAGCTTGATCTGCGGACGCTGCTCATAGAGCTGGCGGAATGCCTGGTAGCGGGGCTCGCTGTGGCTCAGGCCGTTGTCGGCAAACTCATGGGAGACATAGCCAGTCTGGCCCGGGCCATAGGGGGGCTCGCCCCACCAGCTGCCGACCGTATCCATGGTGGCCGCCAGCCCCTGGGCCAGCCACTTGGGCAGGCCGCCGAGGTTGATGCCCATCATGGGAGAGGAGAGCACGGCCGCCTTGATGTCGTCCGGCCAGCGCTCCAGATAGCGGGCCGAGATGGCGCCGCCCATGGAGTGGGCCAGCAGGAACAACTTGGCAGGCTTGTCCGCCAGTATGACGTCATCATGGAACTGCTTCAGGTCCAGCACATAGTCGTCGAAGTCGGCGACATAGCCCTTCTCCTTGTCCGTCAGCAGGCGATCTGACAGCCCTTGGCCGCGGTGGTCAATGAGGTAGAGGCTGTAGCCCTGGCGCCACAGATCCCAGGCCAGCTCCTGATACTTGAGGTAGCTTTCGACCCGGCCGTTGACGATGAGGATGGCGCGATCAACCTTTGCCTGGCGCAGGGTGGCGTAGCGGATGGTGACCCCGTCCTTGCCCTTGAACGCTCCCTCTACGGCATGGTCGCGCCAGAAATCCGGCAGGGTCTGTTGATGGAGGGCGGGGACTTCGGCTTCCGTGGTCAGCTGGTAGGGATTGGTCACGGCAAGGGCTCCGGCAGAAAACAGGGTCAGGGCCAGCAGGGGCAGAGCGTTAAATTTCATCGGTTGGATACTCCATATCCAGGGGATCGTCCTGTTGTGCGGCCCAGCCCTTGCGGGTCAGCTGCATCCGCTGCCACCAAGCTTCGTCCGCCAGGATCTCACCGGCCGGACCGAGCTGGGGATAGGGCATCTCTTTCTCTTTGCAGAGCTGGGCATAGATGGGGTAGCCCCCCTCGAACAGTATGCTGTTCTGCTCCTCCAGGTCGAGCGGGCAGCCGCGCTGGTAGCAGCCGGCCAGCTCGCGCTGGCGCTGGGCCTCGTAGAGGATGGCGGCGGCGGCCACCGAGACGTTGAGGGACTGCACCATGCCCACCATGGGAATGACGATATGGTGATCGGCCAAGGCCAGCGCCTCTTCGCCGATGCCGTGCTTCTCCTGACCCACCAGGATGGCGGTGGGCTTGGTGTAGTCGATGGCGCGAAAATCCACCGAGCTCTCCGAGAGGTGGGTCGCCAGGATCTGCATGCCGGAGGCTTTCAGTTCTGCCACGGCGGTGCCTATGTCCGGGTGCAGCTTGACGTCGACCCAGTTCTGGCTGCCGCGGGCGGTGCCCTTTCGCTTGTGGATCCAGGTCTTGGGCCAGACGGCGTGGACCCGGTGAATGCCGATGGCATCGGCGGTGCGCACTATGGCGGCCAGATTGTGAGGCTTGTGGACCTCTTCCATGCAGACGGTCAAATCGAGCTGGCGCTGGGCCAGCATGTCGGAGATCCGTTTAAAGCGTTCAGGTGTCATGTCAGTTTCTATGCAGTGAGTCTTGTGCACGCATCTCTTGCATACAGACGGTCAAATCGAGCTGGCGCTGGGCCAGCATGTCGGTGATGCGCTTGAAGCGTTCGGGGGTCATGGCTTGTCTCTATAAAAGCAGCAGGCGGCTTGCGCCGCCTGTGTTCAGTTTTTCTGTCGGCTCACCCTGAGCACATTGGGCATCACCCGGATCTTGCGCATTATGTTGGCAAGGTGGATGCGGCCCTTGGTGGTGATGAGCAGGGTGACCAGATAGACCCGGCCATCCTTCTCTTCTGTGCTGATGGCGTGGATGTTGGCGCCGGTGGCGGCAATCACGTTGGCCAGCTCCGCCAGGGCACCCTGGTGGTTGACGATCTCGATGCTGATGCCGGTGCGGAACTCCTGCTCCTGCTCCTTGTCCACTTCCCACTGCACCGGCAGGTACTTGTCCGGCTCGCGGCTGTAGCCCTTGATGTTGCGGCAGGACTCCTGGTGAATGACCAGTCCCTTGCCCGGGCTGATGTGGGCGATGATGGCATCCCCCGGGATCGGGCGACAGCAGTTCGCGAAGGTGACCAGCATGCCGTCGGCCCCCTTGATGGGCATCTTCTTGCTGCTGGATTTCGGTTGCTCTTCCGGCGGCAGCTCGTCACCCAGCATGCGGCGCGCCACCATGACGCTCATGGCATTGCCCAACCCCACGTCGGCCAGCAGGCCCTGCAGGTTCTCGTGCTTGGTGTCGGCCAGCACCTGCTTGATGCGCGGCTCGGGGATGTCTTCGATGTTCTTGGCGCCGAGCGCATGGTTGAGCAGGCGGCGTCCCAGCACCACCGACTCTTCGGTGCGCAGGTTCTTGAGGAACTGGCGGATCTTGGAGCGTGCCTTGGTGGTCACCACGAAGTTGAGCCAGGCCGCGTTGGGGCGGGCGCCCGGCGCCGTGATGATCTCCACCGTCTGACCCGAATGCAGCGGGCTGCTCAGCGGATAGGGGTGGCGGTCGACCCGGGAGCCGACGCAGGCGTGACCGATGTCGGTGTGCACCGTGTAGGCGAAATCCACCGGGGTGGCGCCGGCGGGCAGCTCCATGATGCGGCCCTCCGGCGTGAAGACGTAGATCTCGTCCGGGAACAGGTCGGTCTTGACCCCTTCGATGAACTCAAAGGAGCTGCCGGCGCTCTGCTGCAACTCCAGCAGGCTCTGCATCCAGCGCTGGGCGCGGATCTGGGCCGTGGTGCCCGAGCTGTCGCCATCCTGCTTGTAGGCCCAGTGGGCGGCAACCCCCTTGTCGGCCATCTGATCCATGAATTCGGTGCGGATCTGCACCTCCACCGGTACCCCGTGCGGTCCCACCAATGAGGTGTGCAGGGACTGGTAGCCGTTGCTCTTGGGAATGGCGATGTAGTCCTTGAAGCGGCCGGGGCGGGGCTTGTAGAGGCTGTGCATCTGCCCAAGCACCCGGTAACAGGTGTCTATGTCCTTCACCCTGACGCGGAAGGCGTAGATATCCATCACCTCATGGAACTGCAGCTCTTTCTTCTCCATCTTGTTGTAGATGGAGAACAGGTTTTTCTCGCGACCGCTGACCTGGGCATCTATGCCGGCCTCGCGCAGGCGACCCTCAATCTCGCTCTCGATGGAGTCGATGATCTCGCGGCGATTGCCGCGGGCGCGGCGTACCGATTCCCGCAGCACCCGTGAACGCATGGGATAGAGCGCCTCGAAGCCCAGCTCTTCCAGCTCGTTCTTCATGGTGTGAATGCCGAGGCGGTTGGCGATGGGGGCGAAGATCTCGAGGGTTTCCCGGGCGATGCGGCGACGCTTGTCCGGCCGCAGTGAGCCGAGGGTGCGCATGTTGTGGGTGCGGTCGGCGAGTTTGATCAGGATGACCCGGATGTCCTGGGTCATGGCCATCACCATCTTGCGGAAGTTCTCGGCCTGGGCTTCCTTGCGATCGCGGAACTTCAGCTTGTCGAGCTTGGAGACGCCGGCTACCAGTTCGGCGACGGCGTTGCCGAACAGCTCGGCGAGATCGTCCTTGGTGACCGGGGTATCTTCGATGACGTCGTGCAGCACGGCGGCCATCAGGGTTTCGTGATCGAGTCGCATGTCGCCGAGAATGCGGGCAACGGCAACCGGGTGGGTGATATAGGGCTCGCCGCTGGAACGCATCTGTCCCTGGTGAGCGTCACGGGCCACCACATAGGCTTGCCTGAGCTTCTCAACCTGCTCTGAAGGCAGGTAGGAACTGGCTATTTCTTTAAGGTTTTCAAATAAATACAAGACAGTCCCCGCAGCGGTGAAACGACAATCCGTGGAATTGAGGGTATGCCCTCGAGTTTGCGAGGTTTTCGAGCGGTTGTAAATGGGAAGAACAGTCGGCACCCGGGCGGGCGCCGACTATGAGAAATAACTGACTTAACCGCGGCCTTCGGCGATGGCAGCAACGGCAGCCAGCTCGGCGGCTTCCTGCTCTTGCTGCTCGTAGCGGTCCTGGGTATCCATCACCTGGTTGTTGACCAGACCCAGTTCGATCTCGCGCAGGGCGATCACGGTCGGCTTGTCGTTCTCTTCGTCGACCAGGGGATCTTTGCCTTGTACCGCGATTTGACGGGCGCGGCGTGCGGCGACCAGCACCAGGTCAAAACGGTTACCTACCTGTTTTACAGCATCTTCTACAGTAACGCGTGCCATGCAGGACTCCAGTGTTTGGGCTTTCTGTGTTTGAAAAAGCAGTGTTTAAAAATGACGCAAAAGTTTACTTGTTTTTGGCCTATTCTGCCAGTAGCTGTTGCAGCAAGTTTTGTTGGGCCTGCTGCTGCTGGCGCAATTCCAGCCGCTGGCACTCTATGATGGCCCTGAGCTGGAACAGCGCCTGCTCAAAGTCTTCATTGATAATGACATAGTCATACTCGTCGTAGTGCACCATTTCGGCAATGGCTTTCGCCATCCGGCCGGCGATCACTTCGCTGCTGTCCTGGCCGCGGCCGATCAGGCGGCGCTCCAGCTCTTCCCGGCTCGGCGGCAGGATGAAGATGGACTTGGTCGGCATCTGCTCGCGGATCTGGCGGGCGCCCTGCCAGTCGATGTCGAGGAAGACGTCGATGCCTTGGGCCAGGCAGGCCTCGATGGCGGCGCGGGAGGTGCCGTAGTAGTTGCCGAACACCTCTGCCCACTCCAGAAAATCACCGCGCTCGATCAGCGCCTTGAACTCTTCCACCTGCACGAAGTGGTAGTGCACCCCGTGCTCTTCGCCGGGGCGGGTGGCACGGGTGGTGTGGGAGACGGAGAGCTGCATCTTGCCGGCGTCGTTGTGCTGGGTCAGCAAGGCATTGAGCAGGCTGGACTTACCGGCCCCGCTCGGGGAGGAGATGATATAGAGAGTGCCTTGTTGCGCCATGTCTGTACCTTTAACGGATGACCCGTGTTTTGGTTGTAGCAGAGGCTGCCGTCATGTGCCCGAAAGGGAGACAGTTGCTCGCAAAACGCGGGAAATTCTTGAGTCGGGAGGTTGTAAAGGCGGCGAATATTAGCAGATGGGGGCGGATAAAAAAACGGCCGGAATCATATTCCAGCCGATCAAAGTATTCGTTGCTTGCTGCGGGAGCGTTACCCACATCGGCCGCTATTCTGCCCCCGGCACTCGGCTTGGGCCATCAGATTATCCCTGCCTCAGGGTTCGGAATTTCCGAGTTGCCCCTCAGCCCGGCAGCTGGCGCTCGGCACAGAGCCGATCGAAGGCTGCGATGACCCGTTCGCTGGTTATCTTGCGCATGGCGTCCGGATCCTTGAGGCGGGTACGCCAGTCAAGCGCCGCCAGCGGCTTGCCGGTCTCCTGCTCGATCAATTCCTGATAGACGCTGACCGCGTGTTCGCGGCACAGATAGGGGCCGGTGCGATCCGGGTTGTGATGGGCGTAGAGGCCGATCACCGGCGTGCCCACCAGGGTCGCCATGTGGGTAGGGCCGGTATCGGGGGCCAGCACCAGGCTGGCTTCCTTGATGAGTGCCAGCAGTTGCTTGAGGTTGGTCTGCCCCACCAGATCCACAGGTTTGCTCCGGCTCAGGCGCTGGATGTCGGCAGCCAGATCCCGCTCCAGCCTGGCCGGCCCGCCGCAGAGATAGACCTGAAACCCCTTGCTGGCGGCGTGATCCGCCAGGGCGGCATAGCCTTCGGCGGTCCAGTTCTTGAACGCCTTGCTGGCGGCGGCGCAGATGAGCAGGGTCGGTTTGCCGTCTATCTTCTCCCGGGCCCAGGCCTGATGCTCGGCGCTGATGGGCAGTTGCCAGTCCGGGGTCAGATCCTGGATGCCAAGCTCCCTGGCGAAAGCGAGAAAGCCATCCAGCACATGGGGAGAGGCCGGGGACGGCACTTGATGGTTGGTGAACAGCCACTGGCCGTCGTTAGCCCGCTCTTTATCGAACCCGAGTTTGATCTTGGCCCTGATGCCCAGGGTGGCGATGCTGGCCCGCAGGGCCGCCTGCAGGTGCAGCAGGGCATCGAATTTGCGGCCCCTGAGGGTGCGCCAGAGATCGCGATAGCCACGCCAGCCCTTGCTCTTGTCGAAGGGGATCACCTCCACCCCGGGCAGATCGGCAAACAGGGTCGCCTCTATCTTGCCGGTTACCCAGGTGATGCGAGTCTGTGGCCAGGCTCGCTGGATGACGCGCACCAGCGCCAGCGCATGGCAGCAATCCCCGATGGCGGAGAGCCGCAGGATGCAGATAGAGGAGGGCGGCGTTTGGAACAGCGGCATGATGTGGCGCAACGGTGGCAAAATGGATGGATGGCATTATGCAAACTCCCTTGTGGATTGTAAAATTGCGCCAGCTGCCCGACCGGCACAGTCCCCATGACGGGATGCATTGCGCCCCACTATCGACCGGAATACTCATGATGCTGACACAGACCGCCCACAACCAGATCTGCTGGTATGCCGAAGGCGCCTTCCGCGACCCTTCCCCCGCGTTGTTCGATCCGGCCTGGTGGCAGACCCATCGGCAGGTGGTGGGCTCTGCCATCGGCCGCGGGGTGACCTGGTTCGTGAAGGATGAGTCGCGCCACCTGGTGCTGCGCCACTATTATCGCGGCGGCATGGTGGGCAAGCTGGTGCGCGATCGCTTCTGGTTCGAAGGGGTGGAATCGAGCCGCGCCATGGCCGAATACCGTTTGTTGGCCCAGCTGAGCGAGCAGGGGCTGCCGGTGCCACGGCCGTTCGCGGCCCGCATGGTCAAGCAGGGGCCCTTCTATCGCGCCGACATCCTGATCGAGCGCATTCGCGGTGCCAAGGATCTGGTGGCCCTGCTCAAGCAGGGGCCGCTCGCCGACGAGGTGTGGCACAAGGTGGGTCAGACGGTGCGCCGGCTGCACGAGGCCGGGGTCTATCACGCCGATCTCAACAGCCACAACCTGCTGCTCGACAAGGAGGGCAAGGTGTGGGTGATCGATTTTGACAAGGGGGCTATCCGCTCCCCCGGCAGCTGGCAGCAGGCCAATCTGGAGCGGTTGCTGCGCTCCTTCAACAAGGAGTCCCAGCTGCATACCAGCTTCCATTTCGTGCCGGAAAACTGGCAGGCCCTGATGGCGGGCTATCAAGGCAAGAGGGGCTGAGATCGGCCTCCATTTCGTGTCTGGAGGTTGGCAGGCGCTGATGGCGGGCTATCAAGGCAAGACGGGCTGATCTCGGCCTCCACCTCGTGTCCGGAGGTTGGCAGGCGCTGATGAAGGGCTGTCAGGGCTAAGGGAGTGGCTGGGGTGGATGAAAGGGCACCAGGGAAAAGCGAGTTGACCCTGTTGCTCGGCGCAATCGCCAATGTTACTTATTGAGTGTTGCTGTCTGGGCAGACAGTCAGATCCGGTGTCGAGGCGCGTGATGGAAAGGTATGAGACTCCCGGGGTTGAGGTCATTACCCCGCTTGAGGTGACGCTGAAGGCAGAAGCCATGGCGATGCTGGAGGCCGGGATCTGGACCTGGTCGGCCGAACAGGGCCTGAGGCGCGATCCCTCCTGCCTGCAACTGCTGGGGTTGGCGGGGAACGAGCTGGATGATCTCGGCTGGCTGGCCCGGGTGCACCCGGATGACGGGCCCCGCCTGGGGGAGGCCATCGACGCCTGCCGGGAGGGGCGCAGCAGCGGGTTGCGGCTCGAGTACCGCATCCTGCACCATCAGGGCCACTACATCCGGCTGGAAGAGCGGGTGCGCCGCGACGAACGAGGCCAGCTGCTGGGGGTGGTGCGCCATCTGGACGCGGCCATGCCCCAGCTGGACGATCGCCACGACACCGACCCTCTCACCGGGCTCGAGAGCCGCAGTCACTTCGAGTCGCTGCTGGACGAGCGGCTGGCCAGCGAGAGCGGCAGCTTCTGCCTGCTGCAGTTCACCGTGGATCACCGCAGCAAGATATTGCAGCTGTTCGGCGAGGCCGCCTGCGACGCCATGCTGGCCAAGCTGGCCCGCATAGTGCGCCGCGAATTGCGGCGGGAAGATCCCTTCGCCCGTTGGGACGAGGACGGTTTCATCCTGATGCTGTCCCAGACCGATCGGCTGAGCGGCCTCGAGATTGCCGAACGGCTGCGTCTCGAGATCGCCGATGCCAGCCTGTTGCCCGAGCGGCCAGTGACCGTCAGCATAGGCCTGGTGCAGAGCCAGAGCGCCGAGCAGCTCGATCACCTGCTGGCCCGGCTGGCCTCCTGCCACGGTCAGGCCAGACGGGAACGCAACACAGTGGTTGGCTGATTTTTAGTCAGCGCTCACTCACCCGCCGACGCCTGTGGTTCAAAGGAGGCCTGCATCGGCAGGCCTGGTGGTTCGTCAGTCCGTGCTGCGCGCCGGCTGACGCTGGCAGACCCAGAGGGAGGCCAGCATCAGCAGGGCGCCGAGGCTGAGCCTGAACAGATCCGTATCCTTGCCCCAGAGCACCAGATTGACCAGCAGACCGGCCGGGATCAGGGCATTGTTCATGATGGCCAGCACGCCGCTGCTCACCAGGGTGGCTCCCTTGTTCCACAGGAAGTAGCCGAGCCCGGATGCCCCCACCCCCAGCCAGAGCAGTATGCCCCACTGCAATCCACTCGTCGGGTATTGCGGTTGGCCCAGCAGCCACCAGGCGGGCAGGGCGATCACCAGGGCCCCCAGATAGAAGCAGCCGAACACCGCCAGCTGGGGCGGTTGCTGCGCCTCTCGCGCCAGCAGCACCTTGTAGCCCACCTGGCCCAGGGCGAAGCAGAGATTGGCTCCCTGCACCACCAGGAACCCCAGCACATAGCTCTCGGTCAGGCCGTCGAAGCGGATGATGGCCGCCCCCAGCACCGCCAGCAGCGCCCCCCACAGGTAGGTCGGCTTGAAACGCCCCTCCAGCAGATCGTGGATCAGGGTGACGTAGATGGGGGTGAAGATGGTGAACACCAGCACTTCCGGCACCGTCAGCAGCAGGAAGGAGTGGTAATAGAAGAGATACATGATGCCGAGCTGGATGGCGCCGAGCGCCATCAGCTTGACCACCAGATCGGGGCGCAGCCAGCGGCGGCGCAGGAAGGGCAGGAACACCAGGCTGGCGAGGGCGATGCGGGTCAGCACCGAGAAGTAGGCGTCCACCTGGCCGGCGAGGTAGACCCCGATCAGGCTGAAGGAGAAGGACCAGAGCAGGGTAACCCCTATCAAGTAGTTCATGTGATTGAATTGTCGTCAGTTGTCAATTTGGAGGGCGCTATGATGGCCGAGTTGGAAAGCGCGATCCAGCGTTTATGGGGGCAGTTGCCACAGATAGGTGTGTTTGCCTTCGAGGCGAGCAACGGGGCGGGTTCCGCGACCGACTGGAACGGCCGTGGGGAGGGGGAAGTGAGGGTGACCGATCATCGGGGTGGCTGGCTGTTTACGGAGCAGGGGCGCTATACCACGCCCCATGGCCGGGTGCTCACCATGCACAACAGCTTCTGGTGGCAGCGCGGCGAGCGGGGGATCAGCCTCTCCCACCTTCGCCACCAGGCGCCGGTGCTGCTGTTCGAGCTGCTGCCCCAGGGAGACGGGCGCTGGCTCACCGCCGAGGCGCACCTGTGCGGTCAGGATCACTACAGCGCCGAGCTGACGCAGACCGATGGCGGTTTTCTGCTGGGTTGGGAGATCAGGGGCCCACGCAAGAACGAGCGGCTCAGCTACCGCTACTGGTCGGAGGGTGGGAAACCGGCATAAAAAAACCGGCGCAGAGCGCCGGTAGCGGGGACAAATCGGAGGTTTTTTTTAAAACGGTCCCAAAAACAGGAGAGATACACTCTCGTCACACATTCAGAGATGGCATTCAGGCATTCAGGGCATAGCTCAGCATGGCCTGCAGCTTGCTGTCGAAGAACCAGGGCAGGGTCAGCATCAGCAGGCCGAGCAGTCCGGCCAGCCGGTGGCGATACTGCCAGCCGGCTATCAGTACCAGACCGCCGCACAATGTGGTCAGGATGCCTGACATAGGCTGGCCTCCCGACGGGCACGACGCTGCTGTGCCCACTGGTTCAGGGCGACCGAGCCCAGGATCAGCGCCAGTGCCACGGCCGTGGTGGAGTGCACCTGCTCGCCAAGGAAGAGGGCACCCAGCATGACGCCGAACAGCGGCACCAGGTAGTTGCTGAAGGAGGCGAAGGTCGGGCCCGCCTTCTGGATCAGCGCCATGTAGAGGAAGTAGACCAGACCGGTACAGAACACCCCCAGCACGGTCACGGCACCGATAGCCTGCTGGCTCGGCAGGGTCAGGGCGCTCAGATCGGTGACGAAGGGCGCGGCCAGCAGCAGCTGGATGGCTGACGAGATCAGTATGTTGCGGGCCACCACCACGGGGTGGTCCTTGGCGAAGCGCTTGATCATCAGCAGGCCGATGGCGAAGCAGCTGGCGCCGAACAGTATGGCCATGGCACCGAGCAGACCGGCGTTCATGCCGTTGGCCAGTTTCGGCCAGAACAGCACCAGCACGCCGACGAAGCCGATGACCACGGAGAGCAGACCGCCCTTGGTGATTCTTTCACCAGAAATAAACAGGGGCGCAGCCAGAATGGTCACAAAGGGGATACAACCCATGACCACGGCGGCGATGGCGCTGTCCACATACTGCTGACCCCAGGCCACCATGATGAAGGGGATGGTGGCATCGAGCAGGGCGATCAGCATATAGGTACGCCAGGGGGTGTGCTCGCTCTTGAGGCGCATGAACAGGCAGAGCAGACCCAGGGTCAGGCTGCCGCACAGGGCGCGACCGGCCGCCACCATGATGGGGGGCAGTTCGGTAACGGCCTGATGCATGAAAATGAACTGGGAGCCCCACAACAGGCCTATCGCCAGCAATAACAGATAGCTACGCATGTTAATCTCCGTGTAATTCGCCCGCGCATTCTATGCAATCTGCTACTATGCCAAAAATGAATTGTCGTCATTCAACTATGGCCAATATCGATGGAACTCCCCCTTTCCCGCCTCGACCTCAACCTGCTCAATGTGTTCGACATGCTGATGCAGGAGCGCAACGTCACCCGAGCCGCCGAACGATTGCATCTCTCCCAGTCCACCGTCAGCCATGCCCTGGGGCGATTGCGCCAGGCGCTGGATGATCCCCTGTTCGTGATGAGCCGGCGGGAGATGATGCCGACCGAGCGGGCCAAGGCGCTGGCCGGGCCGGTGCGCCAGGCGCTGGCCATGCTGGAGCAGGGCCTGCGCCAGGCCAAGGGATTCGATCCCGCCAGCGCCCAGCGGGTGTTTCGCATCGCCACCCCGGGTTCGGTGGAGCACGGCCTGGTGCCGCCCCTGGTAGAGCGCATGGTCCAGCAGGCGCCCCATTGCCGGCTGGAGGTGTGCGAGCTGGCGGACAGCGACTACGAGCGGGAGCTGGAGAAGGGGGAGCTGGATCTGGTGATCGGCTTTGCCGGCGCCAACCACCTCTCGCCCCGGCTATGGCGCGAGGAGTGGTTCAGCAATCCCCTGGTCTGCCTGTCGCCGCTTGGCAGCTCGCTGCCCGATGAACTGGGGCCGGACGAGCTGGTGAGCCGCCCCCACATCCACACCTCCAGCTGGGGGCACAGCCAGGCCATGGTGGATCTCTGGCTGGCCCGCTTCGGGGTGGCGCGGGAGCTTGGAGTCAGGTTGCCGAGCTTTATGGCGGTGCCGCAGCTGATGGCGACCGGCCGCTATCTGGTGGTGGTGCCCGAGATGATTGGGCGCCACTTCTGCCGCCACTATCCGCTGCGGCTGCATCAGCTGGAGCCCGCCATTCCCATCGTCTATCTGATGGCGGGCCACCCGCTCAGCGCCCACGACGAGGCGATCGGCTGGTTCAAGGGGCTGCTGCACCGGCTCGCCTTCGAGCGTTACGGTGCAGACGCGCTGGGGGCGCCGACTCAGCGCAGCCCGGCGAAGTAGTCCAGCCCCATGGCGCTCTTGACCTCTGCCAGTACCTCGTCGGTGAGGGCGCGGGCCTGCAAGGTGCCCTGATAGAGCAGAGCCAGCAGCTTCTCCTTGTCGGCGATGGCCGCCTGACGCCGCTCCCGCATGGGGGCGAGCAGGGTCTGCAGACAATCGTTCAGCACCTGCTTGCAGCGCATGTCGCCGAGGCCACCGCGTTGGTAGTGGGCCTTCATCTCGGCCACCAGCGCCTTGTCCGGGTGGAAGGCATCCAGATAGGCGAACACCGTATTCCCCTCCACCTGACCCGGATCGCTCACCTTGAGGTGATTGGGGTCTGTATACATGGCGAACACCGCCTGCTTGATCTCATCGCTCGACATGCCGAGCTCTATGGTGTTGCCGAGGGACTTGGACATCTTGGCCTTGCCGTCTATGCCGGGCAGGCGTCCGGTGTCGCTCAGGATGGGCTGGCATTCGGTCAGCACCTCTTTTCCTACCAGCGTGTTGAAGCGGCGCACTATCTCGTTGGTCTGCTCCAGCATGGGCAGCTGATCCTCGCCGACCGGCACATGGGTGGCGCGAAAGGCGGTGATGTCGGCAGCCTGGCTGACCGGGTAGACCAGGAAGCCCGCAGGCAGGCTGCGCTCGAACCCTTTTTGCTGGATCTCCGCCTTGACGGTGGGGTTGCGCTCCAGCCGGGCGACGCTGACCAGATTGAGGTAATAGGTGGTTAGCTCGGCGAGGGCGGGCAGGGCGCTCTGCAGGCAGAAGGTGGTCTTGGCCGGATCCAGGCCGGCGGCCAGGTAGTCGGCCATCACCTCCAACACGTTGTCGGTCACCTTGGCCGGGTTGTGGCCATTGTCGGTCAGCGCCTGCAGATCGGCGATCATCACGAACTGGCGGTAATGGTGCTGGGCCTCGACGCGCTGGCGCAGGGATCCGACGTAGTGGCCTATGTGCAGTTTGCCGGTGGGGCGATCGCCGGTCAGGATAACGGGGTTGTGCATGTCACTCTCTCCAGTGGGGTGGGCCGGGAGGCGACAAAGGGATGAAAACAATGACCGCCTCTCGGCGGTCACGGTGTTTTCTTTGGTAAAAATTACATAGAAAAGCAGTGCCGCCTGTTTATAAGCAGCACCACCAGTAGTTGTGATTGACGATGGTCATGTTCATGGCAAATCAAGCTACGCCTGTTTGATCACTTCTGCAAGGGGACGACCAGCAGATCGCAGGGCACCGTATTCATCAGCTGACGGGCGCTGGAGGTGAGCAGGCTCCAGAAGCTCTGGCGGTGGCCGCATACCAGCAGATCTATCTGGTAATCCTTGACCGCCTGATTGACCCGCTCGCTCAGATCGCCGCAGATCACCAGCTTCTTCTCTATGGGGTAGTCCACCGAGGCGAGGAAGGCCTCCAGCTTCTCCTTCGCTTCGGCGATCACCTGATCCTGCACGTTGTCGATATCGATATCGATCATCTCGGTGTAGAGATCCTTGAGGTCCACGTCCACATGGATCACCGACAGCTTGGCGCCATTGGAACGGGCCCGGTCGACCGCCTTGTCGATCACCTTGCGGTTGTCTTCCGATAGGTCGATCGCCGCCAGTATGTGCTTGTAATAGGTTCCACTCATGGGAATTCTCCTCACTGATCCTGGGTTCACTATACCAATGTCCGCTGAAACTAAAACGGCGATGTCACCACAGTTTCAGGATTTGCATGGCAATCCCGTACTCCCTGGTTGCCATTGCGGATAAAGGGTCGCACATATTTTGAACAGGAGTTTGAAGCCGATCACAGCCACTCTATTGCCCCGACCCAGGGAGGGGAATAGGATGTGCCCGTGCTTCGCAATGAACACAACACAACAAAAAGCATCTGAATAACGCTTTGGGGAGCCTAGTGCTCCCTCTTGTTTTTCTGCCCCCTTTTCTTGCCCCTATGCCACCCGACATCAAGGTAATCCCCGGCTTCTTGGTTATGCTCTAGCCAATTCCCGTGGCGATGCCGCCGACCCTCGCTGCGGCTGCTCCCCGTATTCCATCGATCCCTTGGAGATTCATTCATGATCATTCATCCCCAGATCCAGGGCTGTGTGGCCCGCAACTGCCATCCCATCGGCTGCCGCGCCGCCGTGCAGCAGCAGATCGCCAGCGTCAAGGGGGCGGGCCCCTTCAACGGGCCGAAACGGGTGCTGGTGCTGGGGGCCTCCTCCGGGTTCGGACTGGCGTCGCGCATTGCACTCGCCTTCGGTGCCTGTGCCGATACCATCGGTATCTCGTTCGAGCGCGGGCCCTCCGACAAGGGGCTCGGCAGCGCGGGCTGGTACAACAACATCTGGTTTCGCCAGGCGGCGGAGCAGGAGGGTCGCATCGCCATCAACCTGATCGGCGATGCCTTCTCGGACGCCCTGCGCCAGCAGGCCATCGACGCCATCCGTCAGCAGCTGGGGCAGGTGGATCTGGTGGTCTACTCCCTGGCGAGCGGCCTTCGGGTGCTGCCGGATGGTCGCCAGGTGCGCTCGGTGCTCAAGACCACGGGCCAGCCCTTCAGCGGCTGGGGGCTGGATCTGGAGCAGGACGCCCTGGTGCAGCAATCCCTGGCACCCGCGACCCCGGAGGAGATCCGCGACACCGTCACCGTGATGGGCGGTGAGGACTGGCAGCTCTGGCTGCAGGCGTTGCAACAGGCCGATTGTCTGGCCCCAGGGGTGCAGACAGTCGCCTACTCCTACATTGGCCCTGAATCCACCTATCCCCTTTATCGGGACGGCACCATCGGCTACGCCAAGGAGCACCTGCACGCCACCGCAGAGACCATCAACCTGCAGCTGGCCGAGCTCGGCGGTCACGCCTGGGTGTCGGTGTGCAAGGCGCTGGTGACCAAGGCGAGCGCCTATATTCCGGTGTTGCCGGTTTATCTGGGCCTGCTGATGGGGGTGATGAAGGAGCGGGGCGTGCACGAGGGCTGCATCGAGCAGATGCAGCGGCTGTTTGCCACCAAGATGTACGGGCCCCATGGGGTGGTGGCCGACGGCAACCGCCTGATCCGGATGGATGACCACGAGCTCGACCCGGCGGTGCAGGCCGCCGTCTCGGCGCTCTGGTCCAAGGTAACGCCGGACAACTTCCACGCCCTGGGAGACTTCGCCGGGCTGCGCCAGGACTTCATGCAGCTCAACGGCTTCGAGCTGCCGGGCGTCGACTATGGGGCGCCAGTGGATGTCGCCTCCCTGACCGAGCTGCTGCCCTGAGTCAGGTGCCTGTGTCAGGCGACGTTGCAGGCTGGTTGATTGGGGGCCGGAGCCAGCCAATATAGTCTGGTTGCGTCCCTGGTGTCTGATGCACGGTCATCAAGCAGACGTTATGGCTTCAGGCTCTCAGCCTCAGGCGACGTTGCAGGCAGGCTGGTTGGGGGCTGGTGCCAGTATGGTCTGGTTGCGCCCCTGACGCTTGGCCTGGTACATGGCCATGTCGGCCCTGTGGATCAGCTGGCTGAGGCTGTCATCGTCCGGTGAGCGCTCCGCCACCCCTATGCTGATGGTCATGTGGGGGGCGGCCAGGTAGGCGATCCGGTTTCTCAGCTGTTCGGCCAGTTGCCAGCAGGTGGCGCCGTCCTGCGTCATGGCCACCAGAAACTCCTCCCCTCCCCAACGCCCGACCTGTTGCAGGTCAGGTGCCCAGCTCTTCAATTCCCGGGCCAGCTGCCGTATGGCCTGGTCACCGGTCTGGTGGCCGTGCCTGTCGTTGATCTGCTTGAAGTGGTCGATGTCGATGATGAGCAGGGTCAGTGGCGCATCCAGCTGCCACTGCTGCTCCAGCTGCTCCAGCAAGGCGCGGCGGTTCGGCAGCCCGGTCAGCTGATCGAAGGTGGCGAGCTTGTAGAGGCGGCGCGAGCTGCGGTGCAGCCTGTGGGTGGTGAGCCCGAGCAGGATCAGGGCGCCAGCCAGCAGGACGACCAGCATCAGCTGGTAGTAGCGGGCACTCTGCTGATACAGCAGTTGCTGGCGCTTGTTCTCGTTCTCCTGCTGCAACGCCAGGTTGCTGGCCTCGCTGCGGGCCAGATCCATCTCGACCTGGAAGGCGGCGGCATGCTGGCTCAGGGTCTGGTTGAAGTGCTGTCTGTAGTGCTGCATGTAGCGGGTCATGACACCATAGGCCTCGGGGTAGCGTCCCAGGTCTGCCAGCAGCCTGGCCTGCATCGCCTTGCCCTCTATGCTGACCGGGCCTGGCTGGGCCGTCAGCAGTTGCAAGGCCAGCTGGGTCTCCCCCCGTCCCTGCAGGGTTCTGGCCCGGATCTCGGTCAGCCGGGAGGCGGCCTGAGGGTAACCCAGCCCCTCATAGATGGCCTGCGCCTCCTCCAGGCTCTGCCAGGCCGAGTGCCAGTCTCTCTGCGCGTTGAACACCATGGCCCTGTAGCCGAGGACGATGGCGCGATAGTGGGGCGAGAGCCCGGGGGTGGCCAGCAGGGCATCGAGCAGCTCGCTCGCCCGGTCGGGGCGCCCCATGTCGATGTAGAGTCGCGCCATGTTGGCCCGGATGATGGCCTGACTGTTGGGTTCGTTCAGTTGCGCCATCTGCCCGAGGGCATCCTGATAATAGGTTTCGGCCTCCCGATGGAGGCTGAGATCGGCATAGAGGTTGCCAAGGGTCATCATCAGGCGGGCACACTGCAGGGTGGAGAGGGCGCTTCTTGGCCCTTTTTGCTTGAGCTGGAAGGCGGTCTTGAGCTCGGCGATCGCCTCCTTCATCTGCTGGGTACGGTAGAGGGCGAGGCCATTGAGGGCATGCCACTCGGACTCCTGCTGGACATGGCCCATGACGGCCGGCCTGAGCTGGCTCAGCAGCTGGAGGGCCTGCTCGGGGGCCTCGGTATCCAGGGTCAGGGCAATCTGCTGCAATCTGAAGTCGAGCAGGCGCTGGCTCTCCTGCTGGGCACTGGCCAGCTCGCGGGCGCGGGCGTTGTCCAGCAGGGCCTGCTGGTAGTGGCCCAGAGCGGCCTGGGCCGGGGCTCTGGCGTAAAACAGCTCCATGTCCTGCTGCGGGCTGGCGTCGAGGCGTTGCAGATAGCCGACGGGATCCCGCGCCGCCTGCAATTCTGCCTCTTCCAGCAAGGAGGGAGTGGCCTGCAACTGGGTTATCCAGAGCAGCGCCAATGCCATAATGAATCTCATTGAATCCTTTCCCCGACCACTGGCGCCATCATAATGGCTGACGCCACCTACACCATGTTTCTTTGCTTCTCTATAACCGTATGGGGGACAGGATGAGGCGAGGCCGGGCCACAACTGCGAGCGCTGACCGTCGTATCTGGTTGCGTCAGGCTGCAACAGTGGCGACAATCGTGACCAAATCACAGTGGAGAATCATCATGTTGGCCAAAGCCATGATCGAGAAGTTGAACGAGCAGATTAATCTTGAATTCTATTCCTCCAATCTCTACCTGCAGATGAGCGCCTGGTGCGAGGACAAGGGCTTCGAAGGGGCTGCCACCTTCCTGCGCAAGCACGCCGCCGAGGAGCGCCAGCACATGGAGCGTCTGTTCACCTACGTGAGCGAAACCGGCGGCATGCCGCTGCTGGGGGCCATAGATGCGCCTCCCCACGAGTTCAACTCGCTGGGGGACATCTTCCGCACCACCCTGGAGCACGAGTTCCACATCACCAAGTGCATCAACGGCCTGGCCCATGTGGCATTCACCACCCAGGACTACTCCACCTTCAACTTCCTGCAGTGGTACGTGGCCGAGCAGCACGAAGAGGAAAAGCTGTTCAAGAGCATCGTCGATCGTCTGTCGCTGGTGGGCGAGGATGGCAAGGGTCTCTACTTCATCGACAAGGAGCTGGCCGAGCTGGCCAAGGGCGCCCCTGCCAGCATCATGGACGGCAACGCCTGATAGTCGTGGACACTTAGTGTTCAGCCAGTACAATACGGCCCCCTTGTGGGCCGTTTTCGATTGATGCAGCCATGAAACCACCGCTGTGGTTTCGGCCATGCGATGACGGCTCCTTGGCAGGGGCCGTTTTTCTTTTGATGGGTGCGTGATGATGAAGCAGTTTGATGTGGTGGTGATCGGGGCCGGTGCGGCTGGCTTGATGTGTGCGGCCCAGGCCGGTTATCGGGGGCGAACCGTGCTGCTGCTGGACAACGCCAAGAAGCCGGGCCGCAAGATCCTCATCAGCGGCGGCGGTCGCTGCAACTTCACCAACCATCAGGCCGGTCCCCACGCCTTCCTCTCCGGCAATCCGCACTTCTGCAAGTCGGCGCTGGCGCGCTACACCCAGCAGGACTTCATCGATCTGGTGGACAGGCACGGGGTGAATTATCACGAGAAGACCCTGGGCCAGCTGTTCTGTGACGAGAGCGCCAAGGAGATAGTCGAGGTACTGCTCACCGAGTGTGACTGGGCCGGGGTGACCCTGCAGTGCCAGACCGAGATCCTCTCCGTCAGCAAGACGGATGACGGCTTCCTGCTCGACACCAGCAAGGGCGAGATCGCCTGCCACTCTCTGGTGGTGGCCACCGGCGGCCTCTCCATGCCCAAACTCGGCGCCACCCCCTACGGCTTCAAGCTGGCGGAGCAGTTCGGCCTCAATGTGCTGCCCACCCGCGCCGGTCTGGTGCCTTTCACCCTGCATCAGGAACAGAAAGAGGCCTTCGCCGATCTCGCCGGGGTCAGCCTGCCGGTGGCGGTGACCGCCGAGGATGGCACCCGCTTCAAGGAGGCCATGCTGTTCACCCACCGCGGCCTCTCGGGCCCCGCCATACTGCAGATCTCCTCCTTCTGGCTGGCGGGAGAGAAGATCCACATCAACCTGCTGCCCGAGCTGGATATCCCGGCGGCCCTCAAGGCCTGGGCGCTGGCGCACCCGGCCCAGGAGCTGAAAACCGTGCTGGGGCGCGAGCTGCCCAAGCGTTTCGTCGACAAGCTGGTGGAGCTGGGACAGCTCAACAGCAAGCCGATGCGTCAGTACAACGAGCGGGAGCTGGAGGCGGTGGCCACCCTGCTGGGGGACTGGCAGATACTGCCGAACGGCACCGAAGGCTATCGCACCGCCGAGGTGACCCTGGGGGGGGTGGATACCAACGAGCTCTCCTCCAAGACCATGGAGGCGCGCAAGGTGCCCGGTCTCTACTTCGTCGGCGAGGTGGTGGACGTGACCGGCTGGCTCGGCGGCTACAACTTCCAGTGGGCCTGGTCATCGGGCTGGGTGGCGGGGCAGTATTGCTGACCAGCCTTAGTTCTCATCAACTTCAGACGCGGCCTCTCAGGCCGCGTTTTTTATGGACGGTCTTCCGTGAGGGGCATCTATTAACCCTTTCTGATGGTCGGCAAAAAAGCGGTCAGCAGGCCGATCAGCGGCAGGTAGGCGCAGAGCTGGTACACGGTTTCTATGCTGGTCGCATCGGCCAGCTGGCCCAGCAGGGCGGCGCCTATGCCCCCCATGCCGAAGGCGAAGCCGAAGAACAGACCGGAGATGGTGCCGACCTTGCCGGGCACCAGCTCCTGGGCGTAGACCAGGATGGCGGAGAAGGCCGACGCCAGGACGAGGCCGATGATCACCGAGAGCACCGAGGTCCAGAACAGGTCGACGTGGGGCAGCAGCAGGGTGAAGGGGGCAACGCCCAGGATGGAGATCCAGATCACCCGCTTGCGGCCGATGCGGTCACCGACAGGCCCACCGAGCACTGTGCCCGCCGCGACGGCGAACAGGAAGGCAAACAGATGGAACTGGGCGCTATCCAGCGACAGGCTGAACTTGTCCATCAGATAGAAGGTGTAATAGCTGCTCAGGCTGGTCATGTAGAAGAATTTGGAGAACATCAGCAGGCCCAGGATGGCCAGCGACCAGCCGATCTGGCGGCGGCTCAGGCCGCTGCCGGCATGGGCCTTCATCCGCTTGTGGAAGTTGGCACCGTGCTGGCTCGACCAGCGCCCGACCAGGCAGAGCACCATGACGCCCACCAGGGCGAACAGCGAGAACCAGGCCGCGCTGCCCTGTCCCTGCGGCACTATGATGAGCGCGGCGAGCAGCGGACCTATGGCCGAGCCGAGGTTGCCGCCGATCTGGAACAGGGATTGGGCCAAGCCCGGCTGGCTGCCGGCCGCCATGCGGGCGACCCGGGAGGATTCCGGGTGGAAGACGGACGAGCCCATGCCGATCAGCATGGCCGACAGCAGCACGGCGCCAAAGCTGCCCGCCTGTGACAGGGAGAGCAAGCCGATCAGGGTAAAGCCCATGCCGAGGGGCAGCGAATACGGCATGGGCCTGCGGTCTGTGTAGAAGCCGATCAGCGGCTGCAACAACGAGCCCGTGAACTGGTAGGTGAGGGTGATGAGCCCAATCTGGGTGAACGACAGGTCGAGGCCGAGCTTGAGCAACGGATAGATGGCCAGCAGCACAGATTGCATCATGTCGTTCAACAGGTGCGAGAAGCTGATGGCGGCAATCACCGGATAAGTGGTGGTGTTCAGGGGGTCGGCCGAGGGCGTCGCGGTGACAGAGGTATCGGTGCTCAAGGTCTTGTCCATGGGTGAGGTATCTGCTGTTTCATACTCCCTCTACCATGCCCTATCCCGGTGCATCTGGACATAACCAAAGTGGGCGAACGCCGGCGCTGCTCTCGATCGGCGTGCAAGCCGTTCATGCTGAAGGTGTGTGGATGGCAGGTCAGATCTTGTGCTTGGCGCGTGGCGGATTAGTATAGAAAGCCTGCCGCCGCTATCCGGCCCATCGCCCGCCATGGAGGGAACATGTTCGAAAGCCTGGGAGTCATCAATGTCTGGACCTATCTGGTGGGGCTCTTCTTCATCATCATAGCGCCGGGTCCCAACTCGATTTATGTGCTGCGCACCGCCGCCGTGCGGGGCATAGGGCCTGGCTATCGCGCCGCCCTCGGCGTCTTCGTCGGCGATGCCATCCTCATCTTCTGCGCCTACCTGGGGATCGCCTCCCTCATTCGCACCACCCCCTTGCTGTTCACCCTGGTACGCTATCTCGGCGCCATCTACCTGCTCTATCTGGGGGTGAAGATCCTCCATGCCAACTTCATAGCCAAGGGCGAAGGGCAGGAATCCGCGGTGGAGCTGGGGGAGCGCTATTTCTCCAAGGCCCTCACCTTAAGCCTCACCAATCCCAAGGCGATCCTCTTTTACGTCTCCTTCTTCGTGCAGTTCATCGACTTCAGCTATGCCCACACCTGGATCTCCTACCTGGTGCTGGCCGGCATGCTGGAGGCCATGAGCTTCGTCTATCTCACCCTGCTGATTTTCGGCGGCACCCTGATGGCGCGTTTCTTTGCGCGCAAGGCGCGTCTCGCCAAGCTGGGTAACGGCCTGATCGGCCTCTTCTTCATGGGCTTCGCGGCCAGGCTGGCGACCCTGTCGTCCTGAGCCCGTCCTTTCCTGCTCCATCGGGCTGAATATGGCAGCGCTATGCCTCCCCGGCACCTGCCTGCGGTACACTAGGGCCCGATGAGAGGGCCTCTCTCTTTTCAATCCTGCCGCCGTGGTCTCATGTCCCTGATTTGATCGGGGTCAGCCGTCCACGGCCAGATTCCTTCTATAGTGCGCCCCTTTGTGGCCATAGGCCGGAGGGCCCCATGCTCGAAAATCAGATGATGTTGTTGGCGGTGTTTGAACGGGCGGCGCTGATGCTGATGACGCTCTTCCTCCTGACCCGTACAAGGCCGTTCCAGCGACTGTTCCAGAAGCGGGATCACACCCCGGCTGAGCTGGTGCTGGTGGCCGCCATCTTCGGCCTGTTTGCGGTGTTCAGCACCTACACCGGCATTCCGGTGGAGGGGGCGCTGATCAACGTGCGGATCATCGCCATCATCTCGGGCGGCATACTGTTCGGCCCCTGGGTCGGCATCCCGGCCGGGGTCATCTCCGGCTTGCACCGTTACCTCATCGACATGGATGGTCACACCTCCATCCCTTGCCTCATCGCCAGCATCATCGCCGGTCTGCTGGCGACCTGGTTGCACCTGAGATGCCGCAAGTCGCGACTCTGGCTCTACGGCATACTGGCGGGCATGGCCTGCGAGGGGCTGACCATGCTGCTGATCTGGCTGCTGACCGAGCCCCATGCCGTGGGTGTGGAGATCGTCAGCCACATCGCCTATCCCATGATCGCCGGGACCCTCTGCATCGGTCTCATCATCAAGCTGGTGCAGGATCTGGACGACGAGAAGGAGCTGATTGCCGCCAAGCAGGCCAAGCTGGCGCTGGACATAGCGAACCAGACGCTGCCCTTCTTCCAGAACATAGATCGCCACTCTCTCGGTCAGGTGTGCGCCGTGATCCGGCGCGAGATCGACGCCGATGCGGTGGCCATTACCGACACCCGGGACGTGCTGGCCTACGTGGGGGTGGGCAAGGATTACTACGAGCTGGACGAGCACCACGCCATCAGCGACATGACCCAGAGAGCCGTGCTGCTGGACCAGATCATCATCAACAACGATCTGCGCCAGTATCACCTCTCCGATTTTCACTCTGTCATCATCATCCCGCTGCGGGAAAACGGCGCCGTCAGCGGTACCCTCAAGATCTACTATCGCCGTACCCACAGCATCACCAGCTCCCTCAAGGAGATGGCGGTGGGCCTCTCCCAGCTCATCTCCACCCAGATGGAGGTGTCGCGCATCGAACAACTGAAAGAGATGACCCGCAAGGCGGAGTTCACCGCCCTGCAGAGCAAGATCAACCCGCACTTCCTGTTCAATGCCCTCAACGCCATCTCGTCCTTGATCCGCATCCGGCCCCAGCAGGCGCGCCAGCTGATCGCCAATCTGGCGGACTATCTGCGCTACAACCTCAACAAGGGGGACGAGCTCATCGACATCCAGGAGGAGCTGCAGCAGGTGCGCGACTACGTGGCCATCGAGCAGGCCCGCTTCGGGGACAAGCTGGAGGTGGTGTTCGAGGTGGACGACGTCCACATCCAGGTGCCGAGCCTGCTGTTGCAGCCCCTGGTGGAAAACGCCATCCTGCACGGCATCCAGCCCCGCAGCGCGCCTGGCCGGGTCACTATCGAGGTGAAGCAGCTGGCGGGGGGGATTCGGGTGGCGGTGCGCGACACCGGCTACGGCATCAGCCAGGCGGTGATCGACGGGGTGGCCGCCGGCCGGGTGGAGAGTCGCAGCATAGGCCTGATGAACGTGCATCAGCGGGTCAAGCTGCTGTACGGGGACGGCCTGCACCTCAAGCGGCTGGAGCCGGGAACCGAAGTCTGTTTCTATCTGCCGGATCAGGAGGCGATGCCATGCTGAGGGCCATCATGGTTGAAGATAAGTGTGTGCTGCGAGAGGGGTTGTCATGCTGAAAGCCATCATTGTCGAAGATGAATGTTTGATACGGGTGGTGCTGGCCTCTCCTGCGCGCCTTCAGGGGGCAATGCCATGCTGAAAGCCATCATAGTGGAAGACGAATATCTGGCTCGCGAGGAGCTGATCTATCTGGTGAACCAGCACAGCCAGATCGAGATAGTGGCAAGCTTCGAGGATGGGCTGGAGGCGTTCAAGTACCTGCAGGATCACGAGGTGGACGTGGTGTTCCTGGATATCCAGATCCCCTCCATCGACGGCCTGCTGCTGGCCAAGAACCTGCACAAGTCGAGCCATCCGCCCCATATCGTCTTCGTCACCGCCTACAAGGAGTTCGCGGTGGAGGCGTTCGAGCTGGAGGCGTTCGACTATATCCTCAAGCCCTACAACGAGCCGCGCATCATCAATCTGCTGCAAAAGCTCGAGCATGCGGGCAAGTCGCAGCCGGGGCAGGGGGAGGTGAGCATCCCGCACAATCGCACCGTCAATCTGGTGAAGGGGGAGCGCATCATAGTCACCCCTTGCGAGCAGATCTACTACGCGGAAGCGGACGAAAAGCTCACCCATGTCTACACCCGCACCGATCGCTACGTAATGACCATGGCTCTCAGCGAGTTTGTCAGCCGCTTGCCGGCGGAGGGGTTCTTTCGCTGCCACCGCTCCTACTGCGTCAACATCAACAAGATCCGCGAAATCGTCCCCTGGTTCAACAGCACTTATCTCATCCGGCTCCATGATCTGCCGTTCGAGGTGCCGGTCAGTCGCAGCAACATCAAGGCGTTCCGTCAGCTGATGCGGCTCTGATTGTCATTCATGCCCGCCGATCTGCATTTCATGCCTTAATCGGTCGGCGGGAGTGGCGTCTTGCCTATAGTGGCCCCAGTTTCCTTAAGGCCATCGACCGAGACGCATCATGACCATCGATCTGAATCGCACCCGCTACCTCACCCTGTTGGGGACCATCATCACCCAGTTCGCGCTGGGATCCGTTTACACCTGGAGTCTGTTCAACGCCCAGCTCTCCGACAAGCTGGACGAGCCGGTGAGCCAGGTGGCCTTCGCCTTCGGCCTGCTCAGCCTCTCCCTGGCGGTGGCCTCCTCCCTGGCGGGCAAGCTGCAGGAGCGGTTCGGGGTGCGCAACGTCACCCTGGGGGCCGGCGTGCTGCTCGGCATCGGCTTCTTCCTCACCGCCCATGCCAGCAATCTGGCCATGCTCTACCTCTGCGCCGGCATTCTGGTGGGCTTCGCCGACGGGACCGGCTACCTGATGACCCTCTCCAACTGCGTGAAGTGGTTCCCGGAGCGCAAGGGGCTCATCTCCGCCTGCTCCATCGGTGCCTATGGCCTCGGCAGTCTCGGCTTCAAGTACATCAACCTGCTACTGCTGTCGAACAACGGGCTGGAGGCGACCTTCCAGCTGTGGGGGCTGATCGCCATGTCCATGGTGCTGGTGGGCGGCATGCTGATGAAGGATGCGCCCCAGCAGGCCGCTTCCGTGCAGCAGACCGAGAGCCGCGATTTCACCCTGGCCGAGGCGATGCGCAAGCCCCAGTACTGGATGCTGGCACTGATGTTCCTCACCGCCTGCATGAGCGGCCTCTACGTCATCGGCGTGGCCAAGGACATCGGCGAGAAGATGGTGGGTCTGCCAGCCGTGGTGGCCGCCAACGCCGTCGCCATCATCGCCATGGCCAACCTCGGTGGCCGTCTGGTGCTGGGCATACTGTCCGACAAGATGTCCCGCATCCGTGTCATCACCATAGCCCAGCTGATCACCCTGGCCGGCATGGGATTGCTGCTCTTTGTGCCGCTCAATGCCAACCTCTTCTTCGTGGCGGTGGCCTGCGTCGCCTTCAGCTTCGGCGGCACCATCACAGTCTACCCTTCGCTGGTGAGCGACTTCTTCGGGCTCAACAACCTGACCAAGAACTACGGCGTCATCTATCTGGGCTTTGGGCTGGGCAGCATCATAGGCTCCATCGTGGCCTCTCTGTTTGGCGGCTTCATGGCGACCTTCAACCTGATTCTGGTGTTGCTGGTGGTGGCCCTGGTGCTCTCCCTCACCATACGGCTGCCGGCTCCCGTTGCGGTTTCTGCCGAACGGATCTGACCCCCTCGTCTGAAGACATCACCATAAAAAAGACCCGGGCATTGGCCCGGGTCTTTTCGTTGGTACCAGCGGCGCTTAGCGCGGCGGCAGTCCCATCAGGGCGCGCAACTGGTGCACGGTGGCCTCGACCGCAGGCCAGTCGCGGCCGGTGACTGTCACATGGCCCATCTTGCGGCCGGGGCGGGCGTCGCCCTTGCCATAGAGGTGCAGGTGCACGCCGGGCAGGGCCAGGGCGCCGGCCCAGTCAGGGGTGCCGTCCTGCCACAGATCCCCGAGCAGGTTGAGCAGGATGGCGGGGCACACCTCGGCTTTTGCCGGCAGCGGCAGATCGCACAGGGCACGCACCTGCAGCTCGAACTGGCTGCAACCGGCGTTGTCGATGCTGGGGTGGCCGGAGTTGTGGGGGCGGGGCGCCATCTCGTTGACCAGCAGCGCGCCGCCGACCAGGAAAAACTCCACCGTCAGCACCCCCACATAGTCGAGGGCGGCGATGATGTGCTCGGCGATGCGCTGGGCTTCCGCCTCCAGGGCGGGCACATTGGCCGGGGAGCGGGTCTGATCCAGGATGCCGCCGCTGTGCCAGTTCTGCACCAGGGGCAGGGCGCTGATGGCACCGCTCGGGCTGCGGGCCAGGGTGAGGGCAAACTCCCCTTCCAGCGGCAGGCGCTTCTCCAGCACGCAGGGCACGCCGCTGGCGGCCAGGGCCGCTGGCAGCTCGTCGGCCTGGTGGATAGTCCACTGTCCCTTGCCGTCATAGCCTTCGCGGGCCGTCTTGAGAATGGCGGGGAAGAGGTCGCTGGGCAGGGCCGGCAGCGGCTCGCCCGGCAGCAGAGTCAGGTTCGGGGCGACCGGCACGCCGGCGCGGGTCAGGAAGGCTTTCTCTTCCCGGCGATCCTGGCAGACGCGCACTGCGCTGGCCGCAGGGCGCACCGGCAGGTGCTGCTCCAGCAGGGCCAGGGAGGCGGCCGGCACGTTCTCGAACTCGCAGGTGACGGCATCACAGCGACTGGCCAGATCGCGCAGCGCCTCGGCGTCGTCATAGGCCGCCACTATCTGGGCGTCGGCCGCGGCGCCGGCGATGCTGGCGGGATCCGGATCCAGCACTATCACCTGATAACCGAGGCGATGGGCCGACATCACGAAATAGCGGCCGAGCTGGCCGCCCCCCAGCATGCCGAGGGTAGCGGGGGGCAGTATCATGCCGGGTCCTCCAGTTGCAGGGCCAGCACCCGATCGCGCTCGTTGGCGCGGAAGCTGTCGAGCTGCTGGTGATAGCGAGGGGCGTCGCCATCCTGGGCAACCGACAGCAGGGAGACGGCAAACAGACCGGCGTTGGCGGCCCCCGCCTCGCCGATGGCGAAGGTGGCGACCGGCACCCCCTTGGGCATCTGCACTATGGAGAGCAGAGAGTCCATCCCCTTGAGCTGACGGGTCGGGATGGGCACACCCAGCACAGGCACCGTGGTCTTGGCGGCCAGCATGCCCGGCAGGTGGGCGGCCCCGCCGGCCCCGGCGATGATGGCGCGCAGGCCGCGTTCGCGAGCACTGGCGGCATATTCGAACAGCAGATCCGGGGTGCGATGGGCGGAGACGACACGCGCCTCATAGGGCACGCCGTGCTCCTTGAGGATGCGGGCTGCCGCTTGCATCACGGGCCAGTCGGAGTCAGAGCCCATTACCAGGCCGATCATTGGGGGGGTCGTCATTACGGCTTCCTCGGGGGTGTCAAACGTTTGCCGCATGTTACCAAAAAGCCGTGGGACCTGGCTCAACATTTCTTGCGTCTGACCCCTTCGGATTGCGCCTAACTGAGGCCATGACAGAGGCGCAGGGCAGTAATTGTGCCACTCGACACCCTCTGGTGGGAAAAAGTGATGACAGCAATCCAGATGGCTATACATCCAATCCTGCTCTGCCTATAATCCCCCCGCTTTGGCGCATCATGCTTAAAAGGGAATCCGGTGAGAATCCGGAGCTGGCGCGCAGCGGTAAGGGGGAACGAAGCGACATCAGGGCACTGCCGTCAGGTGGGAAGCCGTCGCCGTAGGCCATCAGCCCCCAAGCCCGAAGACCTGCCAAAGTTCGTATTTCGGGCCGAGAGAAACCGGCCACGAAGTAGATGCTTACGCGAACTTAAGGATCTCTCATGTCCAAGAAATTATTGGCGGCTGCCCTGTTGCCAACGGCGGCCTTTGCCCAGTCTTCCCTTCCTGCCAATGACACTATGGTGGTCACCGCCAACCGGGTGGAACAACCCGTCAGTTCTGTGCTGGCTCCCGTGGTAGTGATCGATCGCGCCGAGATCGAATCCCGCCAGGTATCGAGCCTGACGGATCTGCTCAAGACCCTGCCCGGGGTACAGATCACCACCCTGGGTGGCCGTGGCCATATCAGCAGCCTCTTCATCCGCGGCACCAACTCCAACCACTCCCTGGTGCTGATGAATGGCCGTCCCATCGCCGCCATGGTGGCCGGCACGCCGGATCTCAGCCAGATCCCCCTCGGCAACATAGAGCGGGTCGAGTACATCCGCGGGCCGCGCGCCGCCGTCTACGGTTCCGATGCCATAGGTGGCGTCATCAACCTCATCACCAAGACCTCCGCCAAGAGTGGCAGCGAGACCCACCTGAAGGGGGGCGCAGGCAGCCATGGTTATGGTCAGGGCCAACTGCGTACCGTGCAGGCCCTGGGCCAGCAGACCGACATGAACCTGCTGGTGGGCTATGAGCGGACCGATGGGTTCGACGTGGTGGCCGGTGCCCAGCAGCCGGATCGGGACGGTTTCGACAGCCTCAATGGCCAGGTCGGGATGAACCATGCCTTCAACGACGCCTGGAGTGCCGATTTCAACGCCCAGGGTTATGACAACCAGACCGAGATGGACGACGCCTATCAGTCGGCCGACCAGAGCCGGGTGAAGGCCTTCCAGTACGACGGTGGCCTCAAGTTCCAGAGCGCGACCCTGACCAGCCGGTTGGAAGCCAGCTATGGCGAGAACAAGCTGAAGAGCTGGCTGGAGAGTCAGGGGGAATCCAGTGCCCAGCCGATCCACACCGGCTTGACCCGCTTCTCCTGGATCAACAGCTGGAGCGGCATCGAGGGGCTCAACCTGACCGGTGGCGCCGACTGGCAGCAGGAGCAGATGAAGTCCGATTCGCGCAGCTATGGTCAGGCCTTCAATGCCCCGGATCGCGACAACACAGGTCTGTTTGCGGTGGGCAGTTATCGCTGGCAGGCCCTGCTGTGGGAGCTGTCCGGCCGCACCGATGACAACGAGCAGTATGGCCGCCACAACACCTGGTCCGCCGCCAGCGGGCTGGACATCGACGACAACCACAATGTGCGCTTGAGCTACGGCACCGGCTTCAAGGCACCGACCTTCCTCGATCTCTACTATCCCGGTTATGAGAACCCGGATCTGAAGCCGGAAGAGAGCAAGAACCTGGAGCTGGACTTCTCCGGCCGTTACACCGCCTGGGATTGGTCAGTGAACCTCTATCGCAACCAGATCCAGAACCTGATCTCCTGCCAGAGCGCCTTCTCCAACTGCAAGCCGGACAACACGGATGCCGAGATCCGCGGCGTGGAAGTAGCGCTGGGGCTGGAAACCGGTCCGCTCCATCATGACCTGAGCTTCGATTACACCAAGACCGAAGACAAGAACGACGGCGGTCAGCCGCTGCTGCGCCGCGCCAAGCAGAAGGCGAGCTGGCTGACACAGGTACAGCTGGGCCCGGTGGATCTGTCGACCGAGCTGCTCTACGTGGGCAAGCGTGACGACAAGAACTTCAGCAGCTTCCCAGCAGAGCGGGTGGTGTTGAGCTCTTACACCCTGGTCAATCTGGGGGCCAGCTACGGGGTGACGCCTGCGCTGACCCTGGGCGGTCGCATCGACAACCTGTTCGATCGTGACTATGTCCCGGCCTATGGCTATGCCTCACCGGGCACCGAGTTCAAGCTGACCGCCGACTACCGTCTCTGATCCGCTGCTCTGCTTATATAGAGAGGAAAAAGCGAGGCCCCGTCCTGTACGGGGCCTTTTCTATTGGCCGCCGGCGGGAGTATGATCGCCGACTCGCATCCAAGGGGGAGCTCTGGTGGCCAATATTCTCGTGTTCGACTCCGGTATGGGCGGCTTGACCGTCTATGGGGAGATCCGTCGCACCCTGCCGGCGCACAACTATTTCTACTGCTTCGACAACGCCCACTTCCCCTATGGCGAGCTGAGCGAACCAGAGCTGATCTCTGCCTGCACCGGCTTGGTCAGCCACATGGTGGCCGAACACGCCATCGATCTGGTGGTGATCGCCTGCAACACCGCCAGCACCATAGCCCTGCCATCCCTGCGAGCCACCCTGAGCATTCCTGTGGTGGGCGTGGTGCCTGCCATCAAGCCTGCCGCCGCCCTGACCCGCAATGGCTGCATCGGTTTGCTGGCAACCCCGGGCACCGTCAGCCGCGAATATACCCACGAGCTCATCGCCCAGTTCGCGCCGGGCAAGCGGGTGTTGCTCAAGGGGGCAACCGAGCTGGTGATCGAGGCCGAGCGCAAGCTGGCGGGACAGCCGGTCAACATGGGGTTGCTGCGAGAGGTGCTGGCTGACTGGATGGAAGGGGAGGAGAGGCCGGATACCCTGGTGTTGGGCTGCACCCATTTCCCGCTGCTGGGGGATGAAATCCGGCAACTGATGCCGGAGTGCCAACTGGTGGACTCGGGCAATGCGGTGGCAAGACGGGTGGCCCATCTGCTGGCCGCGCTTCCATCCGCCCTCACCGGTGAAGGACAGGGCCGCGCCTATTGCAGCCTGCTGGATGCCCGGGCCCAAAAACTGACAGCCCCCTTGGAAGCATGGGGGCTGTCATCACTCGAAGAGGTGCTGTGCTGAGTCTTCAGGCGTCGACGTCGGCGCCTTCCCTCTCATCCCTGTCCCGCTTGTCGTTGGCTTCACGTACCTTGAGGGTGCGCTGCTGATACTCCTTGTCATTGAGCGCCGCTATGGCCTTGGCCGCATCGGCGACCGGCATCTCAACAAATCCGAAGCCCCTGCGCTTGCCAGTGGCCTTGTCTTTCATCAGACGGACGGAAATCACCAGGCCCTGCTCGGCAAAGAGCTCGCGCACGGCAATCTCGTTGGCACGGTAGGGCAGGTTGCCTACATATAAGGTGCATGTCTCTTGGCTGGCATTCTGCTCGGCCACAGCGGCAGGAGCCCGGTTAAGGAACAGCGGTACTACAAAACCACCAATGGCCAGACCTACGGCAAAAATGACTTCGGCTTTCAGGGAAAACTGCAGGGCCTGGGCAACCAGATAACCGACCAGCGCCAACACCAGAGCGAGAACGGCCGCCTGCACATAAACGGGAAACTTGGATAAATTCATCTTTAAAGACCTTTTGTAAATGAAAGCAAAAAAGGTGCAACACTCTATTCACCTCCATGGTAACCAGCTTTACGACAGGACGCTACCATGGACCACTTGGGACACATTATCCGCTTCAGTATGGCATTCCTTAAGCAAGGAAGACCCGGTTAAATGCCAATAAAACAGAACTGAAATCATTGGCTTGTGGATAACATTGTATATATACACTGGGTAAGCTGTTTCTAACTGGATAATTTGAAGTTTCCGTGACTTTCTTCAAAAAATCCCTTGTCATCGTGATCCGGCTCCCTATAATGCGCCCCTACCAGCACGGCGGAACACGCCGG
>NZ_JBGLQX010000015.1:0-118613 GCF_041403065.1 Aeromonas sp. S16(2024) | reverse complement strand
CCTTGTCGCGAATAAAGTCAAAAGAGATGAACTTGTCGATTTTGCGCAGGAGGTGGTCTTGGGGGACAAGTTCTTCGAGAGTGACCATCTCGATCTCAAGTTGCTGGGGTGCGGGTTCTCTGAGCATGGTGCAGTCCATTTATTGACCATGCAGCAATTAGATCAAACCCCGAGATCGGCGTCCAGGGGTTTGTCATCAGTCTGAGAGGGGCCGGCAGGCCCCTCTTTATCATCTTCGGCATGAGGCCGCGACTCAGGCCTCTTTGCGCAGGATCTGCTCGAGGAAGGCCGCGAAGCTGTGACCGTGATGCTCCAGCAGTTTCGGGAACATGGAGATGGAGGTCATGCCCGGGAAGGTGTTGATCTCGTTCAGCAGTATCTCCCCATCCTCGGTCAGGAAGAAGTCGATGCGCGACAGATGGGTCAACTTCAACTGGCGGAAGGCCTTGAGGGAGTAGGCATGGATGGCATCAGACTGCGCCTGGGTCAGGCCTTCGGCCTTGAGCGCCGTCTCGGTGTGGCTGGCGCTGCTGTACTTCTCCTCATAGGTGTAGAACTTGTCCTGGGGCACACAGATCTCGCCCGGGTAGGTCGCCACCAGCTCATCACCGTACTGGTAGACAGCCACTTCCAGCTCGCGGGGCTTGACCGCTTTTTCGATCAATACCTGCTCGGAGTAACCGAAGGCGTCCTTGATCCCCTGCACCAGCTCAGCTTCGTTGCTGGCGGAGTAGCAGCCCACCGATGACCCTTGCGAGGCCGCCTTGATAAACACCTTGCCCCACTTGGCCAGCGCGGCTCTCGCCTCGGCAAGCGCCTCGTCGCCCTGCTCGGTCAAAAACAGATAGGGGGTATTGGGGATGCCGATGGCGGAGAGCCACAGCTTGGTGCTGATCTTGTTGAAGCAGATCTTGCTCGCCTCGGCGTCGCAACCGAGATAAGGCAGGCCCGCCAGCTCGAGGAAGGATTGCAGATCGCCGGTCTCACCCGGGTAGCCGTGGATGCAGGGCACCACGTAATCCACCGGACGGGCCACGCTGTCAAAGGAGAGCAGCTTGTCCAGCCCCAGCTTGCACTCGCGGCCGTCGGCACTGAGCCAGCGGTCGGCGAACATCTCGACCCGGGTCACTTCGACCCCAGGCAGAAGACCGAGCTGTTGTTCGAGGAAATTGGCACTGCGCAGAGAGACTTCGTGCTCGGCGCCACCGCCGCCGCACAGCAGCAAGACATGCATGTTCTTCATTAGATGTGATCCCTTGGGAGAAGCGGCCTCGTCATGGCCATTTGATAAGCCAACCACAATAAAAACCGGACGAAGCCAGATACGAACATAAGTGCGGCCAGTGTAGCAAGGGAGAGGAAGCCTTGTCAGCCGATGGGGCCGCCATCCCCCCATCCTGGCCCGTAAAAAGCGGCGCCTGTGTCAAAAACGGGACGAAATGGACTCAGCGAGGGGGATCGACCCGCCCGGCGCCATTGCCATTGACCCGAAACCAGCCGGCGATGCTGTAACGCTCCTCGCTCGCGGGCAGCACCTCGTGGGGAAACTCCTCCGACAAAAAGAGCACCAGCCGCCCCCCCTTGGGGGAGACATCCATCAGAAACTGCTCGTCGTTGTCATAGACCCGCAGCACGCCGCCAGCCTGGGGCTGCCAGCCGTTGTTCAAGTAGAACACCGAGGTGAGACGGCGGTTGGAGCGCCCGGCAAAGGCGTCGCGGTGGGTCGCATAGAAGTCGCCACGACGGTAGCGGGCGAAGTGGGCCTCGTAGTCAAACAGTCCCAGCATCAGGCTGCGATTGGCCGCCAGACGCAGGGACTCCATGCGGGCCAGATAGTCGGCCACGGGGGCGCCCAGGTCGGGATCCAGCCAGTGGATCTGATCACGGCGGATCTCAGGGTTGCCCTGATGCAGCCCCTCCCGCCCTATCCCCGCAGGTTGCCACTCCCCCGGCAGGCAGGCCCGCAAGGCATCCACCTCGGGGGCGGTTAAGAAATCATCCACAATCACCCATCCCCGGGTGTAAATGGCATCCATGACGGCTTGATAGTCCAAGATTGACTCGCAGCGAGTGGAGAGAGTGCGCTTTGTAGCGACTTCCCCCCCTTGGCACAAACCGGATTGCTTCTCTTGAGAAGTCCCGCCATCAATAAGGGGCTGGCCCCAGGCGCCGATTTTCCCTTGCCCCGCCACCCCGGGCCCGCTAACGTGCAAACAAGGCCCGAAACGGGTCTCCCCCTGCATCCATGACCCAGGAGAACCCCATGCCCTTGCCCACTATTCCCCTGCAACGACTCGATGGCAGCGAGTTTCCCGGTGACGCCCTGCAAGGCCGGGTGGTGCTGGTGGTCAACGTGGCCAGCCGCTGCGGCTTCACCCCCCAATACATTGGGCTGGAGGCGCTTCATCGCCAGTTTGGCCCGGCGGGACTGGTGATCCTGGGCTTCCCCTGCGATCAGTTCGGCCACCAGGAGCCCGGGAATGCCGAGGAGATAGCCCGCTTCTGCAAGGTGGATTACCCGGTGAGCTTCCCCCTGATGGCCAAGTGCGAGGTCAACGGCGAGCAGGCCCACCCCTTCTATCGCTGGCTCAAGCAGCAAAAGCCCGGGCTGCTCGGGAGCGAGGCCATCAAGTGGAACTTCACCAAGTTTCTGATCGACCGCGAGGGCCGGGTGGTGGACCGCTTCGCCCCCCAGACCAAACCCGAGGATCTGGCGGGGGCCATCCAGGGGCTGCTGTGAGCCGGGCCCCCCGGGCGCCCCTCTCCCATCGGCGCGGTGCGCCCCCTTTGTGCTCCGGGTTTTCATTCATGACGCCGTTACTGCGTGCCTGCGTCACTTCTGCTATATTACGCGCCCATTATCTTTTTCGTGTCGTAGCGCCCGATGGACGGGCCTGAAGGGATCAGGCCGAGCCCTGACCCGCTACCCACCTTCTTCCATGTCGTGACGGGCCCAGGCTGTCGTCACCCGTTGAGCCCAAGGCTCGGAGTTTCTCTCGAACATGTCATTCAATGAACTGGGTCTGTCACCGCACATACTGCGGGCCGTCAAGGAGCTGGGTTACGAACAACCCACCCCCATCCAGCAGCAAGCCATCCCGGCCATTCTGGCCGGTCAGGACGTGCTGGGCGGCGCCCAGACAGGCACAGGCAAGACCGCCGGTTTCACCCTGCCCATGTTGCACCGTCTGCTGGCCAACCACGGCCGTGGCGGCCGCCGTCAGGTCCGCGCCCTGGTGCTGACCCCGACCCGGGAGCTCGCCGCCCAGGTGGGCGAGAGCATCATCAAATACGCCCATCATCTTCCGTTCCGCACCCTGATCGCCTATGGCGGCGTCAGCATCAAGCCGAACCTGGACGCCATCAAGCTCGGGGTCGACATCCTGGTCGCCACCCCGGGCCGCCTGCTGGATCTGCTGACCCAGGGGGCTCTCACCCTGAGCGCCCTGGAAGTGCTGGTGCTGGACGAAGCGGATCGCATGCTGGACATGGGCTTCATCGTCGACATTCGTCGCATCATGAAGGCGCTGCCGGAAGAGCGGCAGACCCTGCTCTTCTCCGCCACCTTCTCGAACGACATCAAGGCGCTGGCGGACGATCTGCTCAAGGACCCCACCCTGATCGAGGTGGATCCCAGCAACACCGCCGCCGATCAGGTGACCCAGCGCGTCATCCAGGTCGACCGGGAACGCCGCCGCGAGATGCTCTCCCACATGATCGGCCGTGGCAACTGGCAGCGGGTGCTGGTGTTCGTGCGTACCAAGCAGATAGCCGACCGCCTCGCCCAGCAGATGCAAAAGGATGGCCTGGACACAGTCGCCATTCACGGTGACAAGAGCCAGGGTGCCCGCAACCGGGCGCTGGCCGATTTTCGCGAGGGCAAGGTGCGGGTGCTGGTCGCCACCGACATCGCCGCACGCGGCCTGGATATCGATCAGCTGCCCCATGTGATCAACTTCGAGCTGCCCCAGATGGCGGAGGATTACATCCACCGCATCGGCCGCACCGGCCGTGCCGGCCGTGGCGGCGAGGCCATCTCCCTGGTGAGCCAGGACGAGCTGGGCCAGCTCAAGGATATCGAGGCCCTGATCGGCCAATCCCTGACCGTAGAGATCATGGAAGGGTACGAGCCGAGCGGCAAGCCAAGCCGCCAGACCCTGCCAGGCAGCAAGCCGGTGCAAAACCCGCCCCGTGACCGCGCCCATGCCAACGCCAAGAGCAACAATGCCAAAGGCAAGCCTGACGCGGCCAAAGGCAAGGGCAAGGCCAAAGGGGACGGCCCCAAGAAGCCGGCCCCGGCCCGCAAGCGCGAGGTCGTGGGGGAAGACATCGGCTTCACCCCCATGCGCCGCCTGCCCAAGGCCCAGCGCGATGACTATCAGGACAACTCCAGCGAGGAGTAAGGCAAGCTGTTGCCGACCTGACACAAAAAAACCGCCCCCTTCACACGAGGGCGGTTTTTTTGCTCTGACGCCCCTACTCGGCGGCCAGGGCCATGTGCAGCAAGGGATAGGGCTTGCCCTGACCATCCAGGGGGGTGCGCCCCGTCACCCCGAAACCCAGGTGCTGATAGAAACCGAGGGCCTGGGCATTCTGCTCGTTGACGTCCACCCTTCTCGCCCCTTGCCGCTGGATGGCATGGGCCACCAGCAGGCGGCCTACCCCGCCCCCTCTCGCCTCGGGGGTGATGAAGAGCATCTCGATGTTGCCATCGTGCACGCCGCAGAAACCGGCTATCTCCTCCTCTCCCCTGGCGCAGACCAGATCCACCGCCGCAAAATAGTGCTCCAGGATCAGGGGCTTGAGCGTGATGATATCCGTCTCTTGCAGGAAGTGATGGGTGGCGCGCACCGAGGCCTCCCAGAGGGCGATCAGGGCCTGGTAATCCCCTGTTTGCGCTTGTTCAATCTTCATGATGTTGTGACTCAAGCTCTGGTAAACGTTGGCAATGCGGTGCCCAGCGTCAGGGGGTTGCCCTGGCCTCGGCCTGCTTGATGACAAAGCCTTTCTCGATGCCGGCCTTGAAACCCAGCTTTTCGTACAGCCGATGGGCCTCTTCGCGTCCCTCCCCCGACAGCAGCATCACCTTGTAGCAATCCAGCTCCCAGGCCAGGGTCAGGGCCTGCACCAGTACCCGCTCGCTCAACCCCTGACGCCGAAACGCAGAGGCCGTCACCACGTGCTCTATGATGGCGAAGGGCCTGCCGCCGTTGGTCAGGGTCGGGATCACCCCGAGCTGGCAGGTGGCGGCGAGCTGCCCCTCCACCTCGGCCACCAGGAGTCGCACCCCGGGCTCGGCCAGCAACTGCCTCAGCGCCTCTCTCGCCACCGACGCCGTCAACACGGGATCCCGGGGCCTGAGCTCGGCGTAAAGACTGAGCAAACCCGCCAGATCCTGCTCCCTGCACTCTCTGATCACCACCATGGCAACCCTCCTGATCTTCTGCGTCCCTGTCGTCCTATGCGGATCTGGGGGCAAACATGATGATGGCCATGCCCGTGAGGGCGACCCCGGAACCGACCCAGTCCCACATCGTGGGTCTGATGCCATCCACCGCCCAGAGCCAGAGGATGGCCACGAAGATATAGACGCCCCCATAGGCGGCGTAGACACGGCCGGCGGCGGTTGGATGCAGGGAGAGCAGCCAGGCAAAGAGGGCAAGACTCAGGCCCGCCGGCAGCAGCAACCAGGCGCTCCGCCCCTGGGTCAGCCACAGATAGGGCAGATAACAGCCGACGATCTCGGCCACCGCGGTGATCAGAAACAGCCCGATCGTTTTGAACTCCAGCATCATGGGTCTCTAGCAAGGGTGTGACAGAGGCTGAATGTTAAAACAACGCATGGGGTTATGTAAGCACGGCGGCGCAGCAGGCCAGGAGGAAGGGAGGAGAGCCTTCCCCCACGGGCGCGGGGGAAGGGAGGCGTCAACGGACCCTGACTGCCTGGAGCAAGGCAGAGACATCCGGGCCAAAGGTTCGGCTGCCAATGGCCTTGCGAATATCCGCTTCGCCGTAACGGCTGGCCGGGTAGACCACCACGCAGGCGGTGTCACCGGGGGCGAGGAAGTGAGTCTCGCCGAAGGGGGTGTAGCGGGTGGCCCCTATGCTGATGAGGGCGTGGGCCGGGCGCCCCGCCTGGGCCAGCAGCCCCTGGATATGCTCGGCCGGGCCTTCATCCTGCTGATGGTTGAACTTGTCGATGGCCCAGTCGAGCAGCTGCTGATGGAAGTAGCTGTAGTCCACCGCCGCGCTGTCGACCCCATAGGGGTGCAGCTCCCCATCGCGCTCCAGATAGCAGGCGATGCGGTAGTCGTCGAGCTCGCAACCCGGGGCAAAATGGCCGAGGGGCAGCAGAGTGGCCGCCAGCCCCTTGCTCTCCTCCCCCCAGTTCTTCTTCTCGCTGATCTTTTTGGCGTTGGGGCGACGGATGGAGCAGTCGTTGTAGGCGCCGAACGCCTTGGGATGAATGGCCACCACCTGCTCCCCCGCGTACTCCAGCTCGCACCAGAGCGCCACCTCGGGTTCGATTTGCACCTTCTCGTCGCCGCTCACCGCCGCCTCTGGCAGGAAGATGGCCTCGCCGCTCAATGGGAAGACGCCGAGCTGGCCCGGATGATCCGGCACATAGAAGGGGAACAGCGCCTTGGGGGCAACCTTGTCCGCGACCTTGACGGCGACGAAGTCCGCCGCCTCCCCGGCCTGCTCCAGATGGCCGGCGAAGTTGCCCGCCACCCCCAATCCGATAAAGTCGCTCAATTTGGTGATCTGCATCTGTGGCTCCATTGGCGCGGCCCGGGCCGCTGCCTCGTTGTCTATGTTCAGGGCGGCAGCACTACCGCCAAAGAGGGAGCTTATTAGAGCACAGCCCCCTGGCGGCGCCCAGTTGCCCGGCCGCAAGCTGTGCACCAGGGCGGATTTTCCCTCACCAGGTGGTCATAAAGAGAGCAGTCAGCGCCAAGCTGTGATCCCGATGCTTGGGCGAGCCCCGCGCTTTTGCTAGTCTGCCCTATTCATTTTCCGTTTGGGTGCCGGTGCCGAGCCATGACCACACATTTTCAGGGTCGCTTCGAGGTGGAGTTCAAATACCGCCTGACGGATGGCGCGGCCTTCCTCCGTGCCCTCGAGGCCCTCGGCCCCGAGATGCGGGAAACCCGCTCCTATCGCACCCTGTGCGAGCAGTCCGCTCACCTTCTACAAGAGGAATCAGCCCCATGATCGACAAACTCGCCTGGCTCACCTTCAAGGAGGGGCAACTGCTCTGTGCCCGCTCCCACGGCAAGGCCCTCTATTACATCCCCGGCGGCAAGCGTGAGCCGGGGGAGAGCGACGAAGCGGCCCTGGTGCGCGAGATAGCGGAGGAGCTGGCGGTCAGCCTCAAACCCGAGACCCTGCGCCTCGCCTGCGAGTTCAGCGCCCAGGCCGACGGCAAGCCGCAAGGGGTGCAAGTCAGGCTGCGCTGCTACACCGGCGAGGCTGACGGCAGCCCCACCGCCTCGGCGGAGATCGCCGAGCTGCGCTGGCTGGACAGCCGCCATCTGGACGAGATCTCCCCGGTCTCCCGCCTGCTGTTCCAGTGGCTGGCTGAGCAGGGGCTGATCCGCTAGGGAGATGGCTCGTGAACAGCCTCTTAGCGCCGGCTGACAAAGCAAGATTGAACCGTCAATCCCGAATTGATTGGCAATTGGATACAAGAAGAGGAGTTTCAATGGAGATCCTTGAGGTCGATAGCACCAGAGGCATCAAGCCTGCGTTGATCACACTGCTGCAAGATTGCGTGGCCAGCGGCGCCTCGGTGGGCTTCCTGCCGCCCCTGCAGGAAGAGCGGGGATTGGAGTACTGGCAAGGCATCGAAGGGGAGCTGGTCGACGGGGTGCGCAGGCTCTGGGTGGCCTTCGATCAGCACCATCTGGTGGGCGCCCTGCAGCTCTCCCTGTGCACCAAGGCCAACGGCGGTCACAGGGCCGAGGTGGAGAAGCTGATGGTACACAGCCAGGCCCGCGGCAAGGGGGTGGGCCGCGCCCTCATGCAGGCCATGGAGCAAGGGGCCCGGGAGGCCGGGCGCACCCTGCTGGTGCTGGACACCCGGGTTGGCGACATCGCCTCCACCCTCTACCGCCAGCTGGGCTACCAGGAGGCCGGCCAGATCCCGGACTTCGCCAAGAGCGCCGACGGCACCCTGGCGGCAACCCAGTTCTTCTACAAGCAGCTCTGAGGGGCGAGAAGCCCAAAGCCCCACGCAACAAGGCCAGCCCCGAGGCTGGCCTTGTTTAATGGCGCGTTCACTGCTCAAATGACCCCTTCATCCAGAGACGGCAAGGAGCCATCATGATATTGGAAGTCGCCCCGCTGCAGATCATCCCGGGCCAGGCTGCCGCCTTCGAGCAGGCATTCGCGCAGGCCCAGCGCATCATCAGCACCCTGCCCGGGTACGCCGGCCACCAGCTGCAACGCTCACTGACCGACTCGCACCGCTACCTGCTGCTGGTCAACTGGCAACGGCTCGAGGATCACACCCAGGGCTTTCGCGGCTCCCCCCAGTACCAGGAGTGGAAGGCGCTGCTCCATCACTTCTACGATCCCTTCCCCACTGTGGAGCACTTTCAGGCCGTACAACCTTGATCAGCCCAGGATGAGCTTGGCCGATCAGGGTTGAGGCATCACGCCACCTCGCCTGCAAGGCGCTCGGCCCTGTGTGCGATCCGCGGCTCGGCAAAGTCGGCCTGGGCCGCGATCAGCTGCAACTCGTAGGCATCCGCCTGCCAGGTCTGGCGCAGCACCGCATCGACGGCCGCGTTGGTGCGCTCAAACGCCGCCACCGCATCAAACCCCGCCTGCAGGTTGGCCAGCATCAGGGCGCTGATGAGATCCCCCACCCCCACCGGCTGGCGGGCAAACTGGTAGAGCGGCCGGGCGATGAGATAATCCCCCTCGGGGGTGGCCAGCAGCATCTCGAAACGGCCGGGATCACTGGCGGCGCGCCCCAGGTGCTTGACCAGCACCATCTTGACGCCGCTTTCCAGCAGTTGGTGGGCGGCGGCGCGGGTCTGGGCCAGGGTCGTCAGGTGGGCGCCACACAGGGTCTCCAGTTCCAGCAGGTTGGGGGCCATGATGTCCGCCACCGGCAGCGCCTGCTCGGTGAGGAAGCGGGTCACGCCGGGGGCGACTATGCACCCCTTCTCCGGGTGGCCCATGACGGGATCGCAAAAATAGATGGCCGCCGGATTGGCCGCCTTGACGGCCGCAACCACCGCCAGGATCTCGTTCCCCTGCTCCGCCGATCCCAGGTAGCCGCTCAGCACCGCATCGCAGCGCCCCAGCACCTCGATATCCATCAGCCCCTGACAGAGGGCGCTGATATGGCCGGCGGGCATCGCCATCCCCTGCCATCCCGCCGCGTACTGGGTGTGATTGGAAAACTGCACCGTGTTGACGGGCCAGACCTCCATGCCGAGACGGCGCATGGGAAAGACGGCGGCGCTGTTGCCGGCACAGCCAAATACCACGTGGGACTGGATAGAGAGAATGCGTTTCATCGACACCACCACTGAAGAAGCATGAGGAAAGCGGGCAATATATCGGATGCAGAGCGGGCTCTGCCAGCGATTCCCGGCAACCCTCGCCATTTATGCGGCAAAAACGCCATTCACTGGAGTGTTACGCCAACCTCCCCCCACTCCTGCTCAACCCGGCAAGCCAAGACCGCCTCGGCCTCGTCGGTGTGATAGGGGCTCTCCACACTCTTGCTTGATGGCATATGAGCGCGTTTTTAATACCAGGTGGTGGATGGCGGGAGAAAGAGTCGAGGAAGAGCGACGAGGCGTGGATAGCTCTGAACCCGGGGCCGACGCCCCGGGCTTTGTACTTAAGGCTTAAGGCCTGGCGAAGTGATAGACCCAGCCTTCGTCCAGGGGGAAGTCGGGGGGCGCAGAGACAAGAGCCGGCAGGGAAGCAACCGCCCCACCGGCGGCATATTGCAGCGCCATCAGGGCGCAGAGGGCGGCGTCGTAACGATCCGTCCCGGCCACCACATCAGGTGGCAAGGAGGCTGCTATCTCCTCCCTGGCCGGTGAGGCCTTGCCTGCTACCTTGGCGAGGGCCGGATAGACCTCCAGCACGGCGCGCTCCGCCTCCCTCACCTGCGTTGGCACCAGCTGCAGATCCCCGAGGCGCGGCAAGATTGAGAGCGCCAGGGTGGCGTTGTTGCCGAGCCTGTCGAAGGTGGCCGACAGCGGCTTCTTGCCGTATTGCCGATGCAGCCAGCGCTCGCAGTCCCGATAGGCATAGGGGTTGTCTATCTCCCGCTGGGGCACGGCGCACTCGACTCCCCTCCCCGCCAGCAACTCGCCGAGGGCACGGGGAAAGGCCAGCGGGGCATCGATGCCGAGCGCCAATCGCGGGCAGGCCAGCACCTGCATCAGCGCCATCTCGTCTTGCAGCGCCGGGCGCAGCAAGGCGTCCAGATCCGGCGCCACCCGGGAGCTCAACCGAAACAGGGGGGAGATCCCGAGCCAGTGCAACTGCTGCGTGCGGGCCTGCCAGCCCACCACGGCCACCGCCTGGGCATTGCCCTGCCAGCCCCTTACATCCCAACCGATGCCGATCGCATCCAAGTGTTCCGTTGTCATGCCCCTGTCACCTTTGCGCACTATTGATGGAGCACAGGGTAATGGCTGCGCCCCTCAAAGCAAGGCTGGCGGCACGGCTTAGAAGGATTTTTTGAAGTTGATCAGCGGCAAGATGGGGAAGATGCCGTTCTCGGCGTAGTTGGCAAGGCCTATCTGCAGACCATCGAGGTGCTTGGTGGCATTGATGAAGCCAAGCTGGAAGGTGGTGCGCTCGGCATAGTTGACGAAGCCGACGTTGGCCAGGGCGTTGCCCTGAGCGATGTTGACCGCCCCCCAGTTCAGCCCCTGCACATTGTTGGTCAGGTTGACGAAGCCCAGGTTGACCCCGGTGTCCTGCCCCTCATGCCAGTTGACGGCGTTGATGGCAACCCCGCCGAACTGATGACGCACCCGGGCGGCGCCGAAGAAGATGCCGCACCCGGGCGGCGCCGAAGAAGATGCCGAGCTGCAGGCCGGTGAACTGATCCACGTCGGAGAGCGCGAACACCGGCAGATCGATGCCCTTCACCTGACCGGTGCGGCCATACAGGAAGGAGGCGCGCGCCCCTTCCACCTGGTGGGAGGAGGGCAGGTTGATGCCGGGCAGGGAGATCTGGACCGGGGTGCTGGCCTGGGCAACGCCGGCGAGGGTCAGCGCGGAGCAACCGAGCAGCAGGGCGAGAGGTTTCATCGGGATTCCTTGGCAGTCTGAATGACGTGCCAGCCTACCAGCGCGGCGGATACGCGGCGAGGGCGCGCCGGGTCCAGTGCGTCACCTCTCGTCTGACCCCCTCAGCGGGCGGGCGTCGCTGACATAAAAATTCAAACAGAAATTAACATTTATGTCATTTACACCAAACCATATTTGGTTGCAGAATGCGCAAACGTGTGTTTGAACAGAGCAAGCAACACGTAAACAGGGATGACATGCAGTACCCGTAAAAGGGGCCAACGGCCCACAACAACACTGTTCTGCCGAACTGGAGACCGATGATGAATATGGACGTGATCAAGAGCTTTACCGAGCAGATGCAAGGCTTCGCCGCTCCCCTCACCCGCTACAACCAGCTGCTGGCCAGCAACATAGAGCAGCTGACCCGGTTGCAGCTGGCCTCCGCCAACGCCTACGCCGAACTGGGCCTCAACCAGTTGCAGGCCGTGAGCAAGGTGCAGGACACCCAGAGCCTGGCGGCCCTGGGCACAGTGCAACTGGAGACCGCCAGCCAGCTCTCCCGCCAGATGCTGGACGACATCCAGAAGCTGAACGCCCTCGGGGTGCAGTTCAAGGAAGAGCTGGATGCCCTGACCGCTGACGGCATCAAGAAGAGCACGGGCAAGGCCTGATAACCCCTGGCTGCCCGTTCGGGCAGCCACATCTCCCCACGACTCGACGGTGCGGGCTCGTTCCCGCCCCGGGTGTGGGTGAAGGAGAGCACATGAGCCAACCATCTTATGGCCCGCTGTTCGAGGCCCTGGCCCACTACAATGACAAGCTGCTGGCCATGGCCAAGGCCCAGACAGAGCGCACTGCCCAGGCGCTGCTGCAGACCAATCTGGACGATCTGGGCCAGGTGCTGGAGCAGGGCAGCCAGCAACCCTGGCAACTGATCCAGGCCCAGATGAACTGGTGGCAGGATCAGCTCAAGCTGATGCAGCACACCCTGCTCAAGAGCGCAGGCCAGCAGAGCGAGCCGGTGATCACCCCGGAGCGCGGCGATCGCCGCTTCAAGGCCGAGGCCTGGAGCGAACAACCCATCTATGACTACCTCAAGCAGTCCTATCTGCTCACCGCCAGGCACCTGCTGGCCTCGGTGGATGCCCTGGACGGTGTGCCCCAGAAGAGCCGGGAGCGACTGCGTTTCTTCACCCGCCAGTACGTCAACGCCATGGCCCCCAGCAACTTCCTGGCCACCAACCCGGAGCTGCTCAAGCTGACCCTGGAGTCCGACGGCCAGAACCTGGTGCGCGGGCTGGCCCTCTTGGCCGAGGATCTGGAGCGCAGCGCCGATCAGCTCAACATCCGCCTGACCGACGAGTCCGCCTTCGAGCTGGGGCGGGATCTGGCGACCACCCCGGGCCGGGTGGTGCAGCGCACCGAGCTCTATGAGCTGATCCAGTACAGCCCGAGCACCGAGACGGTGAGCAAGACGCCGGTGCTGATCGTGCCCCCCTTCATCAACAAGTACTACATCATGGACATGCGGCCCCAGAACTCCCTGGTCGCCTGGCTGGTCGCCCAGGGCCAGACGGTGTTCATGATCTCCTGGCGCAACCCGGGGGTGGCACAGGCGCAGGTCGATCTCGACGACTACGTGGTGGATGGCGTCATCGCCGCCCTGGACGCCGTGGAGGCGGCCACCGGCGAGCGGGAGGTGCACGGTATCGGCTACTGCATCGGCGGCACCGCCCTGTCGCTCGCCATGGGCTGGCTGGCGGCGCGGCGCCAGAAGCAGCGGGTGCGCACCGCCACCCTGTTCACCACCCTGCTGGACTTCTCCCAGCCCGGGGAGCTTGGCATCTTCATCCACGAGCCCATCATAGCGGCGCTCGAGGCGCAAAATGAGGCCAAGGGCATCATGGACGGGCGCCAGCTGGCTGTCTCCTTCAGCCTGCTGCGGGAAAACAGCCTCTACTGGAACTACTACATCGACAGCTACCTCAAGGGCCAGAGCCCGGTGGCCTTCGATCTGCTGCACTGGAACAGCGACAGCACCAACGTGGCGGGCAAGACCCACAACAGCCTGCTGCGCCGTCTCTACCTGGAGAACCAGCTGGTGAAGGGGGAGCTCAAGATCCGCAACACCCGCATCGATCTCGCCAAGGTGAAGACCCCGGTGCTGCTGGTGTCGGCGGTGGACGATCACATCGCCCTCTGGCAGGGCACCTGGCAGGGCATGAAGCTGTTTGGCGGGGAGCAGCGCTTCCTGCTGGCAGAGTCCGGCCACATCGCCGGCATCATCAACCCGCCGGCCGCCAACAAGTACGGCTTCTGGCAAAACACGGCAGAGGCCGAGAGCCCGGAAGGCTGGCTGGCTGGGGCGACGCACCAGAGCGGCTCCTGGTGGCCCGAGATGATGGGCTTTATCCAGAGCCGTGACGAAGGGTCGGAGCCCGTCCCCGCGCGAGTGCCCGAGGAGGGGCTGGCCCCCGCCCCCGGCCACTATGTCAAGGTGCGGCTAAACCCCGTGTTTGCCTGCGCCACCGAGGAGGACGCCGCATGAGTGCACTGCCTCTTGAGGTGGGTCAGAAGGCGCGCCTCAGCAAGCGGTTCGGGGCGGCGGAGGTGGCCGCCTTCGCCGCGCTCTCGGAAGACTTCAACCCCCTGCACCTGGACCCGGACTTCGCCGCCACCACGGTGTTCGAGCGGCCCATCGTCCACGGCATGTTGCTGGCCAGCCTCTTCTCAGGGCTGCTGGGCCAGCAGTTGCCGGGCAAGGGGAGCATCTATCTGGGCCAGAGCCTCAGCTTCAAGCTGCCGGTCTTTGTCGGGGACGAGGTGACGGCCGAGGTGGAGGTGATTGCCCTGCGAGATGACAAGCCCATCGCCACCCTGGCCACCCGCATCTTCACCCAAGGCGGCGCCCTCGCCGTAACGGGGGAAGCCGTGGTCAAGCTGCCTTGAGCACCGACGGCACACAGACACAATCAGCCCGGCCCTCGCCGGGCTGATTGTTTGTCCCGCTCCGCTTACCCCTTTTTCGGGGCAATTGGGCCAGAGCCCTTTCCCTGCCCCGCCTAACTGCCTAAAATGGCCGCCCTGCCGTGTAGGCATTCATCCAGCTAGAGGATTTCCCATGGAGACGTTTCTGCTCGAAGGTCACCCCTTCGTTGCCTTGTGTGACCTGATCAAGCATCAGGGTTGGGCCGATTGTGGCGGTGCCGCCAAGGCGCTGGTCGCCGAGGGCCTGGTGGAAGTGGACGGTCAGGTCGAGACCCGCAAACGCTGCAAGATAGTGGCCGAGCAGGTGGTCAACTTCAACGGCATGAAGGTCGTGGTGAAGGAAGGCGTCAGCCCCGAGATCCTCTAAGCCCGAGATTCTCTAAGCCCGAGATCTGCCCCCCAAGCGCTGCCCAGCACAGTCGCCGGGCTGGCGGTCAGCCTGTCGCCGGGCCAGGGGCATCAAGACAGTAGTGAAGGAAGGGCCCACCCCGAGATCCGCGGACCCTTGCCCCCGCCCTGCCAGCACACTGTGGCGGACTAGCTGGCCTTGATCGACAGGGTCAGCACGAAGCGCGCCATCGCCTCATCCCCGTTGAGCGACGGGCAGGTGGCCACCACCTGGATGGGGCGGTTGATGCGCTGCCCGGTCGCCAGGGACTCGTCTATCATGGCGTCGATGGCCTCCCCGGCCGCGCAGTCAAACTGCACGTCCCCCTCGGGGCGCTTCAGAAACTCCCCCTGCACATCCTTGAAGGCAAAGTGCACCTTCTTGCGTCTTGCCCGCCCCTTCTCCATCACCAGCAGGCCCCCCACCAGATCGGCGCCGGTCGCCAGAGCCCCGAAGTACATGCTGCCCAAGTGGTTGCGGGTGCGCCAGCCCAGCGGAATGCGGATGCGCAGCGCCTTGGCGTTCATCTGCTCGATGACGGGGGCACAGAATCCGATGACGGGAATATAGCGCCAGGCGAACAGGCGCAGTGCCAGATTGGCTTTGAAGCGTTGCAGGTCCATTGCAAACTGATCCGATGAGTGAGTGTGAACGAAATGTTGCCAGTCCCCACCCCAATAGACAAGCCTCCATTGCCGTCCTTGTGAGGGCGATCGGCTCCCGGGTGCATTTGAAAATCACATGATGGGCGCCGTTGCATTCGATGGGCAAATGACGAGCCCCGTTATTCGCCGCCACAGCGACGCCATTTCCCCCCGATGGCGAAGGTTTTTTTCAAGAAAGAACTCATATGGCACTTTCATGACAATCCTAGCCGGATGAAAGCTAACGATAAACCGGGTTGCCCCGGCGCTAGCCCACTCATCCGCCAGCGCCACTGGGATTAGTCACAGTAACGAAATGCCGCCCCCCTCGCTAGGCTCTGCTGGCTCGTGCATGGCCATTCGGCACCGAGTCATCCTGTGACACCAATCTCAGCATAAGGATAGAGAGATGAGTAACGTTCAACAGCTGTTCAACGGGGGCGAGAGCGCCGGTACCTTCCTGCTCAACTTCAACAACAACCGTGCCTTTGAGCTGTTTGGCCGGGAGTACCTCAAGTGCTACGCCAACCTGGCGGTCAAGGGCAAGATGAGCAAGCCCCTGCCCACCGGGCCGCTCAGCTACGCCGTCGACTTCGCCATGGATTGCGGCTGCAGCTCTGTGCTGATCGATTTCAACCTCGCCTACAAGAAGACCTTCGGCAACCAGGCCCAGGCTCCCCTGTGGCGCGAGTCGGACTACGAGGCCGAGATAGTGCTCTGCCAGCTGATGCGCGAGGCCCCGGCCAGCCGCCTGAGCAACCATGATCAGTTCGCCGAGGCCGAGGCCTTCTTCAATGACGTCAACCTGCCCACCACAGCCAAGAATGTGGGGAGCGATCCCTATGCCGACAAGGACGGCCTGGTGGAGTTCATCGTGGCCAACGAGCTGCTGGACGATCCCGCCGTCATGGCCAAGCTGGCGGAGCAGAAGGCCTACCTCATCGCCATCACCTCAGTGGTCACCGCCTACATCAACCGCTACGCCGAGGCCTATGGCGAGCAGTACAAGACGGACGCGGATCTCTGGGCCCGTGCCCTCTCCAAGATCCCCCTGATGGGGCCGAGCAAGATCGATCAGCAGAGCTACAGCCGCCACATCAAGGGGCTCAGCATCGCCACCGACTTCATCAACTTCATCATGGACGTGGTGGTGAGCCAGGGCACCACGGCGCTGGCGAGCTTCAACAAGTTCCTGCAAAAACAGGGGGATGCCATCCGCTTCGGGGTGGAGAACAACAAGGACTTCTACAAGACCATCACGGTCGGCATCACGGTGGAAGTGTTCAAGGTGGGCAGCGAGCTGGTCTATGTGCCGAAGATCAAGCAGTACCGCATCAACTTCGACCGCCAGAACAGCAAGTTCACCTCCGCCTGTGCCAGCGCCGACTTCGTCGACATCCACTTCAACTACCTCTATGCCGCCAACGTGTTCGACTACGAGGCCTTGAAGGATCCGGAGATCAAGCGCGACTTCGACAGCTTCATCCAGAAGCAGCGCAAGGCCCAGATCGAGGAAGCCGACACCTTCTTCAACGACGACTTCCCGCCCCTGGAGCCCAAGCTGATCGCACGGCGCAAGGCCACGGTCTGAGGCACATTCCCATATAAAAACAGCCGGCATCTGCCGGCTGTTTTTTATGAGGAACCTCAGGCCCGTTTCTCTTCGAGCCAGGCCCCCTGGCTCTGCATCTCGAACAGCTGGGCGTAGTGGCCCCCCAGCGCCATCAGCTCCCCATGGGTGCCGCGCTCGCTCACCTGACCGCGGGAGAGCAGCAGGATTTCGTCCGCATCCACTATGGTGGAGAGCCGGTGGGCGATGGCGATGGTGGTGCGGCCACGGCGCGCCGCCGAGAGCGCCTGGGAGAGCGCCAGCTCGGTCTGGGAGTCCACGCTCGCGGTCGCCTCGTCCAGGATGAGGATCCGCGGATCCCCCACCAGGGCGCGGGCAAAGGAGAGCAGCTGGCGCTGACCGGCGGAGAGGTTCTTGCCCCCCTCCTCCATCAGGGTCTCCAGCCCCTTTGGCAGGTGGCGCACGAAGGCGGCCAGCTGCACCTCCTCCAGGGCCTGCCAGAGCCTCTGCTCGTCGATGCCGTCACGGCCAAGGCGCAGGTTGTCCGCCAGGGTCCCGACGAAGATGAAGGGATCCTGCTGCACCAGGCCTATGCTGCGGCGCACCGCCGAGAGCGACAGCGCGCTCATGGGGTGATCATCGAAACGGATGCAGCCCTGATCCAGCGGGTAGAAGCCCATCAGCAGGCTGATGATGGTGGACTTGCCGCTGCCGGTGTGGCCCACCAGCGCCAGCATCTGGCCGGGACGGGTGGCAAAACTCACCTCCTGCAGCACCGGTTGCTGGCCATCGTAGGAGAAGCTCACCCCCTCGAAGCTGACCCGCCCCTGCAACGCAGGGCTCTCCCCTTGCGTGCTCTCCCGGGATTCGTCCAGCAGGGCGAAGACCCGCTCCCCCGCCACCATGGCCTGCTGCAGCTGGTTGAGCTGGTTGGTCATCTCGATCAGGGGCTCGATCATGCGCCCCAGATAGCTGATGAAGGCGTAGAGCACCCCCACCTGGATGGCGCTGCCCGTGCTCAACCCCTCGTGGGCAAACAGCGCCAGCAGGCCGATGAGCACCATCATGTAGAAGAGATCGATGAGGGGGCGCAGCAGTATGCCGTTGATCTTGAGGCTCTTGATCCTGGCCTGCCAGTGCTGCTGGTTCACCTCGGCAAAGGCATTGGCGAAGTGGCGCTCCTGCACCATGGCCTGGATCACCGGCATCCCCTGCAGGGACTCGTTGAGCCGGCTGTTGATGTCGGAGAGCAGGCTGCGGGTCGCCCGCACCACGGGCACGCTCAATTTCTGGTAGAGCCACATCACGGCCCCCACCGCCGGCAGCAGGGTGGCGCACACCAGCATCAGGCGCAGATCCAGCAGCGCCATGGAGATGAGGATGCCGCACAAGAGCACCACTTTTTGCACCAGGAGCCCTATCACCTGCACATAGAGGTTCATGATCGCCTCTGTGTCGTTGGTGATGCGGGAGATGAGGGAGCCCGAGCGATGCTTGTCGAAATAGCGGGCAGGCAGCCGGATGGCGGTGGCAAACACCTGCTCGCGAAGAGTCTGCACCACCGCCTGGGCGATGCGGTTGAAGCGCAGGGATTGCAGGTAGAAACCCGCCGCCGAGAGCACCTGCAACCCCAGATAACCGGCGGCCAGGGCGGCGATGTGGGGCCACACCAGCTGGCGCGGCGCCAGATAGTCGTCGATGAAGAGCTTGATGAGCAGGGGCCCGGCCACTTCGGCGCCGGTGGCCAGCAGCAGGCAGATGCCCGCCTGCACCAGCCAGCGGGGATAGCGGGCGCAGTAGGCGAGCAGCCGTTTGATGGTTGGATTCACAGACTTGTCTCCAGCACAGCACTCTCAGGGAATTGACTCTCTTTTCCCCCTTCTCCCCTCGCGGGAGAAGGGGTGGGGATGAGGGGAACCACGCGTCTCATCATCGAACTCACAGGCTCTCCTCCACGTCTTGCTCCAGCCGCTGATAGCGCCCCCTGCTGGCATACCAGCCCTGCGGATAAGGGGCACAAAGGGTGAGACACCTTGTCATCATCGAACTCACAGACCCTCCTCCACGTCTTGCTCCAGCCGCTGGTAACGAACCATGTCCGCGTACCAGCCGTTGTGGGCCATCAGGGCGCCGTGAGTACCGCGCTCGCTGATGGCTCCCTGCTCCAGCACCAGGATCTCGTCGGCCTGCTCCACCGCCGTCATACGGTGGCTCACCAGAATGAGGGTCCGTCTGTGGGCCTTGAGCGCCAGCAGTATCTGCTGCTCTGTGTGGGCATCCACCGCCGACAGGGCGTCATCCAGCACCAGAACAGGCGCCGCCAGCAGCAGGGCGCGGGCGATGGCGAGGCGCTGCTTCTGACCACCGGAGAGGGTCACCCCCTTCTCTCCCACCTCGGTCTCATACCCCTTGGGGAAACGAGCGATGTCGTCGTGGACGCAGGCGATGCACGCCACCCGCTCTATCTCCTCCCGGCTGGCCTCCGGCTTGCCGAGGGCGATGTTGGCGGCGATGGTGGTGGAGAAGAGGAAGGGCTCCTGTGGCACGTAGGCAAACTGGCTGCGCAGGGTGCCCAGGGGCAGCTGCTCGATGGGCACGCCCCCCATGGCAATGCTACCGGCCGTGGGATTGGCGAGGCGCATCAAGAGCTTGAGCAGGGAGCTCTTGCCCGCCCCGGTGCGCCCCACCACCCCCAGCATGCCTCCTTGTTGCAGGACAAAGTCGATGCCCGCAAGCAGGCTGCGCTGCTCCAGCCAATAGCCCAGCCCCCTGGCCTCAAGGGGCAGAGCCGAGACAAAGGCCGCGGGCCGGGCGGGCTCTTCGATGTCGCTGCGCTCCCCCAGCATGCTCTCGATGCGGGAATAGGCGGCGCTGCCCCGCTCTATGATGTTGAACAGCCAGGCGATGGCGAACATGGGCCAGATGAGCTGACCCAGGTACATGGTGAAGCTGGTGAGCTCACCCAGGGTCAGCTTGTCTTGCAGCACCAGGGCGCTGCCGCCAGCCACCGCCAGGAAGTAGGAGCAGCCGATGCACAGATAAATCACGGGATCGAACTTGGCGTCGATGCGGGCCACCGCCATGTTGCGCTCCCCCGCCTGGCGGGTCAGCTCGGCAAAGCCCTGATCCTCGAGGGACTCCACCGCATAGGATTTGAGCACCCGCACCCCGGAGAGGGCCTCCTGGGTCTTGTTGTTGAGCCTCGAGAAGGCCCCCTGCGCCGCCTTGAACTCCTTGTAGATCTGGGTGCCAAAGCGGTTCATGAAGAAGGCCATCACCGGCAGCGGCAACAGGGAGAGCAGGGTCAGCTGCCAGGAGTACTGGCTGCACATGATGGAGAGCACCAGGATACCGACGATGAAGGAGTCCACCAGGGTCAGCACCCCCTCCCCGGCGGTCATCTCCACCGCCTGGATATCGTTGGTGGCGTGGGCCATCAGATCGCCGGTGCGGTGGCGCTGGTAAAAATCCGGGCTCATGCGGGTGAAGTGGGTAAAGAGCCGGTTGCGCAGCACATAGGCGAGCCGGTAGGAGGCGCCAAACAGCATGACCCGCCACACGTAGCGCAGCAGATAGATGAGCAGGCCAAGACCCAGCAGCCCCGCCAGATAGCCCATCAGGGTGCCGTCATCGAGCTCCCCCCTGGCGATGCCATCCACCACCCAACCCACCACCTTGGGGGGGATCACGGTCAACAAGGCCACCATCATCAGCAATGAGATGGCCATCAGATAACGCCGCCACTGATCCTTGAAAAACCAGCCAAGCCGCAAAAATACGCTCACAGTAAAGTCCTTGCTCGCGGCACAGCGGGGGCCGCTTGGTCATAAGAGAAGCTCAATACAATCGCCCCCGAGGTGGGGGCGATGGGAGTGGGTCATCATAGCCTGAAGCGGACGACTTGAGAACGATTGCTATCTCACCGGTTCACAGCCGCTTGTCCGGGGGCGAGAACGGGAAGGCGACCGACTCCTGCTGCTCGCCGGTCAGCAGGAAGTGGGAGACCTCCTCCCGGGTCTGGGTGAAGACTTGCTGCAACTGGGTCAGCTCCCCCTCGCTCAACTCCTCTTGCAGCCGCAGCCGCCACTCCAGCTCGCCGGCCAGCAGTTGCAGGCGGGAGGCGGATATGTTGGCCGACACCCCCTTCAGGGTGTGCAGCAGGCGGCAGGCCACCTCGGGTTGCTGGCGGCGCAGGGCGGAGCGAATGTCCCACAGATCGTCCTTGTGCTCGGAGAGGAACAGCTTGAACAGGATCTGCAGCGCCTCCCTGTCCTGCTCCAACCGGCGCAGGGCATCCTCCAGATCCAGCACCCCCATCAGATCCGGCGGCTTGACCTCGAGCGGCGCCCGCCGCTCGCCGCTGGCGCTCTTCACCCACTGCAGCAGGTTGTTGTAGAGATCCAGCTTGCTGACCGGCTTGGTGACATAGCCATTCATGCCGACCCCGAGGCAGCGCTCCCGATCGCCCGGCATGGCGCTGGCGGTGAGCGCTATGATGGGGACGTCATGCTTGTCCACCATCTTGCGGATCTGTCGGGTGGCATCCAGGCCATCGAGCACCGGCATCTGCAAATCCATCAGGATCACGTCAAACGGCTGCTCCGCCACCTGCTCCACCGCCTCGCGCCCGTTGTCCACCACTGTGACCACGGCCTCGACCCGGCGCAGGTACTCCATGATGAGCTGCTGGTTGACGCGGTTGTCTTCGGCCAGCAGCACCCGGGTCCCGTGCAGCAGATCTCTGAAGTGCTGCTGATCCCCCTGCGCCTCGGCCTGACGGACCTTGCTGTCGTGGGAGCTGCCATTGAGCAGCTCATCGACCTTGGCCAGCAGGGCGTTCTCTGTCATGGGCTTGGCCAGGAAGTGGGTCAGCCCCATGCTCTCCATGCGCCCGTGCAGTCCCTCCCTGGACCAGGCGCTGGTCATCAGTATGGGCAGGCGCCGCCACTGGCTGTGCTGATACATCTCGAGGGCGAGATCCAGGCCGTCCTCCTGTCCCATGCGCCAGTCGAGGATGGCGAGCCGGATGTGGTGGCCCTCCTCACGCAGCGCCTGGCGGGCACGGGAGAGGCTGTTGACCGCGATCACCGAGGCGCCGGCCCGGCCCAGTATGTCCTTGGCGAGCTCCAGCACCAGTTCGTTGTCATCCATCATCAGGATGAGGGGCTGGTGATCGAAGAAGACCCGGCGCCCGGAGACGCCATAGACCGCCTGGGACAGGGGGATCTCGAACCGGAAGGTGGAGCCCACCCCGGGCTTGCTCTGCACCCTGATCTCCCCCCCCATCAGCCCCACCAGCCGTTGGGAGATGTTGAGCCCGAGCCCCGAGCCGCCATATTTGCGGGTGTTGCCCGCCTCCAGCTGGGTAAAGGGCTGGAACAGCTGCACCTGCTTCTCCGGCGCTATGCCGATGCCGGTGTCCCGCACGCTGAAGCAGACCCGCATGGGATGCTGGTTGGTCAAGGTGATGGCCACTTCCACCTCGCCGCGCTCGGTGAACTTGATGGCGTTGTTGACCAGATTGACCAGCACCTGGCCGAGGCGCAGCGGATCGCCGCGCAGAAAATCGGGCACCGCAGGCGACTTGTTGATGATGACCTCGATCTGCTTGCGCTCCGCCAGATCCGCAAACATGGCGGCCAGGGAGTCGAGCTGCTCGCTGAGATCGAAGTCGATCTCCTCGAGCGTCAGCTTGCCGGACTCCACCTTGGTGAGATCCAGGATGTCGTTGATGAGCAGCAACAAGGTGTCAGAGGATGACTTTATCTTGTTGAGATAGTCCCGCTGCTGCTGATCGAGGTGGGTCTGCAGCGCCAGGGTGCTGAAGCCGATGATGGCATTCATGGGGGTGCGGATCTCGTGGCTCATGTTGGCCAGGAAGTCGCTCTTGGCCTGGGCCAGCAAGGCGGCGTGGCGGGACAGCTCGCTCAGCTTCTGGTTGCGGCGCCACAGGGTCGCGGCCACCAGCGAGAAGCAGAGCAGCGCCCCCCCCAGCACCATCAGGTAGAAGCGGCTCTTGAGGGAGGAGGCCAAGTCCAGCTTGCTCTGTTTCCACGCCGGCAGCGAGGCGAGCCCCTTCATCTCGACGATCTGGTTGCGCAGGCGATGATATTCCATCACCTGCTGATTGAGCTCCTGGCTGAGCTGGGTGAGGGCCATGACTCTGGGTTGCCCGGGGTAGGTCTCCATCAGGTGCAGTTGCAGTTGCCGCAGTTGACTCTGCTCGCTCGTGTCCCAGCTGCGCCTGAGGTAGTGGCTCAAGCGGGCGAGCTCGGTGAGATCGCGAACTTGCTCGGCCCCGGCCGGCAGCGTTGCCAGCAGCGCCTTGAGCTGACTCTGGAAACGGGGGGCCAGGTATTCGATGGTCATCTCCATGGTGTAGAGCCTGGCGAGATCCAGCAGATAACCGTCGATATCCCGTTGCAGCGCCAGGGACTTGGGATCATCCACCGACCCCGGGTCTTCGCGCACCTGGCTCACGAAGCGATCCAGGCTGTTTGACAGCAGGCTGAGGCGCTGCTGTACGCTGCCATCGCTGGCCTTCTCGCGTCCCAGCAGATAGACGGTGTCGGTATTGACCCGGTTGAGGACCAGCTCTGCGGCCACGCTCAGATCGGAGGCGCGTTGTTGCTGGCTCAGCAACTGCCAGCAATAGGCAGAAAACGCCAGCAGCGATACGATGATAAGGCCAAAGACAACACCATTGTCCCGTGCAACACTCTTCATCCCGTCTCGATTCTCATGTCATGGTCGGCCATCCGGTGACCCTGGGTCAGGGCCAGACAGCCGAGTGTGAAAAACCACTGAGCGCTATGTTACCGTTAGTCTGCTCTGTGAATGCAATAAAGATGTTGCCGGGCCATGAATAAAGGAACCAATTATGTCACTTGTCACTACCTATTGTAGCCACTGCTTCACCCGCAATCGCCTGCCCGGCGACAAGGTCGATGCCAGTGCAAAGTGCGGTCGCTGCCACCAACCCCTGTTTTCTCACTCTCCGGTGTCGGGTCGCATGGCGCACTTTGATGCCTTGATCCAGTCCGACATTCCGGTGGTGGTCGACTTCTGGGCCAGCTGGTGCGGCCCCTGCCTGCAGTTCGCCCCGGTCTTTCAAGAGGTAGCCCAGGCGCTCGAACCCCGCATCCGCTTCGTGAAGCTCGACACCGAACAAGAAGCCGCCATCGCCAGCCGCTATGCCATTCGCAGCATCCCGACCCTGATGATCTTCAGAGGGGGGCAGATCCTGGCGCAGCGCAGCGGCTCCCTGCCCAAGAGCCTGTTCAAGGAGTGGCTGCTCTCCACCGCGGCAGAGCCCAAATGAAAACAAAATGTTTAATTTATGTTTAATGTCAGATCCATTTTCACTTGACTCTGTGAGTCGCCACATGCTTTGACCACATCCCCCTGTTTCAAACAGGGGGATAAATGTAATCTCGGCAACACAACAACAACCATAAATTAACCGAGAGAACAACATGCATACCTCTGCAGTCCCTTCCGCCCCTACACGCTGGCTGGACATCAAGGCCGGGATCGTCATCCTGGACGTTCTGCTGCTCTGTGCCATGCTCGCCTGGCTTCCGTTTGATCCCATGGTCAACAAAGGCCTCGGCATCCTGATCTTCATCGCCATCCTCTGGCTGACCGAGGCGGTGAACATCACCATCACGGCCTTGTCCATCCCGGTGCTCGCCACCCTGCTCGGGGTGTTCGACATGGGCAAGTCGCTGACCGACTTCGCCAACCCTGTCCTCTTCCTCTTCTTTGGCGGCTTTGCCCTGGCGGCGGCCCTCTCCAAGCAGGGGCTGGATACCCAGATCGCCGCCAAGGTGATGCAGCTGGCCAAGGGTCACCTTGGCTGGGCAGCCATAGTGCTGTTCACCATCACGGCCGCCCTCTCCATGTGGATCAGCAACACCGCCACGGCCGCCATGATGATGCCGCTCGCCCTCGGCATGCTCAAGGGTCTCGATCTTCACAAGGAGCGCCGCACCCTGGTCTTCGTCCTGCTTGGCGTCGCCTACAGCGCCAGCATCGGCGGGATCGGCACCCTGGTGGGCAGCCCCCCCAATGCCATCGCCGCCGCCCAGATGGGGCTGGGCTTCACCGACTGGCTGAAATTCGGCATCCCTGTGGTGCTCATCTTCATGCCGGTGGGCATAGGCCTGCTCTATTGGGTGACGCGCCCCAACCTGTCGCACCAGGTCAGCACCGAGCAGATCACCATAGAGTGGACCGGCCAGCGCAAGACCACCTTGCTCATCTTCCTGACCACGGTGCTGCTGTGGATTGGCTCCCAGCCCCTAGCCGCGGCGCTCGGCGGCATTCCCCAGTTCGATACCCTGATCGCCATGGGTGCCATCCTGGCCATCGCCGTGAGCCGGGTTGCCAGCTGGGATGACATCAACCAGAACACCGACTGGGGCGTGCTGTTGCTGTTCGGGGGTGGCCTGACCTTAAGCGCCGTCCTCAAGCAAACCGGGGCCAACGCCTTCCTGGCGGAGCACCTCTCCAGTGCACTCTCCACCATGCCCATCTTCATCATACTGCTCTGCCTGGCCGCCTTCGTGGTGTTCCTGACCGAGCTGGTCTCCAACACCGCCACCGCCGCCCTGCTGGTACCGCTGTTCGCCGGTGTGGCCGAGGCGCTGGGGGTCTCCCCCATAGTGGTGTCTGTGCTGATCGCCGTGGGTGCCTCCTGCGCCTTCATGCTGCCGGTGGCGACCCCGCCCAACGCCATCGTCTTCGCCAGCGGTCATATCCAGCAGCGGGAGATGATGCGGGCCGGTCTGGTGCTGAACCTGGTCTTCACCGTCATCCTGACCATGCTGGCCTATTTCTTCGGTGACATCCTGCACTGATCCCAGGCCAGGCTGGGCCTGTGGATGCCGACTGGCCCAGCCCCTGAGCCGCCACCCCCCCCAAGCCCGTTGACACACCAGAGCCCCGCCCCGTCGGGGCTCTGTTTATTCCTCCCCCCTGGTGCTTCCCTCCAGCCTCTCGCCCTCTCCTGGCCACTGGCCCTGTTCCTGTGACGCACCTCAGCCCGCCGACGCCATTAACACGGCCTTAAGAAAGTGCCCCCATGATGCGAGCAACGGCGCTTCGGCAACAGGCGCATGGAAAGCCTGGATAGATCACAACGAGAGGAAAAATCATGGAGAAAGCGATGGGAAGCGGCAAGGCCATCAGGGTATGGGATCCCCTGATCAGGGGTTTTCACTGGGCAACCGTCCTGCTGTGCGTGCTCAACCTGTTCATCCTGGAGGAGGGCAGACGCAGTCACCGCTATGTCGGCTACGCCCTGGCCGGGTTGCTGGTGCTGCGCATCCTGTGGGGATTTGTCGGCTCCGACTACGCCAGGTTTGCCCAGTGGTTTCCGACTCCGGCCCGCCTGGGCCGCTACCTGCAGGCCAGCTGGCAGGGCCAACACCCCTATCATGCCGGCCACAATCCGCTGGGCGCCTTGATGATACTGCTGCTGTTGACCTGTCTGGTGGGCACCGCCGTCACCGGGATCATGACGGGGTACGAGCAGCTGTTTGATGAAGAGCTCATGGAGGAGCTCCACGAGCTCTTTGCCAAGGCGCTGCAGATCGCCATCTTCATCCATGTGCTGGCGGTCATCGTCCTCGATCGCCTGAGCCGGGGGGATCTCATCAGGGCCATGATCACCGGCAAGAAGCGCGTGCCGGCCGACACCGAGATCGTCGACAAGCGCTGAGGCTTCCTCGATCAGAGGAGATAAAAAAACCCCGCGATGCGGGGTTCTTTCATATTGGGTGTGGTCAGCCGACGTTGCAGCTCTTCAATTTCCAGATCCGATCCACGTAGTCCTGGATGGAGCGATCGGAGTTGAACTTGCCCATGGTGGCCGAGTTGATGATGGCCTTCTTCGCCCACAGCGCCGGATCCCGATACCAGGTATCGATCAGCTTGTGCGCTTCCGAGTAGGAGGCAAAATCGGCCAGGGTCAGGTAGGGATCTCCCCCTTCCAGCAAGGAGCGCTTGATGGAGGCCAGCTCCCCCGGGCGACCCGGCGTGAAGTAGTCGGTGTCGAACCAGTCCAGCACGGCCTTGAGCTCGGAGTTGGCATAGTAGAAGTCGTACGGGTTGTAGCCGCGCCCCTTCAATGCCTTCACCTCGTCCACGTTCAGACCGAAGATGGCGCAGTTCTCGGCCCCCGCCTCTTCGGCGATCTCGATGTTGGCGCCGTCCAGGGTGCCTATGGTGATGGCGCCGTTCAGTGCCATCTTCATGTTGCCGGTCCCTGAGGCTTCATAACCTGCGGTGGAGATCTGCTCGGAGACATCCGCCGCCGGGATCAGCTTCTCGGCCAGGCTCACCCGGTAGTTCGGCATGAACACCACTTTCAGCTTGCCCTGGATGCGGGCGTCGTTGTTGACCCGCTCCGCCAGCTTGTTGATGGCGTAGATGATGTCCTTGGCCAGCTTGTAACCGGGCGCCGCCTTGGAGCCGAAGATGAACACCCGCGGATGCATGTCATAGTCCGGGTTCGACAGCAGGCGACGGTAGAGCGCCATGATGTGAATGAGGTTCAGCTGCTGGCGCTTGTACTCGTGCAGGCGCTTGATCTGAACGTCAAAGATCGCCTCAGCCGAGACATCGATGCCGGTTTCGTCCTTGATGACCTTGACCAGCTTCTCCTTGTTGTGACGCTTGATGGTCATGAACTGCTGCTGGAACGCCTTGTCGTCGGCAAACTTGGTCACGCTGCGCAGCTTGTCCAGCTGCAGCGGCCACTCCTTGCCCACCACTTCGTTGTAGAGGGCGGCAAGCTCGGGGTTGCAGGCCAGCAGCCAGCGACGGGGGGTCACCCCGTTGGTGACGTTGCACATCTTCTCGGGCCACAGCTCGGCATACTCGGGGAAGAGATCCTCTTTCACCAGCTTGGAGTGGATCTCGGCCACGCCGTTCACCTTGGACGAGCCGATCACGCACAGGTTGCCCATGCGAACCTTGCGCACATCTCCCTCTTCGATGATGGAGAGTTTGGCCTTGATGGCGTCGTTACCCGGCCACTTGGGCTCGACCAGCTCGCTCAGGAAGCGGGCATTGATCTCGTAAATCACTTCCAGATGGCGAGGCAGCACCTTCTCGAACAGGCTGACCGACCACTTCTCCAGCGCTTCCGGCAGCAGGGTGTGGTTGGTGTAGGAGAAGACCTGGTAGCAGATGGCCCAGGCGGCATCCCAGTTCAAGTCTTCCTCGTCCACCAGCACCCGCATCAATTCGGGGATGGCGACAGTCGGGTGAGTATCGTTGAGCTGAATGGCAATTTGCGCGGCAAAGTTGCTGAAATCGGCACCATGAACCCGCTTGTAGCGGCGCATGATGTCCTTGATGGAGCAGGCACAGAAGAAGTACTGCTGGATCAGACGCAGCTCTTTACCTGCATCTGTCTCATCGTTCGGATAGAGCACCTTGGAGATGGTCTCGGCCTGGGCTTTTTCAGCCTGGGAGTCGATGTAACCACCGGCGTTGAACACATCCCAGTCAAAGAACTCGGAGGCGCGGGATTCCCACAGCCGCAGGATGTTGACGGTGTGGCCGCCAAAACCGACGACCGGAATATCCCAAGGCACCCCTTTGATCTTGCGACCGGCGTGCCACACCTTCTTCAGGCCGCCATTGTCACCGAAGACGGTTTCCACGTAGCCGTAGAGCGGCACTTCTTGCACCGACTCGGGACGGCAGATCTCCCAGGGGTTGCCATATTCACGCCAGGAGTCCGGACGCTCGATCTGGCGGCCATCCTGGATCTCCTGACGGAACAGACCGTGCTCGTAATGGATGCCGTAGCCCACCGCCGGATAGTTCAGGGTGGCCAGCGAGTCGATGAAGCAGGCAGCCAGACGACCCAGGCCGCCGTTGCCGAGGGCCATGTCCGGCTCTTGTTCGCAGAGATCTGTCAGTTCCAGACCGAGTTCACCCAGGGCCTCTTCGCAGGTTTTGTAGAGGGAGAGGTTGTGCAGGTTGTTGGAGGTCAGACGCCCCATCAGGAATTCAGCAGAGAGATAGTGAATCGCACGAGTATCTTTCTTGAAGTGAGTCTGCTGAGTGCGGGTCAGGCGCTCGTACACCTGTTCGTTGACGGCGGCAGCGGTCGCTTTCCACCATGCTTCGGGAGAGGCTTTCTGTTCGCTTGTACCCAAGGTAGAACGCAGGTGACGCACGATACTCGCCTTGAGCTGATCTTTATCCAGTTGGAGATCCTGGTCTGTCTTCTTCTTGGTAGCCATAAACCATTTTCCTTCGTTACAAATAAAAAATGTTATCCCCTTGAGGGACCGGCGCTGTTGTTATCTCAGAATATGTTCCGGCGTGGGCATACTAGCTAAAGCCGGGGGTTTAAAAGTTAACGTGAGTCACACTTTAACGCATAAAAATGACAGTTTCACCATGAAAACCCTTTCCTATATCCTCCCTGAACAAAATAAAAATAACCTTAAAAATCAAAACATTGAATGAAATTAAAAAAGATGGATTCATGAATAGGTTTTCAATGATTGCCAGCGACTGAAAATACGTGAAAATAAGCGCCGACTCGGCTGGCGATGAAATCGCTTTCAATGCTTGGTGTCTCAGCACGGCTATAAAAGGAAGCTGCCCCAATTGGGGCAGCTTCCTGAGCTGAATTAACCATGGGCCTTGAACTGGTTACTCATGGGGTCATAGTGATAGCCAATCTGCTGCAGACGGGTGGCCAGCTGATCCTCCGTCATGTCGTAGTAAGCCAGCAACTCTTCCAGACCATCGCACTCCAGCCGCAGCTTCTCGTTGATGATCCCGAGCAGAATATTGGCGTCCAGCCGTTGCAAGGTGCTCACATCCATCTTGGTCCCTCCTCTTGCCACACATACTGTATAACCATGAGCGCCGACCCGCACTTTGTCTACAGGTTAAAAAAAACCCACCTTGCTATCAAGATAAATATCATTTTAATTCAACAAGTTAATAAAAATCTCTGTTAGTCGGCTCACATTTTTAATCACAAACGCCTTGTCACTGGCATGAGATAGAACTACTGTATGCACATACAGCATGGTTATTCATACAGGACACACACATGAGCCAGCCCCTGAGTCACCGCCCACTCTCCTCCTCTGCCGGTGTGATCACCACCTGGCCCACCCGCCATCAGGGCAAGGCGGAGCATGAGCATCGACTGGCCATGGATCTCCATGAAGCCCCGCTGCTGGATGCGCTGGGAAGACTGAGCCAAAGCGACAGCGGCTGGATTTTGCTCATAGCCCCGCCAGGGCTGCCCGTGGCCAAGCAACTGCAGGCACAGGGGATCAATCCCGCCCGGGTACTGGTAGTTCACGGCCCCAAGATCAAGAACTGGCAGCGTCTGCTGGAGCAGAGCCTGGCCAACGGCCATTGTGCCGCCGTCTTGACCTGGCTGCCCGAACGGGTTGCCCTGGATCGCAGCCGCCTCAGCACCCTGGGGCAGCGTGCCGGTGTCCTGACCCGCTTCTTCGAGCCCACCCCTTCGCAAGGGGTTCCCCTCTGCTACGGTGGGCAGGACGTCTATCTGAACCATTGAGCCATATAGTGCCGACCCTGGCTGGCAGGGCTCCCCGCCCCTGCGTCAGTCCGGCAGGGCGGCAACCAAGACGAGAAAGGCGACCCTGAGGTCGCCTTCTGTCATATGGCCTGTGATGGGCTGCCATCTGCCCTGCGCCCCGCCAGGGGCTTGCACCGGATCAGGCGAGCCTGGTATCCAGCTCGGCAATTTTGGCAGACCAGTAGGCCGGGCCGGTTTCATGGATGTTGTTGCCCTGAGAGTCCACCGCCACGGTTACCGGCATGTCTTCCACCTCGAACTCATAGATGGCTTCCATTCCCAGATCGGCGAAGGCCACCACACGGGCCTTCTTGATGGCTTTCGCCACCAGGTAGGCCGCGCCGCCCACTGCCATCAGATAGACGGCCTGATGCTGCTTGATGCTCTCGACGGTTTTCGGACCCCGCTCGGACTTGCCTATCATGCCGATGAGGCCGGTTTCCCCCAGCATCATGTCGGTGAACTTGTCCATCCGGGTGGAGGTGGTGGGGCCGGCCGGGCCGACCACTTCGTCACGTACCGCATCGACCGGGCCAACGTAGTAGATGAAGCGGTTGGTGAAATCGACCCCTTCCGGCAAGCCTTCGCCATTTTTCAGCATGTCGGCAATGCGCTTGTGGGCCGCGTCACGGCCGGTGAGGATCTTGCCGGAGAGCAGCACGGTATCGCCGCTCTTCCAGCTGGCAAGCTCGGCCTTGGTGATGCCGTCGACGTTGACCCGGCGCACGTTGCCGCCCGCTTCACGGGTGATTTCCGGCCAGTCGCTCAGCTTCGGCGGAGTCAATTCGGCGGGGCCAGAGCCATCGAGTTCGAAGTGAACGTGGCGGGTGGCGGCGCAGTTGGGGATCATCACCACCGGCTTGGAGGCAGCATGGGTCGGGGCGGATTTGACCTTCACGTCCAGCACTGTGGTGAGGCCGCCCAGCCCCTGGGCACCAATCCCCAGTCGGTTAACCTTGTCATAGAGCTCGACCCGCAGCTTCTCTTCTGTGGTCTCTGGACCCCGGGCGATCAACTCCTGAATGTCGATGTGCTCCATCAGGGCTTCCTTGGCGAGCACGGCCGCCTTCTCGGCGGTGCCGCCAATGCCGATCCCCAGCATGCCAGGCGGGCACCAGCCGGCGCCCATGGTCGGCACGGTTTTGAGCACCCATTCGACCACGTCGTCGGAGGGGTTGAGCATCACCATCTTGGACTTGTTCTCGGAGCCGCCGCCCTTGGCCGCAATGCTCACTTCCACCTTGTTCCCCGGGATCATGTCGATGTGCACCACGGCAGGGGCATTATCCTTGGTGTTCTTGCGACTGCCGGCCGGGTCGGCCAGTACCGAGGCGCGCAGCGGGTTGTCCGGATTGGTGTAGGCGCGGCGGGTGCCCTCGTCCACCATCTCCTGGACCGTCATGTCGCTGTCCCACTGCACCTGCATGCCGATCTTGACGAAGCAGGTGACGATGCCGGTGTCCTGGCACAGGGGGCGATGCCCTTCGGCAGACATGCGGGAGTTGATCAGGATCTGGGCCAGGGCATCCTTGGCGGCCGGGTTGATCTCGCGGTCATAGGCGGCCTTGGCGGCGTGGACAAAATCGAGGGGGTGGTAGAAAGAGATGTACTGCAGGGCGTCAGCAATGGAATCGATAAAGTCCTGTTTTCTAATGATGCTCATATCATCCTCACTGGTCCTTGTTATCGCTTGCGCGAGCAAGGGCTTCCATATGAGCCGGGCCTTCGGCAGGCGGCGAATGCGCACAGAGCCGGCAGACTACGGCGTGTTTTTATGACGGTGTTTTTCTTAAAAATGCCGGCGGCCATGATACGCTTGAGCACCCGAGCCGGCTAGGGAGCTGGGTGCAAACTGTTGCCTGTGTAACAAAAAATGAAACCAAGACTGCATATCCACCATTTCGACCCGCAAGCATCGCTTCACGCCCTGTTTGCCCGCTTGCAACACCAGGCCTGGGCCATCTTGCTGGAATCGGCAGGCCCAACGGGCGCCGACAACCGCTTTGATATTATCAGCGCCGATCCGCTCGCCACCCTGGAGACCCGGGGCGCCAGCACCTGCCTCACCCAGGCTGGCCACCAGAGCCATCATGACGGAGATCCCCTCGCCCTGCTCGCCGAGACCCAACGAGCCCTGCTGGGGGAGCTGGTGCAGGATGAACATGACCTGCCCTTCATCGGGGGCGCCCTTGGGCTCTTTGGCTACGATCTGGGACGGCGATTCGAGCGTCTGCCCGCCCAGGCCAGTGCGGACATCCAGGTACCTGACATGGCGGTGGGGATCTACGACTGGGCACTGCTGCGGGAGGTTGCGACCGGTCGCTGGCAGCTGGTGCACTGGGGGGATGAGGCCGGGCTCGACAGACGCCTGCAGTGGCTGGCGGCGCAAATCCCGCAGGCCGGCGCCCCCTTCGCCTTGCAGGGAGAGTGGCAGAGCAACATGAGCCGGGCCGAGTACGGCGAGAAGTTCGCCCGCATCCAGGCCTATCTGGCGGCGGGGGATTGCTATCAAATCAACCTGACCCAGCGCTTCAGCGCCCCCTATGAAGGGGACGAGTGGTCCGCCTATCTCGCCCTCAGCGCCGCCAACAAGGCCCCCTTCTCGGCCTTTGTCCGGCTGCCCCGGAGCGCCATTTTGAGCCTCTCCCCAGAGCGCTTCCTGCTGCTCGATGGCCGCCACATCGAGACCAAGCCCATCAAGGGCACCCGGCCCCGTCATCCGGATCCCGCCATCGACAAACAGGTGGCCGAGTCGCTCGCCGGTGCCGACAAGGACAGATCGGAGAACCTGATGATCGTGGATCTGCTGCGCAACGACATAGGCCGGGTCAGCCGTCCGGGCTCCGTCAGCGTGCCAAGCCTGTTTGCGGTGGAGTCCTTCCCCGCCGTGCATCACCTGGTCTCCACCATCCACGGGGAGCTGGATGCGCGCTGGCAGGGGGTGGATCTGCTGCGGGCCTGTTTCCCTGGCGGCTCCATCACGGGGGCCCCCAAGATCCGGGCGATGGAGATCATCGAGGAGCTGGAGCCGGTGCGGCGCAACGCCTATTGCGGCAGCATCGGCTATCTGAGCCAGCATGGCCGGATGGACACCAGCATCTGCATTCGCACCCTGATAGCCGAAGCCGGCCGGCTCCACTGCTGGGCGGGAGGGGGCATCATCGCCGACTCAGACCCGGACGCCGAGTATCAGGAGACCTACGACAAGGTGGCCCGCATCCTGCCGCTGCTGGCGGCCTTGCGCCAATGAGCCTGTGACTGCCCTCGCCCGCTTCAAGGAGACCAGGACCGAGATGGATATCGAGATGAACCGCGCCGAGCTGCTGACCCGCTTCCTGCTGCAGCGCCCCGCCCCCGCCCACCGTCTGATGCTGGCGGGGCTCAAGCCGGCGGCTGTGCTGATCCCCCTGGTGGAGCGCCCCCAGGGACTGCACCTGTTGTTGACCCGCCGCAGCCCTACCCTGCGCCACCACCCGGGGCAGATAAGCTTCCCCGGCGGACGCCAGGATCCGGAAGATGAGAGCCTGATCCACACGGCCCTGCGAGAGACCCACGAGGAGCTGGGGATCCCCGCCTCCCAGATCCGGGTCATCGGCAGCCTCACCCCGCTCAACACCATCTCTTTGTATGACGTCTTGCCGGTGCTGGCCATGATAGATCCCGACTACCGGCTTGCCCTCAGCCCCGATGAAGTGGAGCAGGCCTTCGAGGTGCCCCTCAGCCATGTGCTGGATCCGGCCCACCACATAGCCCTGACCCTCCCAAGGGCGGGCAAGCGCCACACCATCTACTGGATCCCCTGGCAACACTCTTTCATCTGGGGGGCCACCGCCAGCATGATCCGCCAACTGGCCCAGCACCTGTCAGAACAACATATTGATAACCTTGCGAGGTGAGAAATTATCCATTTAACATTCAACTAACACTGCATATGATAAATAAATTTTGATTTTTTATTCTTTTGATCACATTTCCATAAGAAAGTGCGGGTTTCGGCCTCATAAAGGTGAATCTGATCAACATTTTTGATTAAAAAGAAAGTATTCTTGCGCCGACTAATTAAAACCACACATTCGGGGTGAGACACATGTCCAATACTGTCACTGGCGCACAGGACGTTGCAGCCGCACAGGAGCAAGGAATCAGTTCGGTCCAATCACGCGGTTGGAGCAAACAAGACTCCACCTGGGTTATCAGCCTGTTCGGCACCGCCGTCGGCGCCGGCATCCTGTTCCTGCCCATCAACGCCGGCATGGGCGGCTTCTGGCCACTGGTGGTGATGGCGCTGCTGGTCGGCCCCATGACCTACCTGGCCCACCGCGGCCTGGCGCGTTTCGTGCTTTCCTCCAAGAAGCCCAATGCCGACATCACCGAAGTGGTGGAAGAGCATTTCGGCGTAGGCGCCGGCAAACTAATCACTCTGCTCTACTTCTTCGCCATCTACCCCATAGTGCTGATCTACGGCGTGGGCATCACCAATACCGTCGAGAGCTTCCTGGTCAACCAGCTGCAGATGACGGCGCCACCGCGCTGGATCCTCTCCATCGTGCTGATCATGGCCATGATGTCGGTCATGCTGGCCGGTGAGAAGCTGATGCTGAAGGTCACCGAGTTCCTGGTGTACCCGCTCATCGCCATCCTGGCGGGCATCTCCCTCTACCTCATCCCGGACTGGACCGGTGCCGCCCTGGCCCAGGTGCCCTCCGCCAAGGATTTCGCCACCACCCTGTGGCTGACCATCCCGGTGCTGGTGTTCTCCTTCAACCACAGCCCGGCCATCTCCAGCTTCGCCCTGGCCCAGCGCCGTGATCACGGTGACAACGCCGTCGCCAAGTCCGACGCCATCTTGAAGCGCACCGCCATCATACTGCTGGGCTTCGTGATGTTCTTCGTCTTCTCCTGCGTGATGAGCCTGACTCCGGCCCAGCTGGCAGAAGCCAAGTCCCAGAACATTGCCGTGCTCTCCTACCTGGCCAACCAGCATGCGAGCCCCATTATCTCCTACTTCGGTCCGCTGGTTGCCTTCGTGGCCATCGTCTCCTCCTTCTTCGGCCACTACCTGGGTGCCCGTGAAGGTCTGAAGGGCATGGTGATGCAGCAGATGCGCTCCTCCGGCAAAGAGCCGAGCCACAAGAAGATCGAGCTGTTCATCATCGCCTTCTTCATCCTGACCCTGTGGGGCGTGGCCGTGATCAACCCCTCCATCCTCGGCATGATCGAATCCCTGGGTGGCCCCATCATCGCCACCATCCTGTTCCTGATGCCGATGTACGCCATCAAGCGCGTCCCGGCCATGGCGAAATACCAGGGCCAGATCAGCAACGTGTTCGTGGCAACCATGGGCCTCATCGCCATCTCTGCCATCCTCTATCAACTGGTCGGCTAACCCCGCCCCCGATAGCCAGGGTCCACCGGATCGCCGGTTGACCCGAGCAGAGACCCACAGCCCGGCAGGCTCAGCGTGCCGGGCTGTTTTCATTGCTGTGCCCCGAGGTTCGGCAAGGGCCAGGATAAGGCAATCTTCCCTATCAGCCGCGCTCCCCAACCGCCCACCTTCTGCTTGTTGCGTGACCCCCCGTGCAATCTGCCCCCTTTCCTCAGGCCCCGCGCTTGGGCGAAACGCCGGGATGGCAGCCCCACTTGCTGCCGAGTGATCCCGCCCCCCGTCCATTCATGTCTCCTTCTGACGTTCGCCGGCCCTTTGCCGGGTTCCCATGCACGGAGGATGGGGGCGATGCCAGCACACCTAGCCAGCCCCCTCAGGGGCCTGGGTTTGCACCCTAGACGCGGAATGTCATCGCTCGCCAAGGCTCCGATGCGACCACGCAGAACGAACGCCCTGATGCACCAATCCTGCGCCCCTCTGCTCGCTGACGAGCCTTGGGGCCTTGCCGCTATGACGACGCTGCGGCCGAGTGCCCATCAGCGCCTGAGCCCAGGGATCCCGCAGCGCCTGGTGCCCTTCTTTCCAGAGGGATAGCCGCGACCACCCTCACAAGCAGGCGCCGGGTTCTCTCATGGATGAGAGGCCCACAGCGGCGACAGGCAGATTGGATTCAGGGAAGGAGCCAGTGTTGCTGGCATGAAATCGCAGGCAATAAAAAGCGCCCTCCGAAGAGGGCGCCAGCATTCAGGGAAAAGCTAAGGGGATCAGGCTTCGCGGCTGGGCAGCGGCGCCGCTTCCAGCAGGCTCTCATCCTCGGCCATGCAAGCGGCCGCGGTGAACAGCACGTCGGTGGAGCTGTTGAGGGCTGTCTCGGCAGAATCTTGCAATACACCTATGATGAAGCCCACGGCGACGACCTGCATGGCGATGTCGTTGCTGATGCCAAACAGGCTGCACGCCAGCGGGATCAGCAGCAGGGAGCCACCGGCCACGCCGGAAGCGCCACAGGCGCTGACGGTGGCGACCACGGAGAGCAGAATGGCGGTGGCCATATCCACTTCCATCCCCAGGGTGTGCACCGCCGCCATGGAGAGCACAGTGATGGTGATGGCGGCGCCGGCCATGTTGATGGTGGCGCCCAGCGGAATGGAGACCGCATAGGTGTCTTCCGGCAGACGCAGTTTCTCGGCCAGCGCCATGTTGACCGGGATGTTGGCGGCGGAGCTGCGGGTGAAGAAGGCGGTCACGCCACTCTCTTTCAGGCAGGTCAACACCAGCGGATAGGGATTGCGCTTGATCTTCCAGAACACGATGAGCGGGTTGACCACGAAGGCGATGAACAGCATGCAGCCGATCAGCACCACCAGCAGGTGGGCATAACCAAACAGGGCATCGAAACCTGTCTCGGCCAGGGTGGAGGCAACCAGACCCAGGATACCGAGCGGGGCGCAGCGGATCACGGCCTTGACGATGGCAGAGACCCCGTGGGACACATCGGAAATCAGCGCCTTGGTACTCTCATTGGCGTGACGCATGGCGATGCCAAGGCCGATGGCCCAGGCCAGGATACCGATGTAGTTGGCATCCAGCAGCGCCTTCACCGGGTTGGTCACCACGTTGAACAGCAGGGTCTGCAGTACCTCGGTAATGCCACCCGGCGGGGTGATCTCGGCAGTGCTGGCAACCAGGTGCAGGTTGGAGGGGAACAGGAAGCTCGCCATCACGGCCACCACGGCGGCCAGGAAGGTCCCCAGCACATAGAGCAGCAAGATCGGCTTCATGTTGGTCTTCTGACCCTGCTTGTGGCCGATGATTGCCGCCATCACCAGCACGAAGACCAGCAGCGGAGCGACCGCCTTCAGGGCGCCGACGAACAGGCTGCCAAGCAGACCCGCCGCCTTTGCCCATTCCGGCATGAACATGGCGAGGAGGATACCGAATACCAGACCGACCAGGATCTGGCTAACCAGACTGGTGCTGTTGACCAGTTTTATGAGGGGGTGTTGTTGTGTCATCAAATAGTCCCTGTGCACTCATGGTGCGTGAATCATTAGTCCTGTTGGCAACCTGCCACGCGCATTGGCACCGGTCTGTGGACGGTGCCGCCGTTGGCAAACCTTCTTCTGGATCTGTCCAGTACGCGTGGGGCTGCGGACAAGGAATATCCCATCTGCCGCCGCTTTTTTCCACATAATCACTGAAAAATATCAGGGTTACCTCACAAAAAATCTACAACAATGTGATAACACAATATCAACCACGGTCGAATTGTCACCAAACCAGTCCGATCATCGGCCGATGTGGGGGCGAGAGTGGTATCATGCCGCTCACTTTGCACTGGAGCCTGTTGCCATGATCACCTCTCTATTGACCCGACACTTCGGCTTCGATCGGCTGCGACCCGGCCAGGAAGCGGTGATCAGCCGCCTGCTGGCCGGCAAGAGTGCGGCGGCCATCTTCCCGACCGGCGCAGGCAAGTCCCTCTGCTACCAGTTGCCCGCGCTGGCACTGCCCCATCTGACCCTGGTCATCTCCCCCCTGCTGGCGCTGATGCACGATCAGCTCGCCTTCTTGCAAAGCAAGGGGATTGCCGCCGCGACCCTGGACTCCAGCCAGACCCCCGAGGAGAGCCGCCGGGTGATGCAGCAGGCCAGTGACGGCCAGCTCAAGATCCTGATGATCTCGGTGGAGCGCCTCAAGAACGAGCGCTTTCGCCGCTTCATCGCCCAGGTGCCGCTCTCCCTGCTGGTGGTGGACGAGGCGCACTGCATCTCGGAATGGGGTCACAACTTTCGGCCCGACTACCTGAAGCTGCCGGACCATCGCCGCGATCTGGCCATTCCCCAGGTACTGCTGCTCACCGCCACCGCCACCCCGGCAGTCATGGCAGACATGCAGGCCAAATTCGCCATCGAGGCCGAGGATCTGGTGGTGACGGGTTTCTATCGCCCCAATCTGGATCTCGCCGTCATTCCGCTGGCCGGCAGTGCCCGCGACGGCTGGCTGCGTGACGAGTTGCGCCGCGATCCGGCGGCCCCCACCATCGTCTACGTCACCCTGCAACACAGCGCGCAGCAGTGCGCAGAGCTGCTGCAAGCCATCGGCATCCGCGCCTGTGCCTATCATGCGGGGCTGGATCCCGCCCTGCGCAGCCAGATCCAGCACGACTTCATGGCCGGCCGGCTCGATTGCATCGTCGCCACCATCGCCTTTGGCATGGGCATCGACAAGGCCGATATCCGCCGTGTCATTCACTACGATCTGCCCAAATCCATCGAGAACTACAGCCAGGAGATAGGCCGCGCCGGACGTGATGGCCTCCCCTCCCGCTGCATGGTGCTGGCGAGCCGCGCCCAGCTGCCTGTGCTGGAAAACTTCGTCTATGGGGATACCCCGGACAGGGACGCCATCCTGACCTTGCTCCAGATCCTGCAACAGAGCGGTGCCGAGTGGGAATTCAGCCTGCTGCGCCTCTCCAACGAGACCAACATTCGCCAGCTGCCCCTCAAGACCCTGCTGGTCTATCTGGAGATGGCGGGGATCATTGCTCCGGCCTACAGCTACTTTGCCGAGTACCGTTTCAAGTTCGTGCTGGAGAAACGGGAGATCCTGGCCCGCTTCAATCCCGATCGCCGCCAGTTCCTGGAGCAGCTGTTTGCCTGTGCTCCCCAGGCGCGCAGCTGGTGCACCATGGACTTCGATGCGCTCTGGCAAGGTTATCAGGGGGAACGGCAACGAGCCGCCGCCGCGCTGGACTATCTGCAGCAGCAGGGCTGGATAGAGCTGGAAAGCAAGCAGATGACGGAGGTGTATAGGGTGCTGCGCCAGCATATCGACCCGGCGACACTGGCCGAAGAGCTGCATGGACTGTTTGAAAAGAAGGAGCAGAGCGAGCTGGCCCGACTCCAGGCCCTGCTGGGGTTCTTTACCTCGACCCGCTGCCTGAGCCATGAACTGGCCCGCTATTTTGCCGATGAAGAGGCGCCCGAGCAGTGCGGGCACTGCTCCGTCTGCCGGGGGGAGATAGCCGTGCTGCCGCAATTGCCATCTCCGGGCTTGCCCAACGAACACGGCTTGCGCGCCTGGTGCGATCCTCTGATTGCCCTGTGTCACCAGCGCCATCCCAGGATCCTGACCCGCTTCCTGTGCGGTATCGCCACCCCCCTGACCACCCGGACCAAGGCGAGAAACCTGGCCGGCTTTGGCCAGCTGGCGGCCCATCCCTTCGCCGAGGTGCTGGCGGCGGTCTCGGCGATCTATCCTGGCGAGTCTTGATCACACGTTTTCCGGACGCTGAAAAAATAAGACCCTCGCGGATGCGAGGGTCAAGCCAACGGAAACGTGCTTAAACAGAGCTTAGTATCTGCACAATCACCCACTCTCTTGCTAAAGCGATGACTGCTCGACACAGGGCCAATCTAGAGCAGCCAGAATGTAGCGTCAATGTAAAAATTAGAGCTTAAACACCAAACAACAAGCATTACGTTAACGTAAGCGTAATAACATTTTACCCATTCTCCCTGCGCGCCCTTGCCCCGCCTGCACTTCGATTCCACACACCGGAAAACCATCATTTCCTTCGCCTGCCACACAAACATTTATTTTTTATGTCTTTGACATTTGCATCACTGTCGTGGCAAAAATAATTTAACAGTCAGTAACATAGAGATGTCATTGACTGACTCTTCCCGCATGAGGATCGGGAAGCTCCCGTACAAACTTAAACCAATGATGGCGATGGATTACTGGAGGCTGTTGACTAGGCTTAAGAGGTAAACAGAACAAAAGTAGTGATCCACTCTTTTTCAGGGTAAGCGACTATAACGAGGGCTAAGTTATGGGCATCTTCGAGCACTATCAACAGCGGTATGAGAAGGCCAGAGAGGAGGAGTACAGCATCCAGGAGTTTCTGGATATGTGCAAACAGGACAAATCCTGCTACGCCTCCGCCGCCGAACGACTGCTGGTTGCCATCGGCGAACCGGAAATGATAGACACCTCCGTCAATCCGCGCCTCAGCCGCCTCTTTTCCAACCGCGTCGTCGCACGCTATCCCGCTTTCAAAGACTTCTATGGCATGGAAGAGGCCATCGAGCAGATCGTCTCCTACCTCAAACACTCCGCCCAGGGACTGGAAGAGAAGAAGCAGATCCTCTACCTGCTCGGCCCCGTCGGCGGCGGCAAATCCTCGCTGGCCGAGAAGCTCAAGTCCCTGATGCAAAAAGTGCCCATCTATCGCATCAAGGGATCGCCGGTCAACGACCACCCCTTCTGCCTGTTCGACATCGAAGAGGACGGCGAGATCCTGGAAAAAGAGTACGGCATACCGCGCCGCTACCTGAGGCCCATCATGTCCCCCTGGGCGGCCAAGCGGCTGCACGAGTTTGGCGGTGACATCACCAAGTTCAAGGTGGAGAAGGTCAACCCCTCCATCCTGGATCAGATCGCCATCGCGAAAACCGAGCCTGGCGATGACAACAACCAGGACATCTCCTCCCTGGTGGGCAAGGTCGATATCCGCATGCTGGAGCACTATGCCCAGGACGATGCCGATGCCTACTCCTACTCAGGGGCGCTGTGCAAGGCGAACCAGGGGATGATGGAATTCGTGGAGATGTTCAAGGCTCCCATCAAGGTATTGCACCCCTTGCTGACCGCGACCCAGGAAGGCAACTACAACGGCACCGAGGGACTCTCCGCCCTCCCCTTCGACGGCATCCTGCTTGCCCACTCCAACGAATCCGAATGGCAGCAGTTCCGCAACAACAAGAACAACGAGGCCTTCCTCGACCGGGTGTACATCGTCAAGGTGCCTTATTGCCTGCGTGTTTCGGAAGAGGTGAAGATCTACGAGAAACTGCTGTTCAACAGCGAGCTGACCGAGGCCAAGTGCGCCCCGGGCACCCTGGAGCTGCTGGGCCAGTTCTCCGTATTGTCACGGCTGAAAGAGCCGGAAAACTCCAGCCTCTACTCCAAGATGCGGGTCTATGACGGCGAGAGCCTCAAGGACACCGACCCCAAGGCGAAGAGCTATCAGGAGTATCGCGACTACGCCGGCGTCGACGAGGGCATGAATGGCCTCTCCACCCGCTTTGCGTTCAAGATCCTCTCCCGTGTCTTCAACTTCGACCATGCGGAAGTGGCGGCCAACCCGGTCCACCTCTTCTATGTGCTGGAGCAGCAGATAGAGCGAGAGCAGTTCCCGCAGGAGCTGCACGATCGCTACCTCGAGTTCATCAAGGGCTATCTGACCCCGCGCTACGTGGAATTTATCGGCAAGGAGATCCAGACCGCCTACCTCGAGTCGTATTCAGAGTACGGGCAGAACATCTTCGATCGCTACGTCACCTACGCCGACTTCTGGATCCAGGATCAGGAGTACCGTGACCCCGAGACCGGCCAGCTGTTTGACCGGGCATCCCTCAACAGCGAGCTGGAGAAGATTGAAAAGCCGGCCGGGATCAGCAACCCGAAAGATTTTCGCAACGAGATTGTCAACTTCGTGCTGCGTGCACGGGCCAACAATGCAGGCCGTAACCCCAACTGGACCAGTTACGAGAAGCTGCGCACCGTGATCGAGAAGAAGATGTTCTCCAACACGGAAGAGCTGCTGCCGGTTATCTCCTTCAACAGCAAAACCTCGGCCGAGGAGCAGAAGAAGCACGATAACTTTGTCGAACGGATGATGGAGAAGGGCTACACCCGCAAACAGGTACGCCTGCTCTCCGAATGGTATCTCAGGGTACGCAAGTCATCCTGACCCTGCCGTGTTCAAGGGGGAGTTATGGCGCATTTTATCGACCGCAGGCTCAACGGCAAAAACAAAAGCGCTGTCAATCGGCAGCGCTTCATCCGCCGCTACAAGAAGCAGATCAAACAAGCGGTCTCGGATGCTGTCTCCAAGCGCAGCATTCAGGACGTGGACAAGGGCGAGAGCATCAGCATCCCGACCAAGGACATCGGTGAGCCCCATTTCCATCAGGGGCACGGCGGCAAACGGGAGATGGTGCACCCGGGCAACGATCAGTTCATCTCCGGTGACAAGATTGACCGCCCCAAGGGAGGGGGCAGCGGTCAGGGCGGGGGCGAAGGCCAGGCCTCGGATCAGGGGGAGGGAGCAGACGACTTCGTGTTCCAGATCTCGAAAGACGAGTACCTGGACCTGCTGTTTGAGGATCTGGAGCTGCCACGGCTGCAGAAGACCCAGCTCAACCAGCTGATGGAGATGAAGACCTACCGCGCGGGCTACACCTCCAACGGGGTGCCCGCCAACATCAACGTGGTGCGCTCGCTGCAAAATTCGCTGGCGCGTCGCATGGCGCTGCAGGCGGGCAAGAAGCGCCTGCTGCGTGAGCTGGAGGAGCGGCTGGCCCTGCTGGCCGTCGATCCCAACGAACATTTTGCCGAAATGGCACAGCTCGAAAAAGAGATCCGGGAGCTGAAACGGCGGATCGAGGCGGTGCCCTTCATCGACACCTTCGATCTCAAGTTCAACAACTTCGTCAAACGGCCTGTGCCCTCCAGTCAGGCGGTGATGTTCTGCCTGATGGATGTCTCCGGCTCCATGGATCAGGCCACCAAGGAGATGGCCAAGCGTTTCTACATCCTGCTCTATCTGTTCCTGAGCCGGACCTACAAGAACGTCGAGGTGGTTTACATTCGCCATCACACCCAGGCCAAGGAGGTGGACGAACACGAGTTCTTCTACTCCCAGGAGACCGGCGGCACCATAGTCTCCAGCGCCCTCAAGATGATGAACGACATCATCAACGAACGTTACCCGGCCAACCAGTGGAACATCTATGCGGCGCAGGCGTCCGATGGTGACAACTGGGCAGACGACTCACCCCAGTGCCGGGAGATACTGATGCGCGACATCATGCCGCGGGTGCGCTACTACTCCTACATCGAGATCACCACCCGTGCCCACCAGACCCTGTGGCACGAATACGAGTCGGTGGCTGGCCAATTCCCCCACTTCGCGATGGAGCACATTCGCAAGGTGGAGGACATCTATCCGGTCTTCCGTGAGCTGTTCAAGAAGCAAGCGGCGTGAGGGACGTCATATGGTAGAAACCGCGAGAAAAATAGCGCCGCTGGACGATGGTCCTGACTGGAACTTCGATCTGCTGGAAACCTATCACCAAGAGATTGCCCGGGTTGCCAGGTCTTATCGGCTGGATACCTATCCCAACCAGATCGAGGTGATCACCGCCGAGCAGATGATGGATGCCTACTCCAGTGTCGGTATGCCCATCGGCTATCAGCACTGGTCATTCGGCAAGCGCTTCATCCACACCGAACGCAACTACAAGCGCGGCCAGATGGGGTTGGCTTATGAAATCGTCATCAACTCGGATCCCTGCATCGCCTACCTGATGGAAGAGAACACCATGCCGATGCAGGCCCTGGTGATGGCTCACGCCTGCTATGGCCACAACTCCTTCTTCAAAAATAACTACCTGTTCAAGGCCTGGACCGATGCCTCCTCCATCATCGACTATCTGCTGTTTGCCAAGAACTACATCACCGAATGCGAGGAAAAACACGGTATCGATGCCGTCGAACGGCTGATCGACTCCTGCCATGCCCTGATGAACTTCGGGGTGGATCGCTACAAGCGGCCCCAGAAGATCTCCCTGGCGGAGGAGAAACGGCGCCAGAAGGCGCGGGAAGATTACCTGCAGACCCAGGTCAACGAGCTCTGGCGCACCCTGCCCAAGCAGCACAAGGCCGCCGGTATCGAGGACAGGCGCTATCCGCCCGAGCCTCAGGAGAACATCCTCTACTTCATCGAGAAGAACGCCCCATTGCTGGAGCCCTGGCAGCGGGAAGTGGTGCGCATAGTGCGCAAGATCAGCCAGTACTTCTACCCGCAGAAACAGACCCAGGTGATGAACGAGGGATGGGCCACCTTCTGGCACTACACCATCCTCAATCACCTGTATGACGAGGGGAAGATCAGCGATCGCTTCATGATAGAGGTGCTGCACAGCCACACCAACGTGGTGTACCAGCCCCCCTACAACAGCCGCTACTACTCGGGGATCAACCCTTATGCCCTCGGCTTTGCCATGTTCACCGACCTGCGTCGCATCTGCGAGCACCCGACCGAGGAGGACAGATACTGGTTCCCCGATTACGCTGGCACCAACTGGGTCGACACCCTGCACTTCGCCATGCAGAACTTCAAGGACGAGAGCTTCATCAGCCAGTTCCTCAGCCCCAAGGTGATGCGCGACATGAAGCTGTTTGCCATCGATGATGACGATCTGAAGAACTATCTGAAGGTCTCCGCCATCCACAACGAGGAGGGTTACCGGCTGGTGCGCAACACCCTGTCTGCCCAATACAACCTGAGCAATCTGGAGCCCAACATTCAGGTCTACAACGTGGCGGTGAAGGGGGACAGATCCCTCACCCTGCGTTATGTCCCCCACAACCGGATCCCTCTCGGCGAGTCGCGCCACGAGGTGCTCAAGCATCTGCACCAGCTGTGGGGATTCGATGTGGTGCTGGAACAGGATAACGGCGAGCTCACCGCAGACATCATAGGGCGCTGCCCGGATCGCAAGAGCCTGACCTGACAGCAGGCAAGGAGCATAAAAAAACGCGCCATCAGGCGCGTTTTTCGTTGTGACACACATCAGTTATCGCACAGGTTGCTCGGCATGTCCTGGCGCAGACGGGTCCACAATTTGCCTGACTCTATACCATACTGACGCACCGTCATGAACACGGCATCGTGATCCTTGGTCTCTGCCAGCTTCAGCAGCGTCTTGTAGTAGGCATCCGCCGTCTCGCGCGCCTGCTTGTCAGAGAAGTAATAGCGCCCGACCCGGCTGTACAATCCCTTGAATCCATTGAGGATCAAGGCGTAGATCGGATTGCCGGAGGCAAACGAGAGCTGGTGGTGCAAACGGTAATCGAACTCGGCATAGGCCTCAGCCGAATTCTCGACCTCATCGGCCCCGCGCAGGATCTCGGCGGCTTGCTCCGGGTTGTTGCGAATGGCGCCACGGATGAAGATGGTGCAGATGTTGGTGCGCGCCGACAGCAGTTGGGCCACCAGATCCGGCACCTTGTCCTGATCGAGCCGTGCCAGGGTCTCCAGGATGTTGAGCCCCGAAGTTTCCCAGAAATTGTTGACCTTGGTCGGTTTGCCGTGCTGGATGGTGAGCCAACCATCGCGGGCAAGGCGCTGCAGCACTTCGCGCAAGGTAGTGCGAGTCACGCCAATCAGCTCGGACAGTTCGCGCTCCGCCGGCAGAATGGATCCTGGAGGAAAGCGATTGTTCCAGATGGACTCGATGATGTATTCCTCGGCAAACCCGGCAGGGCTTTGCGCTTTTATGACCATGTAGTGACTCTGTTGTAGTACGTAAAAAGGCTCACGAATAATAGCAAAGCCGGTCATGCTGGCAAGCAGAAGGTCAGTCCTCTGCTCACATTAACCCGATCTTTTTGTTAAAAATATGTATGCGATGACATGGCCGGAGCCAACCAACACCAAATGATGGTGATATCGGCGCCTCACCTCTGGGCAAGCACCACGACGTTATTTATAGTTAGCGCTCCCTTGATTAAAATCATGTGCAATCAATTTGATAAAGGTGAATATCCGGATGTTCGGGTCGAGTCGGGCTCGACTGCATAGACGCAGATACCAACAACAGAACAGAGAACCATCATTATGCCAATCAGCCTAGGGCGCGCTTTTTCAAAGAATTTTTTGGGCAATGCCCCTCGATGGTACAAAATTGCCATCGTCATATTCCTGCTGATCAATCCGATCGTCTTCCACATTGATCCCTTCCTGGCTGGCTGGTTGCTGGTCGTCGAGTTCATCTTCACCCTGGCCATGGCGCTCAAATGCTACCCGCTGCAACCGGGCGGCCTGCTGGCCATCGAAGCCGTGCTCATCGGCATGACCTCGGCGGACCAGATCAAGCATGAGCTGGTGGCCAACATCGAAGTGCTGTTGTTGCTGGTCTTCATGGTGGCCGGCATCTATTTCATGAAACAGTTGCTGCTCTACGTCTTCACCAAGATGCTGGTCCGCATCCACTCCAAGACGCTGCTCTCCCTCGCCTTCTGCCTGGTGTCGGCCTTCTTGTCCGCCTTCCTCGATGCCCTGACCGTGATTGCCGTGGTCATCAGCGTCGCCACCGGTTTCTACGCCATCTACCACAAAGTGGCCTCCCGGGATGAATCCGGCAATCTGCATCATGATGACGAAGAGATTGACGAGCTCTCCCGCCAGCATCTGAACGAATTTCGCGCCTTCCTGCGCAGTTTGATGATGCACGCCGCCATCGGCACCGCCCTGGGGGGCGTCTGCACCCTGGTCGGCGAGCCCCAGAACCTCATCATTGGGGAGCAGGCGGGCTGGCATTTCGGTGAATTTGCCATTCGCATGGCACCGGTCACCATTCCCGTCTTCCTCTGCGGTCTGCTCACCTGCATCCTGGTGGAGAAATGCCGTTGGTTCGGTTATGGCACCAAGCTGCCAGAGCCCGTGCGCCACATCATGGAAGCCTATGAACGCGACGAAGATGCCGGGCGTAGCCCGCAAGAGAAGGCCAAGCTGCTGGTCCAGGCGGCGATCGCCATCTGGCTCATCACAGGTCTGGCCCTGCATCTGGCGGCGGTAGGGCTGATCGGCCTGACCGTCATAGTGCTCGCGACGTCCTTCACCGGCGTCACCGAGGAGCATGCCCTCGGCAAGGCCTTCCATGAGGCGCTGCCCTTCACCGCCCTGCTCACCGTCTTCTTCAGCGTGGTGGCGGTGATCATCGATCAACAGCTGTTCAAGCCGGTGATCCAGTGGGTACTGGCCGCCAAACCCGAGGATCAGCTCGCCCTCTTCTATCTGGCCAACGGCTTGCTTTCCATGGTGAGCGACAACGTCTTCGTCGGCACCGTCTACATCAACGAGGTGAAGACCGCCCTGCTCAATGGCGCCATCAGCCGTGAGCATTTCGATCTGCTGGCTGTCGCCATCAACACGGGGACCAATCTGCCGTCGGTGGCCACCCCCAATGGCCAGGCGGCCTTCCTGTTCATGCTCACCTCTGCGCTGGCGCCGCTGCTGCGCCTCTCCTATGGCCGCATGGTGTGGATGGCCCTGCCCTACACCCTGGTGCTGGGGCTGGTGGGGTTCTTTGCGGTAGAGCAACTGCTCGCCCCTGCCACCGAATGGTTCTACCAGGCCGGCTGGCTGACGCAGGGAGGCGCCATGCCGACCCTGGCACCGGCGGCACACTGATGAAGCGAGGGGCCATGAGGCCCCTTTCTTTTTAAGTGGGGCTCTGCTCTAATTCAGCCATTATTTTTCTCTGTGAGATCAATCAGATGATCGAGTTTCTTCGCCGTATTGCCAGCCATCGTCTGGCCTGGGGCCTGCTGGCCGCGACAGCGCTCTGCTTCGAGCTGTGCGCCCTCTTCTTCCAGCATGTACTGGGTCTGCACCCTTGCGTGATGTGCATCTATGAGCGGCTCGCCATCCTCGGGGTGTTCGCTGCCGGCCTGCTCGGCATGGTGGCGCCAGAGAAGTGGTATCTCCGCTGGAGCGCCATGCTGCTGTGGGGTTACAGCGCCTTCTGGGGCCTGAAGCTGGCACTCAAGCATGTTGATTACCAGATGAACCCCTCCCCCTTCAATGTGTGCGAAGGCTTTGTCGACTTCCCAAGCTGGGCTCCCCTCGATCAGTGGGTGCCCTGGCTCTTCTTCCCGGACGGCGATTGCAGCGAGATCAGCTGGCAGTTCCTGAGTCTCTCGATGCCGCAGTGGTTGATCGCCATCTTCGCCGCCTACCTGCTGGTTTTCGTGGTAGTGGCAGTCGGCAACCTGGTCAAGGGCCGCTGCTGCAACTGAACCCGCCATGCCTGGTACAGGCAGAGACAAGCTCGCATAACGAAAAGGGGAGCCAAAGTGGCTCCCCTTTCTTGTGATCGCAGTCTCTGTGCACGGTTGCCCAAGCACGCACTCAACTCGCCTTGGCGGTATTCATCCTGGCCTTCGCCATGCCGACGACCATGGGCAGCAGCGAGATGCCGATGATGCCGAAGATGAGCAGGGTGAAGTTGTGACGCACCACCGGCAGGTTGCCGAAGAAGTGGCCCGCATAGACGAACGACAGCACCCACAGCAAGCCGCCAATCAGGTTGAACGCCAGGAAGCGCGGGTAGGTCATGGCCCCCATGCCCGCCACGAAGGGGGCAAAGGTGCGCACTATGGGCAGGAAACGGGTGATGATGATGGTCTTGCCGCCATGCTTGGCATAGAAGGCGTGGGTCTTGACCAGATAGTCGCGCCGGAAGATCTTCGAGTCCGGATTGCGAAACAGCTGATCCCCGAAGAAGTGGCCTATGGTGTAGTTCACCACGTTGCCGAGCACGGCGGCGATGATCAACACCCCCGCCAGGGTGTGCACGTCCAGCACGCTGCCCACCGTCAGGGCGCCCGCGGCAAACAGCAGGGAGTCGCCGGGCAGGAAGGGGGTCACCACCAGGCCGGTCTCACAGAAGATGATGAGGAACAGGATGGCGTAAACCCAGATGCCATAGTGCTCGAACAGCTCTTTCAGGTGCACGTCAACGTGCAGAATAAAGTCGATTGCAAACAGGATCAGATCCATTTTTTCATACCCATGAAGTGAACGGCGTGGAGTCTACGCCAATGCCGTGTGCCCGACAATCTGCGGCATCGCCTCTCCCCTCATTCAAGGGTATCCAGCCCCTTCCTGACCGTTGCGGGCAGGCAGGACTCCCACCCCCAGAGCAGCAACAGCAGCAGGCTGACGTCGTCGAGCCAGCCAACGAAGGGCACCAGATCCGGGATGAGATCCACCGGACTGATGCCATAGACGAGGATGAGGATCACCAGCCCCTTGGCCCACCAGGGGGTGTCCGGGTGGCGAAAACCGGCATAGAGGCGACGCAGGCGCCGCCAGATCAGCCAGCGTTTGCCGCTCATGATTCGATCAACTCGCCGCGCAGCCGCTGGATCTGATCCCGCATGGCGGCGGCCTGTTCGAACTCCAGATCCCGGGCATGCTGGAACATCTTCTCCTCCATCCGCTTGATCTCCTTGGCGATCTCGCTGGCGGAGCGGGCATGGTACTCCCCTTGCGGCTCGGCTGCCTTGCGACTGCCTCTGCCGGGTTTGCCGGCGGTGCGGCTGCCCCCCATGTCCATCACGTCCCCCACCGACTTGTTGAGCCCCTTGGGCGTGATGCCGTGCTCCAGGTTGTGGGCGTGCTGCAGGGCACGGCGCCGCTCGGTCTCCTCGATGGCCACCTTCATGGAGTTGGTGATGGTGTCGCCGTAGAGAATGACCTTGCCGTTGAGGTTGCGCGCCGCCCGGCCTATGGTCTGGATGAGGGAGCGGGTGGAGCGCAGGAAGCCCTCTTTATCCGCATCCAGGATGGCCACCAGCGACACCTCCGGCATGTCGAGCCCTTCCCGCAACAGGTTGATGCCCACCAGCACGTCGAACTTGCCCAGGCGCAGATCGCGGATGATCTCCACCCGTTCCACTGTGTCTATGTCCGAATGCAGGTAACGCACCCGCACGTCGTGATCCGCCAGGTACTCGGTCAAGTCTTCCGCCATCCGCTTGGTGAGGGTGGTGACCAGCACCCTCTCCTCCACCGCGACCCGCAGCCGGATCTCGGAGAGCAGATCGTCCACCTGGGTGGTGACGGGGCGCACCTCGATGACAGGATCGAGCAGGCCAGTGGGGCGCACCACCTGCTGTACCACGTCGCCGCCGGACTTCTCCAGCTCGTAGGGGCCAGGGGTCGCCGAGACGAACACCGTCTGGGGCATCAGGGCCTCGAACTCGTCAAACTTCAGCGGCCTGTTGTCCAACGCCGAGGGGAGCCGGAAGCCGTACTCCACCAGGGTCTCCTTGCGGGATCTGTCCCCTTTGAACATGGCGCCTATCTGCGGCACAGTGACGTGGGACTCGTCGATGATGAGCAGGCCATCCCCCGGCAGGTAGTCAAACAGGGTGGGCGGCGGCTCGCCGGGGGCCCGCCCCGACAGATAGCGGCTGTAGTTCTCGATGCCGGAGCAGTACCCCAGCTCCTGCATCATCTCGATGTCGAACTGGGTGCGCTGGCTGATGCGCTGCTCCTCCACCAGCTTGTTGAGGGAGAGCAACTGCTCGCGGCGCCCCTTGAGCTCTTCCTTGATGTGATCGATGGCCCCGAGTATGGTCTCCCGCGGCGTGGCGTAGTGGGTCTTGGGATAGATGGTGTAGCGCACCACAGTCTGCTCGATGGCGCCGGTCAGGGGATCGAACTGGGAGAGGCGTTCCACCTCCTCGTCAAACAGCTCCACCCGCAGGGCCAGCTTGTCCGATTCGGCAGGGTAGATGTCGATGACCTCCCCCCGCACCCGGAAGGTGCCGCGCTGGAAGGCCATGTCGTTGCGGGTGTATTGCAGCTCGGCGAGGCGGCGCAGTATGTCCCGCTGGTTGATCACATCCCCCACCTTGAGATGCAGCATCATGCTGAGGTAGGCCTGGGGATCCCCCAGACCATAGATGGCCGATACCGAGGCGACGATCACCACGTCCCGCCGCTCCAGCAGCGCCTTGGTGGCCGACAGCCGCATCTGCTCGATGTGATCGTTGATGGAGGCATCCTTCTCTATAAAGGTGTCCGTGGTCGGCACATAGGCTTCCGGCTGGTAGTAGTCGTAATAGGAGACGAAGTACTCCACCGAGTTCTCGGGGAAGAACTCCTTCATCTCCCCATAGAGCTGGGCGGCCAGGGTCTTGTTGGGAGCCAGTATCATGGTCGGGCGGTTCAGGGTGGCGATGACGTTGGCCATGGTGAAGGTCTTGCCCGACCCTGTCACCCCGAGCAGGGTCTGGTGAGCGAGGCCGGACTCTATGCCATCGAGCAGGCGGGCGATGGCCGCAGGCTGATCCCCCGCGGGTTGAAACTGGCTGGCCAGCTTGAAAGGCTTATTCATGACGACTCCCGACAAAAAACGGCAAGAGAGCAGTGTACCCCGAGTTGACGGGCCTGGGTATCCGCTCTCGGCCCCTGACGGCTATTGACCCCGAAATGCGACCTCTGTATGATGCTCCTCCTTGCCTGATGTTCCCCCGTAGTTCAGTCGGTAGAACGGCGGACTGTTAATCCGTATGTCACTGGTTCAAGTCCAGTCGGGGGAGCCAATTCCTCACCATCTCGGTGCAAGTTATCCACTTTAGTGCTTTCCTCTGCCAATTTTAATGCACAAGCCGTCCCTCGCGGCGCACTCCCCCTTTGATCCCCGGTTCCTGGCCAGCAGCGTTTTGTTCTGCTGCGTATAACTATTTGATTTTTATAGAAACATTTTTTTACCGGTATTTTTTGAACAGCGCTTGCACCCCAGTATTGGCGCGGCTTGCAGGCTGATCACCAAGTTTCATGAACAGGGTTATCCACAGTTTCTGTGGGTAAGTGTGCCAAACCCAATACAGGCCTAGGTTGGCAGCGATTGTCTCCGCTTTGGCGAGGCGACACACCTCGCCCCCCATTTTCTCCTGTTTTTGCCCTCCCCCCTAAATGGGTCGGACGGAGGAGAGACATCCTCTTTCTCCCGCTTTTTTTTCGCCATGCCCCGTGCCATGGGTCAGCCTCCTCCTGACGGCAAAAAGGGTTCTTTTGCATCCCTCGCTTCCCATCAGTTAAAAATGCTGAAAACCATGCTCAATCGCCCCCTGCGCAGCAGGTAATAAATTGTCCACAGGGCTGTCATGGCACCTCCGGCCGACAGCATAAATCACTCATTGACAGCGAGAATGGCAGCGGAAAATAGAGGTATTTTTCCCAAGTTGCCCGCGCATCCCTCCCCTCCCCGGAGAGACCAGCACTTAACTGGCTGTTAATCCGCTTTCGCGCTTCTTTCTTGATGAGGGATCCGGCACAATATCGGCCCCACTTTTTTCCTCGGTTTTTCCGGGCATGACCATAGATTTCGTGACACTGCTACATCAAAGCGACTCCCTGCTGCTGTTCGTGGTGCTGGCCTTCGGCCTGCTGCTGGGCAAGGTACGCATCGGCAACTTCCAGATTGGCAACACCATAGGGGTGCTGTTCACCGCCCTGCTGTTTGGCCAGATGGGGTTCCAGTTCTCCACCTCCACCGAGAACGTCGGCTTCATGCTGTTCATTTTCTGTGTGGGGATCGAGGCGGGCCCCCACTTCTTCAGTGTCTTCCTGCGCGACGGTATCCACTACATCACCCTGACCCTGGTGATCCTGCTGACCGCCTTGCTGCTGACGGTGGGGCTGGCCAAGTTCTTCAACCTGGGGCCCGGCATGGCGGCGGGGATACTGGCGGGGTCGCTCACCTCGACCCCGGCGCTGGTGGGGGCCCAGGATGCCCTGCGCAGCGGCCTGCTCAACCTGCCCCACGGCACCGACATGCAGCCCGTGCTCGACAACATGGGCATCGGCTACGCCCTGACCTATCTGGTGGGCCTGGTGGGGCTGATGCTGGTGGTGCGCTACCTCCCCTCCCTGGCGCGGCTCGATCTCAATACAGAAGCGCAAAAGATAGCCCGCGAGCGGGGACTCTCCGACAGCGAGAGCCGCAAGACCTATCTGCCCATCATTCGTGCCTACCGAGTCGGCCCCGAGCTCGCCGCCTGGATTGGGGGCCGCACCCTGCGGGAGACCGGCATCTACCCCCACACCGGCTGCTATGTGGAGCGGATCCGCCGCAACGGCATACTGGCAAGCCCGGATGGGGACGCCGTGATCCAGGAGGGGGACGAGATCGCCCTGGTGGGTTATCCCGAAAGCCACGAGAAGCTCGACGTCAACTACCGCAACGGTAAAGAGGTGTTTGACCGCAACCTGCTGGATCTGCAGATAGTCACCGAAGAGATAGTGGTGAAGAACGACTCTGTGGTGGGCCGCCATCTGGTGGAGCTCAACCTCACCGAGAAGGGCTGCTTCCTCAACCGGGTGGTGCGCTCCCAGATCGAGATGCCGTTCGATCGCAACATCATGCTGCAAAAAGGCGACGTGCTGCAGATCAGCGGCGAGAAGCAGCGGGTCAAGCTGCTGGCCAACAAGATCGGCTTCATCAGCATCCACAGCCAGACCACGGATCTGGTGGCCTTCACCACCTTCTTCGTGCTGGGTCTGCTCATCGGCTCCGTCTCCCTGGTGTTCGGCCAGATAGAGTTCGGCCTCGGCAACGCCGTCGGCCTCTTGCTGGCGGGCATACTGATGGGTTACCTGAGGGCCAACCACCCCACCGTCGGTTATGTGCCGCCGGGCGCCCTGCGGCTGGCCAAGGATCTCGGCCTCGCCGTCTTCATGGTGAGCACAGGGTTGAAAGCGGGGGGCGGCATCCTGGATCACCTCAGCGAGGTGGGGGTGGTGGTGCTCTTCTCCGGCATGCTGGTGACCACCTTGCCAGTGCTGGTGGGCTATCTGTTCGGGGTCTGGGTGCTGAAGATGAACCCGGCCCTGCTGCTCGGGGCCATCACGGGGGCCCGTACCTGCGCCCCGGCCATGGATGTGGTGAACGAGGCGGCCAACAGCTCGATCCCGGCGCTCGGCTACGCCGGCACCTATGCGGTGGCCAACGTGATGCTGACCCTGGCGGGCTCCTTCATCATCGGCTTCTGGTTCTAGCCCAGGTCGCCTTGACAGGATGTAAACCGCACAGAGGGAGCCCACGGGCTCCCTCTTCTGTTCTCGGGCTGACGGCTTTTCAACGGCCAATGGGCGCTCGATGCGAGATAGCAAGAATCGTGCTATCGGATGGCGTCGATGAAACTCAAAGAGCTAAAGCCCCCCCTGCGCGGCACTTACACTCAGTAAAACGAGTGAGGTGATCTTTATGAAACGCTTATGGATTTTCCTTGTTTGGGTACTGGGTTCCCTGCCACTGGCCTGGAGCGCCGAAGCAGACAAGGCGGCAGTCGAAGAAGATGCGCGCAGTGCCCTCAGCTTCGCCAGCGAGGAGCTCGCCAAACCCATGCTGGGGGACCTCGACGCCATGATGGAGAGACGCACCATTCGGGTGCTGACCACCTACAACAAGACCGGCTACTTCATCCACAAGGGGGTGCAACGGGGAATCACCTACGACGCCTTCATGCAGGTTGAAAAGCGGCTCAACGAGCAACTGCGCAAGGACAAGGCCATCAAGCGCCACCTCAAGGTCCATCTCGTCTTCATTCCGGTCGCCCGGGAAAACCTGCTGAAGGCCCTCATCGAGGGCAAGGGGGACATCGCCGCCGCCAACCTCACCATCACGGACAAGCGCAGGCAGCAGGGGGTAGAGTTCAGTGCCCCCCTGCTCGAGAACGTGCGCGAGCTGCTCATCTCGGGGCCGGACTCCCCCAAGGTGGAGAGCGCCGCCGATCTGGCGGGCAAGAGCATCTATGTCAGACCTTCCTCCAGCTACTTCGAGAGCCTGATGGCCTACAACCAGGCGCGCAAGGAGGCGGGGGAACCCCTCATCGACATCCAGCCCGCCTCCGAGGTGCTGGAGGATGAAGATCTGGTGGAGATGGTCAATGCGGGCCTGCTCCCCTTCATCGTCATGGATGAGCACAAGGCCCGCTTCTGGCAGAAGATTTTCCCTGCTATCCAGATCCACGAAGAGCCCGTGTTCCGCGACGGCGGCATCATCGCCTGGGCGGTGCGCAAGGAGAGCCCCCAACTGCTCGCCATGCTCAACGAGCAGATCAAGGCGATACGGGGCAAGGCAACGGGGGAAGAGATCCTGGCCCGCTATCTCAAGCAGAACAAATTCATCAAGAGCGCCGCCGCCGAAGCCGAGCGCAAGAAATTCCTGCAGGTGGTGGAACTGTTTCGTGAATACGGCGGCAAATACGACGTGGACTGGTTGCTGATCGCGGCCCAGGGCTATCAGGAGTCGGCCCTCAACCAGAAGGCGCGCAGCCACGTCGGCGCCATCGGCATCATGCAGATCATGCCCGCCACCGGGAAGGGGCTCAAGGTGGGGGACATCCGCCAGCTCGAGCCCAACATCCACGGAGGCGTCAAATACATGCGCTGGATGATAGATCACTACTACGCCGACGAGCCCATGACGGCTCTCGACAAGGCCTTGTTCTCGTTTGCCTCCTACAACGCCGGTCCCGCCCGGGTGGCGCGGCTACGGGCCGAGGCCAAGAAGCGTGGGCTGGATCCCAATGTCTGGTTCCACAACGTCGAGTACGTGGCGGCGGAGAAAATAGGCCCCGAGACCGTGACCTATGTGGGCAACATCTACAAGTACTACATCGCCTACAAGCTGGTGATGGAGCAGTTGCAGCTCAAGGAGCAGGCCACCGAGACCCTCAAGCAGCAAGAAAATCCCGCAGACAAGGAAACAAAATCCTAGCCAGCCGATACCCGGCGTTTGCACATTACAGACGGGCCTTCCCTCGGGGAGGCCCGTCTGCTTCTGGCGCCACCCAGGCCGCCCCATTCATCAGACGGTCGCAGTCAGCGTCAAGGCCAACGCAGCCAGCGCCAGGCGAGGTGGCTAAGCCTCCCTGTCACCTCGCAACAGATCGAGCAGCAGGCTGCCGTCCCGCAGGGCCTTGTGTACCTGCACCGAGGTGGGTTTGGTGGGATCTTCGTAAAAATGGGTGGACTCGATCTGCAGGCGCACCAGGTACTCCGCCGGCAGCTGGCTCGCCAGGGACTGGTGCAGCATGGGGAACAGCAGCCGATCGGCCCGGGTGATCTCCCCCCCCAGCAACAGCTTGCCCGGGTTGAGCAGGCAGATGAGGTTGGCAAGCACCCGGGAGAGCCGGCCCGCCGCCTGGTGCAGTATGTCCTGGCACAGGCTGTTGCCCGCCAGCGCCAGCTCGCACAGCTCGCGGATGTTGACGCTCGCCGGCAGATCGTGCTCCTGCATCCGCTCGCGCAGGTCCCGGTACTGGGCCTCCAGGGCCTGGTTGGTGACCAGGGTGCAGGCGCAGCCGAAGCCACCGCAGTAGCAGCGCTGACCATAGGGCTCGAGCTGCAGGTGGCTGAGATCCCCGAGCAGGGCCGACTCGCTCTCGATGAGCTGGCCGTTGACCACCATGCCCACACCTATGTCGTTGTGGACGAACACCAGCACCGCATCGTCGCAATTTTTGGCGGCGCCCCACTCCCTCTCGGCCTGGATCCAGGTGCGCACATCGCCACTCACCAGCACCGGCACCTCGAAGGCCTCCTGCAGGGTGGGCCCCAGGGGCCAGTTGCGCAGATCATAGAAGGGGAAGTGTTTCACCATGCCGGAGTGGCGCTCCACCTGTCCGGGCAGGCAGAGGGCGATGCAGGCCAGACGCAGGGACTTCTTCGGCAAAAAGACCTCGATGGCCCGCACCAGGCTGGCCAGCAGGTTGCCGCGCTCGGTCTCGCTGAACAGGTGGCGATGGCGCGCCAGGGAGTGACCGGCAAGATCGAACAGGGCCATGTCCACATAACCGCGGCCGAGGCGCATGGAGAGAAACTGGAAGCGGCGCTCGTTGATGCGAAGCAAGGTCTGACGACGGCCACGGCCCACCGAGCTCTCGCCACAGGTGACCACCAGACCACCATCGAGCAGTTCACGGGTGATCTTGGTGATGCTGGCCGGTGAGAGGCCGGTCAAACGGGACAGATCGGTACGGGACAGTTCCTTGTGCTCTTCCAGGCTGGCATAGACCAGGCCGTAGTTGAGCTGACGGATCAAATCGATACTGCCTTTCACGATCTCATTCATAGGGTAGGGGCTAACGAAAGGAACGAATGGCGCGATTTTCCCACATTCTGCGCCGATCCCCAAATTTGCCGTCTGGAAATGACGTCCAGACGGCAAAAATGTGACTAGTAACGGAAGCGGGAGACGAGTTGACGCAATTTGTCACCCGTGCCGGCCAGGGCGCGGGTGGTGGTGTTGGACTCCCCGGCGGCCTCGGTCAGCTCGCTGACGATCTGCTGTATGGCCACCAGGTTCTTGTTGATCTCCTCGGAGACCGCATGCTGCTCCTCGGCGGCGGTCGCTATCTGGATGTTCATGTCGTTGATGGTGCCAACCGCCGTCACCATGCTGTCGAGGGAGCTGGCGATGTGGCTCGCCTCCTGCACCGTCTCCTGGCTGCGCGCCTCGCTCGCCTGCATCACCTCCACCGCCTGGCGCACCCCGCCCTGCAGCCGCTGCAGCATCTCGTTGATCTCCTTGGTGCTCTGCTGGGTACGACCGGCCAGGGATCGCACCTCGTCCGCCACCACCGCAAAGCCGCGCCCTTGCTCACCGGCCCGGGCTGCCTCGATGGCGGCATTGAGCGCCAGCAGGTTGGTCTGATCGGCGATGCCGCGGATCACCTCCACCACGGATCCTATCTTGCCGGTCTCCTGGGCCAGTTGCTCGATGACCCCGGAGGCGGTGTGCACCTCCTCCACCAGGCGGTTGATGCTGCCGATGGCGCTGCCCACCACCTCGCGGGCGGCATCGGATTCCCGCGCCGCGTCGCTGGTGGCCGTGGCCGCGTTGGAGGCGCTGGCCGCCACTTCCTGGGCGGTGGAGCTCATCTCGGTCACCGCGGTGACCACCTGATCCGTCTCCCGGCCGTGGCCCTGCATCTGCCGGTCGGCGTGCTCGCTTAAGTTGTGCAACCTGTCCACGGCCCCCAACAGCTGATGGCTGGTCTCCCCGACCTGGCTCACCACCGACTGGATCCGCTCCACGAAGCGGTTGAAGGCGCTGGCCAGCTGGCCCACCTCGTCATGACTCTGCACCTTGAGGCGCCGGGTCAGATCCCCCTCCCCGTCGGCGATGTCATTGAGGGCCGCGACCGCATCCGCCAGCGGCCGGGTGACCCGGTTGCCGAGCACCACTGTCACCGCCAGGGTCACCCCCAGGATCACCAGAATGAGCAGCACGCTGCTCTGCAGGGAGCCGTACATGTTCTCCTCGCGCTCGCTGCGCAGGGCCGCCAGCTCGGTGTCGATGTCATCTATGTAGAAGCCGGTCCCCACCACCCACTGGTACTTGTCGAGCACCAGGTTGAAGGAGAGCTTGGGCGCATCCCGCCCGATGGAGGGCTTGTTGGTCCAGTACTCCGAGTAGCCATCCCCCTCACGGGCCGCCTTGACGATCTCCTGAATGAGGAAGGTGCCCTTGGTATCCTTGTCCTGCCAGCGGTTCTTGCCCTCCACCTCGGGGCGGGTGGGCAGCAGCAGGGTATTGCCCTGGAAGTCGTAGACGAAGAAGTAACCGTCACTGCCATAACGCAAGGGGCGCAGCAGCTCCTTCACCCGGGCACGGGCCTCCGGGCTGTCCGGCTCCGCATACTCTTTCTCGATGGCCGTCTTGGCGAGCATCAGGTAGCTGCTGAGCAGGGCCTTGCGCTCCTTGACCGCCTTGTCTCTCGCCACCACCAGCTCGGACTCCAGGTCGCTCCTGGCCACCAGGTAGTTGCTGAGGTTGACCACCAGGGCCATCAGCAGCACGGGGATGGCCCCCAGCAACAGAATTTTCTGCTTTAGCGTCATCTTGTACTTCCTTTAGCCATTTTATTGTGGGTGCTTCGTTCCTACTCGCTCAGCCATGGAGTGCTGGCCGAAGGGGGAGTGCCTTAGCTACAATCCCGCCACCTTCTATTATCGACCCGATGAACTGACCCATGAGCCAATGTCCTTGCGGTTCCTCTCTTTCTCTCGCCCAATGCTGCGGCGCGCTTCACGAAGGCCAGGCCGCCACTACCACCGAGCAACTGATGCGCTCCCGCTACAGCGCCTTCGTGCTGGGCTTGGGGGAGTACCTGGTCCACAGCTGGCACCCGGAGTATCTGAGCGGACTGACCGCAGATGAGCTCTCCCGCACCGACACCCGCTGGGACGGGCTGGAGATCCTGGCCGCCCGGGGCGGCCCCCTTGATGAGACCGGCATGGTGGAGTTCAAGGCCTGGTTTTGGGAGGGGGACGAGCGCCACTGCCTGCATGAGCGCTCCCGCTTCGTGCGCCACCAAGGGCGCTGGGTCTACACCGACGGCGAGCAGGATCCGGCACCGCTGCGGGTCGGTCGCAACGACCCCTGCCCCTGTGGCAGCGGCAAGAAGTTCAAGAAGTGCTGCGGCTGACCCTCCCGCACGCCGCCATCCGGCCAACCCGCGGGTTGGCCTTCCCCTCCTCTTCTCGCGCAGCGATCCCCCCTGCCCCGCCTCGGCGGTGACGTGACCCTGGTCACAGTTCGCTCATTAAACCCGCCTTTGGTGAGCGTTTGCGAACATTAATTTGGCCCATATCAAACATTTCTAGCCAGACAGGCGCCACACTGGCCCCATCTGGACGAGATGAGACGGGCAAGAATGAAAAGAATAACCACAGAAGTCGTCATCATAGGCGGCGGCGCCACCGGGGCCGGCATCATGCGCGATTGCGCACTGCGCGGCATCGACTGCATCCTGCTGGAGCGGGACGATATCGCCGCAGGCACCACGGGGCGCAACCACGGTCTGCTCCACTCGGGGGCCCGCTACGCGGTGACGGATCCGGAGTCCGCCCGCGAGTGCATTCAGGAGAACCGCATCCTCAAGCGGATCGCCAGCCACTGCGTGGAGGCGACCGGCGGCCTCTTCCTCACCCTGCCGGAAGATGACATTCATTTCCAACGCACCTTTATGGAGGCCTGCGCCCTGGCGGGCATAGAGACCCGCCAGCTGGATCCCCGCGAGGCGCTGCGCCTCGAACCCAACGCCAATCCGGCGATGATAGGTGCCATTCATGTGCCGGATGGCACCGTCGATCCGTTCCGCTTGGCCGCCGCAAACGTCTTGGACGCGAAAGAACATGGCGCCCGCATCTTCACCCACAGCAAGGTGCTGGGGCTGCTCCGCACTCAGGACAGAGTGCACGGGGTCAAGGCCATCAACACCCGCACCGGCGAGGCGTTCGAGGTGGAGTGTCAGGAGGTGATCAACGCCGCCGGCATCTGGGGCCAGCAAATTTGCGAATATGCCGATCTCGGCATCCGCATGTTCCCGGCCAAGGGCTCCCTGCTCATCATGGATTACCGCATCAACCAGCTGGTGCTCAACCGCGCCCGCAAGCCGGCGGATGCGGACATTCTGGTGCCGGGCGATACCATCTCCCTCATCGGCACCACCTCCAGCCGCATCGATTACAACAAGATTGACCAGCTCACCGTCGAACCCGAAGAGGTAGAGGTGCTGCTGCGCGAAGGGATAAAGCTCGCCCCCATCATGGCCCGCACCCGTCTGCTGCGCGCCTATGCCGGGGTGCGCCCCCTGGTGGCGGTGGACGGTGACGAGAGCGGCCGCAACATCAGCCGCGGCATAGTGCTGCTGGATCACAGCGAGCGCGACGGCCTCAAGGGCTTCAACACCATCACCGGCGGCAAGCTGATGACCTACCGCCTGATGGCGGAGTGGGCCACCGATCTCGTCGCCAAGAAGCTCGGCAACTCCCGGCCCTGCCGCACCGCCGAACTCAATCTGCCCGGCTCACGGGATCCGGAGAAGGTCTCCGCCCCCGGTCTCTCTGTGCCCGCCGAAGGCTCGGCCCAGTATCGCCACGGCGAGCGGGTCATCGCCTTCTTTCGCGACAACCCCAAGGCCAACGCCCTTATCTGCGAGTGCGAGATGGTGACGGCCGGCGAAATCGAATACGCCCTGCGGGAGCTCGATGTGGACAACCTGGTGGATCTGCGCCGCCGCACTCGCCTCGGCATGGGCCCCTGTCAAGGGGAGCTGTGCGCCTATCGCGCCGCCGGTCTGATGCAGGAGTACGGCAAGGCCGACGGCCGTGAGGCCTGCGTCATGCTGCGCCAGTTCCTGGAGGAGCGTTACAAGGGGACCCGTCCCGTCCTGTGGGGCGATGCCCTGCGCGAGGCCGAGTTCACCTACTGGATCTACGAAGGGCTGTTTGGCCTGGGAGAATGGACGGCGCCGCAGCTGGTTGCCGATACGCCTCGCGGCCCAACCAGCGAGACCACTCACAAGGAGAGCCGTCATGAAGTTTGACAATATCGTTATCGGCGGTGGCATGGCAGGCCTGTCGGCGGCCCTGCGCCTGGCCGAGGCGGGCCAGAAGACGCTGCTGATGGCCTCGGGCCAGAGCGCCTTGCACTTCTCCTCCGGCTCGGTCGATCTGCTGGAGAGCGAGGGCGATCCCCGCGCAGCCCTGCCCACCTTTATGGCCGAGCGGCCGGAGCACCCCTACAGCAAGGTGGGGCTGACCCATATCGAGGCGAGCCTGGATGCGCTGCAGCGCCACTGCGCCCTGGAGGGTTTGCCGCTGTTTCGCAAGGAGCGCAACCACCAGCGCCTGACCCCCATCGGCACCCTCAAGCGCACCTGGCTCTCCCCCGAGACCTGCGCCTGCGTCACCGATGCACCCGCACCGGACGTCCTGCTGCTGGCCACCCTGGAGGGTTTTCGCGACTTTCACCCGGCGCTGGCGGCGGCGAATCTCGCAACCCACGCGCGCTTCGCCCACTGCCGCATCCTGACTGGTGAAATTCGCCTGCCCCAGCTGGCACAGTTCAGTCGCAATCCCCACGAGTTTCGCTCCGCCGATATCGCCCGCCTGTTTGACAAACAGCAGCACGACAAGCAGGACCTGCTGACGGATCTGGCCCGCGAGATAGGCCGCATGGTGAAGGAGTGCGGCGAGCCGGGCTGCCGCCATATAGTGCTGCCCGCCTGCCTGTCGCTGGGGCTGGTCGGCCCACGCCTGGCTGAGCTGGAAAAACGCACCGGCTGCACCATCAAGGAGGTGGCCACCATGCCGCCGTCGCTGATCGGCATGCGGATGCAGGAGGCGCTCAAGCGCCGCTTCATCGCCCTTGGCGGTACCTTCCTCACCAGCGAACGGGTGCTGGGCGCCCGTTACAACGGTGATCGGGTAGTAGGCGTGCACAGCCAGAATGGCGACGACCAGCTATTTGAGGCGGACCACTTCGTGCTCGCCTCCGGCAGCTTCTTCAGCCGCGGGCTGGAGTCCCGTCTGCGTGGCATTCGCGAGCCCATCTTCGATGCCGATGTGCTGAGCCTCCCGGAGCGCGACGCCTGGGCCGGTCGCCGCCTGTTCGACCACCACCCCTTCATGGGCTTCGGGGTCAAGACCGACGACCAGCTGCGGGTACTGCGCGGCGGCAAGCCGCTGGCCAACCTCTATGGCGCCGGCAGCGTGCTGGCCCACTACGACCCTGTGAAAGAGGGCTCGGGCTCCGGCGTGGCGGTTGCCACCGGCTGGCAGGCCGCCGGCCATATCCTGTCGGGAGGTCTGAGATGACTGCCCTGCCCCATGCCACTGCGGACTGTCGACTGTCCGCCAGATCATCCCATTGCCGCGTCCCTTGCGCTTTTTATCCGGCCCGGGAGGAGAACTGACATGCTACTGGATCACGCCAACCAAACCTTCGATCAGTGCATCAAATGCACCGTCTGCACCGCCTACTGCCCGGTGGCCAAGGCTAACCCCGCCTACCCGGGCCCCAAACAGGCCGGTCCCGACGGGGAGCGGCTACGTATCAAGAGCCCGGAGCTCTTTGACAGCGCCCTCAAGCACTGCACCAACTGCAAACGCTGCGAGGTGGCCTGCCCGAGCGGGGTACGCATCGGCGACATCATAGCCCGGGCCAAGCACCAGTACGGCGGCTTCAAACCGGGAGTACGCGAGTTCGTACTCTCCCACACGGATCTGATGGGCAGCATGTCCACCCTGATGGCCCCGGTGGTCAACTTCACCACAAGCCTCAAGCCGATGAAGCTGGTGCTGGACAAGGCGCTGGGGGTCTCCTCCCACCGCGATCTGCCCAAATACTCCCAGGGCACCTTCCGCGGCTGGTACAAGAAGCAGAAGGCCACCCAGGCCAGTTATGCGCGCCAGATAGCCTACTTCCACGGCTGCTATGTGAACTACAACCACCCGCAGCTCGGCAAGGAGCTGGTGCAGGTGCTCAATGCCATGAATATCGGCGTCCAGCTACTGGAGCGGGAGAAGTGCTGCGGCGTGCCACTGATTGCCAACGGCTTTATGGACAAGGCCAAGCGCCAGGCGGCCTTCAACATCCAGCAGCTGGAGAACACCCTGCTCGGCAACGAGATGCCGCTGCTGGCCACCTCCTCCACCTGCGGTTTCACCCTGAGGGACGAATACCCCCACCTGCTGGAGCAGGACAACCACAAGGTGCGGGATCGCATCTCGCTGGTGACGCGCTTTTTGTGGAACGAGTTCTACCAGGGCAACAAACCGGCCATGAAGCCGCTCAATCTGCACATCGCCTACCACACCCCCTGCCACATGGAGAAGATGGGGGGCGTCATCTACACCCTCGAATTGCTGCGCGCCATTCCCGGGGTCAAGGTGACTGTGCTGGACTCCCAGTGCTGCGGCATCGCCGGCACCTACGGCTTCAAGTCGGAGAACTACGAAACCAGCCAGACCATAGGTGAAGGGCTGTTCGATCAGATAAACCGCCTCAAGCCTGATCTGGTCATCACCGACTGCGAGACCTGCAAGTGGCAGATCGAGATGAGCACCAGCTTCCGCTGTGAGCACCCGATCCACCTGCTGGCCCAGGCGCTGGCCTGATCACTGTCTGTTAATCCGAATAAAAAAGAGCCGGCAATTGCCGGCTCTTTTCATTCACCTTGTCCCGCCATCTGCCCCATCAAGGGTGCTGGATGATCAGGCTGTGCTGATCCAGCATGGACTGCAGTATGTCGTGAGAGGAGGAGCCGCTCAGGTTCCAGCCGCTCAGATCCACGTCCTTCAGGGTGATCTGCTGGGTCACCTGACCATCCCCCGCCGGAGAGACCGAGAGATTCACATCGCTCAGGCCCGCGCGGCCCGTGGTCACAGACGCAGAGAGGTGGCCCAGCAAGCCATCCACGCTGTTGTCGGTCACCCCCTTGAGCAAGTCCGCCAGATCTAGCTTGTCCCCCTCCTCCGGGTGGAAGTCGGTGACGGTGTCGATGGCCGGCAAGGCCGCCGTCCCCTCATCACCACTGCCCCACACGAAGAGATCGCTGCCCGCACCACCGGTCAGGATGTCGTTGCCCTGACCGCCCCGGAGCACGTCATCCCCCAGGCCGCCCAGGATGCGATCGTCGCCGGTGGAGCCAAACAGCCAGTCACTCTGATCCGAGCCCAGCAGGTCATGGCCGCTCTGGCTGTGGATGTTGAGGGTCTCCTCGGCCGATCTCAGGGTGCTGCCACCCACGCTGGATTCCGCACTCAGGGTCAGGGCATGATCCCCCGTCGTCAGACCGCTGAGGTAGAGGGGCACGGAGTGATCTCCCGGCAGCAACCAGTCGTTGCCATCCGCGTGGCCGACGTTCTGGCCGTGTTCGTCCACCACCTGGGCGCTCCCCAGATTCTGGATGCGAATGGAGAGTTCACCCGGGGCCGGGTTGACCACGCTGGCGCTCAGGTTGAGCGGCACCCAGGCCCCTTGCAGGGTATGGATGTCGTGAGTACCCAGGCTGAGCTGGGGATCGTCTGCCTCTGCGGTCACCTGAATGCCAATCTGGGCGCTGTCGCTCAGCGCGCCACCCGACCCGGTATTGCCCAGATCCGAGGTGGTGATGGTCAGGTTGTCCTCTCCCCAGAAGTCCTTGGCCGGCTCGTAGTGCAGGTTGCCATTGAGCAGGTTGTTAAGATCATCAAGGGAGCCCACCAGGGTGATCTCGCTGCTGCCCGCCCCCTGCACCGAGACGGCGCCCGCCGCCCCGAGCAGGGTCAGCACGCCGTGCTCGACCCGCAGCACCATGGAGATGGGCGCACCGCCCGCATCCACGTCCTTGACGCTGATCCCGGAGAGCGACAGTGAACCATCTTCCTTCACCTGCATGGCGTCCGGCACCAGGGGCACAGGGGCATCGTTGACCGCCGCCACCTCGATGGGCAGCACGTCTGTGTCGACCAGGGCGCCACCGCTGCCGGTGTTGCCCTGATCATTGGTCACCATGGTCAGGGCATCCTGGCCATTGAAGTCCTGCTCGCCCTGATAGGTCACGCCGCCCGCCAGCAGGGCATTGATGGCATCTTGCGATCCGCTCAGCACCAGGGTATCGCTGCCGCTACCGACCACTGTCACCCCGCTGCCGTCCGCCAGCACCAGGGTGCCGTGCAGGACCGACAGACGCACCTCGATGGCGCTGCTGCCCGCATCCACATCTTGTACCTGCAGGCCCTTGATGACGAAGGGGGTATCCTCCTGCGCCACCTGAGGGGTGTCCGGCAGCACGTTGACCGGCGCATCGTTGACCGGCTGCACCTCGATGGGCAGCACGTCGGTGTCACTCAGGGCGCCGCCGCTGCCGGTGTTGCCTCTGTCATCCGTCACCATGGTCAGCTTGTCATCACCGTGGAAGTCGGCATTGCCCTGATAGGTGACTCCGCCCGAGAGCAGAGCGTTGAGATCCGCCAGGGTGCCGGTCAGCACCAGGGAGCCGGTGCCGTTGCCGGTCACGGTCACGCCACTCCCTGCCGGCAGGTTGAGGGTGCCGTGCTCCACCGACAGACGCACCTCCATGATGCCGTTGCCGGCGTCCACGTCCTTCACCTGCAGACCCTGGATGACGAAAGGCTTGTCCTCCTGAGCCACCTGGGGATCCTGTGGCAGCACGTTGATGGGGGCGTCGTTGACCGGGCTCACATCGATATGGATGGTGCCGTTGACCTCGGGGCCGAGGGCACCGTTGTCCAGGCTCTGGGCCGTTACCTTGATGTCCATGGCCCCGTTGGCGTCATTGGTCACCAGCTCGATGGCGTCGAGCTTGCCGCCATCCGTGGTCACCTGCCAGCGGCCACCGCCAAGATCCACCACAGTGCCGGCCACCCCGCTCGGCAGACGGATCTCTGCCCCATCGGGCACCCCTTCCAGGGTGACCCGCACCTGCTCGGGCTTGTTCTCGTGGACGTTGCTGGCGCTGCCGCCGGTGGCCTGAGTGTCCTTGGTCTCCAGCCCCAGATTGAGGGTGATCACATCCCCCTCGGTGCCGCTCGCCTTGTCCTGCAGGTCGGCGATGATGGCATCCCCCACCGGGTTGACGGTGACGGTGAAGCTGCCCTTGGTCTCGAGGGGCAGGGTGAGCCCCTTGTCCAGGGTAAAGGCGCTCAGGGTGAGCTCCACGCTGCCGCTGAAGTTCGCGGGCGGGATCAGGGTCAGCTTGGAGAAATCGGTGCCCACAGGCACCTGCCAGACGCCACCGCCGTTGTTGGCTGCCGGGGCCGACAGGGTGAAGCCGTCCGGCACGCCCTTGATCTGCAGCGCCACTATCTGCTCGGAGCCATCATTGTCGACCAGGGTCGCCCCCAGGCCCGCCAGATTGACGCTGCCATCTTCGTTGCCGCTCACATCCTGCACCTTGAGGTTGGCCGGATCATTGACCGGCAGCACCTCGAAGCTCACCTGACCGCTCCAGCTGCCGCGATCCGTGCCCGTGGTGGCGGTGTCCAGAATGTCGACCTTGATCCCCAGCGGCACCTGACCGCTGAAGTGCTCTTTGGGCACGAACACCAGATCTCTGAGGCCATTGGCATCCACCACCAGCGACTGGACGGGATTGCCGTTGCCATCGAGGAAGTGGCCATACTGGGCATCGACGGTCAGGGTTACCTTCTCCACCGTCTCGAGACCGCCGTTGGCCACCGAGGGGCTGATGTCGGCGAGTTTGACCGAGAGATCGAGGTGGTTCTTGGTGTCTTCCAGGTTGTCCGGCTGGCCGTCGCCGTTCACATCCTTCACCTGCAGGTGCAGCTCGGGCAGACCATCCTGGCCACCGTTGATATCCACTTCCGGAGTAATGGAGAGAGTGACTTGCTTATCGACCAGCTTGGTATCGCCGCTGGTAGTATCGGTATTAACGACTCGCACGTTCAGATTGAGTGTGCCGGCGTAATCCCTGGGTAACCCCAGCGTCAAATTCTCCAGACCACTCAGACTGGTCGGCAGTTTGATAAGGTATTCGCCATTGACGAAGTCGTAATTGAGCCCCTGCAAAGTGACTCCCGGCGGGAGCCCTGTGATGACAATACTCACTTCATCGTGGCTACTGTCCTGGCTCGCAATCACAATCTGCGATTTGAGCTGAACCCCGAGATCGACAGCATGATCCTCAACCCCGACTACGGCAGCAGGTTGGAATATGATTTGAGCGGCTTTTTCATCGGTCGCATTGGCAAAGATGAAGATTGCCGATACGGGCATTTCGCGAACCACGGGGGCACTGATATCTCCGTCATCGCTGTAGTCCAGAATCCGAGCGCTGACCGTGAAATTAACCCGGCCAGTAAAGCCATCTGGCGCCTGCAAACTGTAATTGCCCAGATTGCCAGCCGGAACAGTCCAGTTGCCCTTGCCATCACTGATGCCACCATTGACAACGAATCCCGCAGGCAGGCCGCTTATCACCAGATAATCGATCCTCTCACTGCTGCTGGGGTCGAGATCTTCAAAACTGAAAGCCCCTACCAGATCTACCGGCTGATCGAGGAAACCCAACAAGACAGGGTTGTCTACCTGTAACTGACCATCAGGCTCCACCACGGCCTGGATATCCACATGCAGCTGACCATTGACCTCTTTGCTGACTACAACATTGGAATCCACATCCTTCTGAGTCACGGTGACATGGCTCTGGATGGTGGTGTCCCTGTCGCTGTCTTGTGGTGCTTTGACCAGCAGCTGACCGCCGCCGAGCAGGCTCTTCAGATCCGCATCGCTCAACTCCACCTTCTCGCCGTTCACATTGAGCTGAGTCTCGACCCCGCCCACCCGGATCCAGATCTCGTAACCGGGCTCTATGCCGGAGAGACTGAGGTGAGTCACCTGTTCTGCGCCGTCGGTCAGGTCCGGCTGCCAGTCGAGCACCACGAACTCATCCTCCAGGCCATGGCTGGTCTTGGCATAGTCGCCGGCGTCGATCGCGGGCTCCACCTTGATGGTGAGCGGTACGTCGAAACGCTGGTGATCCCCGTCGTTCTCGGTCACCACCACATGGCCGATGAGGTGGATGTCGGCGGTGCTGTTGGGGGGCGGCTGGATCTTCAGGTTGCCCAGACTCGAGACGTCGACCTGATAGAGGGGGTTGCCCTTGCCATCGAGCCCGGCGAAGGTCAGGGTGAGCTCCTTGCCATCGATATCGAGCACCTTGGCCCCTTCCGGCAAGCCTTCCAGCACCAGGTTGAGGGTTTCGGAACCATCGTGCGCCGTCTCACCCGATTCGAGCTTGAAGTTCAGCGGCGCCTTGCCATCTTCCCCTATGGTGGTGGTGTAGCCCTTGCCATCCTGGGTCCAGCCGCTGCTGTCCAGATTGAAGTGAGGCTCATCCACCACCCCCACCAGATCCACATGCAGGTTCTGGCTGCCGGTCACCTTCTCGTTGACCACCGTATGGGGATAACCATTGGCATCGGTCAGGGTGGCTGTATCTTTTACCACCCCCTGGATGCCGAGATCGAAGTCGACGTTGCTGTCCTTGGGCGGCTCGAGCTTGAGCTCGCCGATGCGATCATAGGGCACCTCGTGATAACCGTTCACATCCTGGGCGACCGCCACACCGCCGAGCCAGAGGGTGGCTCCGGCGGGCAGGCCGCTGATGCGTACGAACATCTGCTCGGAGCCATCTGCGGTATCCCCCAGATGGGCGAGCACTATCTTGCTGCCCAGATCCAGCAGGCTGTCTTCCTTGCCCTGGATGTCGCGCACCGTCAGCTTGGCGTCATCCGCCAGCGGGTTGACGTTGATGATGAGCTCGATGGGGTCCCCAAGGGCCGTCTCATGGCCGGTGACCACGGGGGCTTTCTCGGTACTGATCGGGGTCACGACCAGCTTGATGTCACCGCTGTAGTCCTTGCCGGGCACGACAGTGATCTTGTTGATCTCCCCTGCAGAAACGGTCACCAGGCCGTTTGCATCGGGTGTGAGCACCTTGCCGTTCAGGGTCAGGCTGCCCTCGCCGGATGCCCACTTGATCTGGTAGCTCAGGGTCTCTGAGCCATCGATGTAGTCGGTGAGCCTGGCCTGCACATTGAGGGCAACGCCGCTGCTGTCTTCATTGGTGCTGTAGTGCTGGTGGGTGCTCGCCCCATCCCAGAGCGGCTTGTCGGCAATGCCCTGCACAGTGATGTCCAGGTTGCCCTTGAGCACCGAGGGCTTGTCTCCCTCGGTGACACCGACTTGTAGCTGCACCGGGAAGCGAAGCGGGCTGCCGCCATCGTTGTAGCTCGAATAGTCGTGAGCGGGTACGAAGGTGAGCCCCTGGGTCTGATAGTGCTCGTTGTCGCTGGTCACCATGGCCGCTGGCGGCACCTGATACCAGGTCTTGCCACCCTGAGTCACAGTCGTGAGCGCCACCCCGTTGTAGTAGAAGGTGCCCTGGGCATTGGCCGGCGCCTGGATAAGCATTTTCTCGACGAACTCGCCCCGATCATAGTCGCCTATGTCCAGGTTCATGGCGATGGGAATGCCCTGGCTTGGATCCAGCGCCCCCTCATCTTCCTGCCCGGTCGCAGCAGTCACGTTAAGGAGACCAGCCTCATCCCTGATGGTCAGGGTCAGCACTCCATCACCGGTATCCCCATCCCCGTCCACCAGGTGGAAATCGATCTTCTGCACCAGGGTGTTGTTGCTGTGATCTATATCCGACCGAGCGGTGAAGCTGTAATTCCCCTCGGCGTTGATCACCAGGGTGCCTATGGTCTGTCCAGTGCTGTCTGTGACCGCAATAGTGGTGTTGCCGCTGGCGGCGATGGGGTGCTCGACCCCATTGATGGTGACCGATCTCACCACCGCATCGTCGGCCCCCTCGCTGGCGGTAGCCAGCAGATCGCCGCTCACTTTCGCCCCCTGGTTCAGGGTCTTGCCGGCATCCACCGCCTCGGGCACATCGTCCCGCACGCTGACGTGACCTATCACCTCGCCGCTGAGATCCCCATCGCTGTCCAGGGCCTGCAACGGCAGCTGGATATCCAGCAGATCATCGCCCTGAGCACTGTGATCCAGATTGCCGGTCAGTTCGAAGGTATAACGGCCGGAGACATCCAGGGTCAGCTTGAAGATGAGCTTGCCCCCGCTGTCCTTGCCAAGATAGACACCCGGCTGGCTGTCGGCGCTGATGCTGACGGCCTTGCCCCCGGAGCTGAGTTGGTTGAGGGCGTTGAAGCGGGCCACATCCAGTTGCAGGGCCACCACCTTGTCGCTACCCGCATCGATGACCACCTGCCCGGTGGCTTTATCCCCTGTACCCGCAGGGTTGGTGCCCCCGTGCTGACCAGTGCCACCATTGAGATCCGACTCATTGACGGTGACACTCCCGATGGAGCTGATCACGGGGTTAGCCGCATCGGTGATCACCGCAGTGGTATTGCCGGTGATCACAGAGCCATCGCTGTCGGTCACTTGTACCGGCAGGGTCAGGTTGAGCTTGTCGTCGGCGCCGTGATCCAGGTTGGTGTGCACAGTGACCTTGTAATCCAGGGTCGCCGTGCTGTGGGCCGCTATGCTGCCCGGCACGCTCGGCAGGGTGACGCTCAGCACCAGGGTGCCGCTCGCGGTCACCCCCTGGAAGCTGTGACCGTTGCTGCCCGGCACCTCCTGCCAGGTCAGGGTCTCGCCGTTGTGGGTGATGGCCTTGCCGCTCGCATCCACAACTTGACCACTCAGGGTCAGGCGCACGTCCACCACGGGATCCGAATCTGCGGTGATGGTCAGGGTGCCGGTGGCCTGCTGATCATCGCCTGTCTGGTTATTCGCGGCGCCATCGAAGCGCCCTTCATTCAGGGTCACCCCGGTGAGGCTGAGGGTCGGTTTGTCCCCTTCCGCAATGCTGATGTTGAGGGTGCCCGAGATGCTGTCGTTGTTGCCCGCCCCCTTGTCGCTGTCGACGACATTGATCTTGAACGGCAGCTCGGTGCTGCTGCCATTGGCCTGGTGTACCCCCTCGAACAGGGTCACCTTGTAGTCGAAGCCGTTGCTGGCGGCGTTGTCGAGCTTGCCGCTGATTTCGACCTGCAGCACCTCGACCCGCCCCCCGTTCACTTCCACATAGCCCTTGAGGATCTGGTTGCCCGGGATGCTGGCATCGCCGTCCACCAGTTCGTATTTCACGCTCTGACCGAGTGCAGTCAGGGCCGGTTGCTCCGCGATATCGGCGAACGACACCTCGCTCACCCGATCCGAGCCTGCGTCCACGGTGAAGTGGCCTGTGCCCGTCAGGGTATTGCTGCCATCGAGCCCACGCTCATCCAGATTGACGCCGGGGCCAGCCACAAAGCCGGGCGCATTGCCGTCCTTGATGGTCAGCGGCAACTGGGTGGAGACCCTGTCCCCGTCCTTGTCGGTCAGGGTCACGGTCAGCGGCAGCTCCAAAGACTCGTTGCCCTGGTGATCCAGCTCGGCGCTTAAAACAACCTTGGCCGTGACGCTCCAGTTGCCGTTGTTGTCCACCAGATCCAGCTCGGCGCGCAGCACCTCGCGGCCGTCCGCGCTGGTGCCCACCAGATCCCCATTGGCGTCCAGGGTGAAGGTGACCGGGCTGCCGTGGCTGCTGTACTTGCCGTCCAGGCTGCTTTGAATGGCCGCGATATCGAACTTGAGGCTGTCGGGGGCCAGGGCATCGGAGCCGTGACTCACGGTGAAGCTCATATTGCCCACCACGGCGGCGTCGCCTTGGTTGGCCTCGGTCAGGCTGGTGCCGGTCACGGCGCTGATCACCGGATTGGCCCCATCGCCGATGGTGACGCTCAAGGAAGAGGAGACTTTGTCCCCATCGCTGTCGGTGAGGGTAAAGCCCGCCTTCAGCAGGCTGTCCGCACTGCCCTGATCCAGCGGCTGGTTGAGGGTAAAGACGTAGTGACCTTTCTGATCCAGCGTCAGAGTGAAGACATTCTGGCCGTTGACGGCACCGCTGATGCTGTTGCCGCTGATGCTGATGACCACCGGCTGGCCGCCGCTGGTGAGTCCCTGCAGGCTAGGCTGGCTGGCATCGAAGCTGATGCTGGCAAGGGGATCGCTGCCGGCGGTGATATCGAGATCCCCTGTCAGGGTCTGACCGGCGCTCCAGTCGCTGTCTTCCGTCAGGGTGAGGGAAACGGGGTCGACCTGGGGCAAGGCGCCGTCGGTGATCTGGATATTGAGGGTGCCGAGGTTGCTCTTGTCCCCGTCAAAATCGGTGCCCTGCACCTGCAGCCCCAGGTTGACGCTGTTGGTATTGACCGGTTGATCCAGCACGCCGTCGAGCTGCACGTGATATTTGCCGTCCAAATCCAGGGTCACGGTCAGCACCGTCTTGCCACCCGCATCCAGCAGGGTGATGACATTGCCATTGACCTGATAGCTGGTCGGCTTGCCGCCGCTGGTGAGACCATCCAGGCCGGGCTGGCTCGCCTCGAAGTTGAGGGACACCAGACGATCGCTGCCCACATTGACCGGCAGTTGGCCATCCAGGGTCTGACCGGCGGCCCCTTCCTGCAGGCTGATGCCAGTGTCGATGCCAAGGCTGGGGTCAGCTGCATCGGCGATCACTGCCGTGGTATTGCCGGTGATCACCGAGCCATCGCTGTCGGTCACTTGTACCGGCAGGGTCAGGTTGAGCTTGTCGTCGGCGCCATGATCCAGGTTGGTGTGCACAGTGACCTGGTAATCCAGGGTCGCCGAGCTGTGGGCCGCTATGCTGCCCGGCACGCTCGGCAGGGTGACGCTCAGCACCAGGGTGCCGCTCGCGGTCACCCCCTGGAAGCTGTGGCCGTTGCTGCCCGACACCTGCTGCCAGGTCAGGGTCTCGCCATTGTGGGTGATGGCCTTGCCGCTGGCATCCACAACTTGACCACTCAGGGTCAGGCGCACATCCACCACGGGATCCGAATCCGCCTTGATGGTGAGGGTGCCGGTGGCCTGCTGGTCATCGGCTGTCTGGTTGCTGCCGGCCCCATCGAAGCGCCCCTCGGTCAGGGTGACGCCGGTCAGTGTAATGACGGGATTGCTCCCCTCGCTGATGCTGATGTTGAGGGTACCCGAGGTGCTGTCGTTGTTGCCCGCCCCCTTGTCGCTGTCGACGACATTGACTTTGAACGGCAGCTCGGTGCTGCTGCCATTGGCCTGGTGCACCCCCTCGAACAGGGTCACCTTGTAGTCGAAGCCATTGCTGGCGGCGTTGTCGAGCTTGCCGCTGATTTCGACCTGCAGCACCTCGACCCGCCCCCCGTTCACTTCCACATAGCCCTTGAGGATCTGGTTGCCCGGGATGCCGGCATCGCCGTCCACCAGTTCGTATTTCACACTCTGGCCGAGTGCAGTCAGGGCCGGCTGCTCGTTCACATCCGCAAAGGAGACCTCGCTCACCCGATCCGAGCCAGCGTCCACGGTGAAATCGCCTGTGCCCGTCAAGGTATTGCTGCCATCGAGGTTGCCCTCATCCAGGCTCACCCCACTGCCCGCCACAAAGCCGGGCGCATTGCCATCCTTGATGGTGAGCGGCAACTGGGTGGAGACCCTGTCCCCATCCTTGTCGGTCAGGGTGACGGTGAGCGGCAGATCCAAAGACTCGTTGCCCTGATGATCCAGCTCGGCGCTTAAAACAACCTTGGCTGTGACGCTCCAGTTGCCGTTGTTGTCCACCAGATCAAGCTCGGCGCGCAGTACCTCGCGGCCGTCCGCGCTGGTGCCCACCAGATCCCCATTGGCATCCAGGGTGAAGGTGACCGGGCTGCCGTGGCTGCTGTACTTGCCGTCCAGGCTGCTTTGAATGGCCGCGATATCGAACTTGAGGCTGTCGGGGGCCAGGGCATCGGAGCCGTGACTCACGGTGAAGCTCATATTGCCCACCACGGCGGCGTCGCCTTGGTTGGCCTCGGTCAGGCTGGTGCCGGTCACGGCGCTGATCACCGGATTGGCCCCATCGCCGATGGTGACGCTTAAAGAAGAGGAGACTTTGTCCCCATCGCTGTCGGTGAGGGTAAAGCCCGCCTTCAGCAGGCTGTCCGCACTGCCCTGATCCAGCGGCTGGTTCAGGGTAAAGACATAGTGGCCCTTTTGATCCAGGGTCAGGGTAAAGACATTCTGGCCGTTGACGCTACCGCTGATGCTGTTGCCGCTGATGCTGATGACAACCGGCTGGCCGCCGCTGGTGAGTCCCTGCAGGTCAGGCTGGCTGGCATCGAAGCTGATGCTGGCAAGGGGATCGCTGCCGGCGGTGATGTTCAGATCACCGGACAGGGTCTGGGCCGTGCTCCAGTCGCTGTCTTCCACCAGATTCAGGGAGACGTCGTCCACGCTCGGCAGGACGCCGTCGGTGATCTGGATATTCAAGGTGCCGAGGTTGCTCTTGTCCCCGTCAAAGTCGGTGCCCTGCACCTGCAGCCCCAGGTTGACGCTGTTGCTGTCCACCGGCTGATCCAGCACGCCGTCGAGCTGCACGTGATATTTGCCGTCCAAGTCCAGGGTCACGGTCAGCACCGTCTTACCGCCCGCATCCAGCAGGGTGATCTGGTTGCCATTGACCTGATAGCTGGTCAGCTTGCCGCCGCTGGTCAGATTATCCAGGCCGGGCTGGCTCGCCTCGAAGTTGAGGGACACCAGACGATCGCTGCCCACATTGACCGGCAGTTGGCCATCCAGGGTCTGACCGGCGGCCCCTTCCTGCAGGCTGATGCCAGTGTCGATGCCAAGGCTCGGGTCGGCGGCATCCGTGATCACTGCCGTGGTGCTGCCGGTGATCACCGAGCCGTCGCTGTCGGTCACTTGTACCGGCAGGGTCAGGTTGAGCTTGTCATCCACCCCGTGATCCAGGTTGGTGTGCACCGTCACCTGGTAATCCAGGGTCGCCGTGCTGTGGGCCGCTATGCTGCCCGGCACGCTCGGCAGGGTGACGCTCAGCACCAGGGTGCCGCTCGCGGTCACCCCCTGGAAGCTGTGACCCTTGCTACCCTGCACCTCCTGCCAGGTCAGGGTCTCGCCGTTGTGGGTGATGGCCTTGCCGCTGGCATCCACAACTTGACCACTCAGGGTCAGGCGCACATCCACCACGGGATCCGAATCCGCGGTGATGGTCAGGGTGCCGGTGGCCTGCTGATCGTCCGTGGTCTGGTTGCTGCCGGTGCCATCGAAGCGCCCCTCGGTCAGGGTGACGCCGGTCAGTGTAATGACGGGATTACTCCCCTCGCTGATGCTGATGTTGAGGGTGCCCGAGGTGGTGTCGTTGTTGCCCGCCCCCTTGTCGCTGTCGACGACATTGATCTTGAACGGCAGCTCGGTGCTGCTGCCATTGGCCTGGTGCACCCCCTCGAACAGGGTCACCTTGTAGTCGAAGCCATTGCTGGCGGCGTTGTCGAGCTTGCCGCTGATTTCGACCTGCAGCACCTCGATCCGCCCCCCGTTCACTTCCACATAGCCCTTGAGGATCTGGTTGCCCGGGATGCTGGCATCGCCGTCCACCAGTTCGTATTTCACGCTCTGGCCCAGGGCGGTCAGGGCCGGTTGCTCTGCGATGTCGGCGAACGACACCTCACTCACCCGATCCGAGCCCGCATGGATGTCGAAGTGGCCGGTACCGGTCAGGGGCGCCTGCCCGTCGAGATCCCCTTCGTTGAGGCTTACCCCGCTGCCCGCCACAAACCCCGGCGCATTGCCATCCTTGATGCTCAGCGGCAACTGGGTGGAGACCCTGTCCCCGTCCTTGTCGGTCAGGGTGACGGTGAGCGGCAGATCCAAAGACTCGTTGCCCTGATGATCCAGCTCGGCGCTTAAAACAACCTTGGCCGTGACGCTCCAGTTGCCGTTGTTGTCCACCAGATCCAGCTCGGCGCGCAGCACCTCGCGGCCGTCCGCGCTGGTGCCCACCAGATCCCCATTGGCGTCCAGGGTGAAGGTGACCGGGCTGCCGTGGCTGCTGTACTTGCCGTCCAGGCTCTGCTGGATGGCGTTGATATCGAACCTGAGGCTGTCGGGGGACAGGGCATCAGATCCGTGGTTCACGGTGAAGCTCATATTGCCCACCACGGCGGCGTCGCCCTGGTTGGACTCGGTCAGGCTGGTGCCGGTCACGGCGCTGATCACCGGGTTGGCGCCATCGCCGATGGTGACGCTCAGGGAAGAGGACACGGTATCCCCATCGCTGTCGGTGAGGGTAAAGCCCGCCTTCAGCAGGCTGTCCGCACTGCCCTGATCCAGCGGTTGGTTCAGGGTGAAGACGTAGTGACCTCTCTGATCAAGCGTGAGGGTAAAGACATTCTGGCCGTTGACGGCGCCGCTGATGCTGTTGCCGCTGATGCTGATGACCACCGGCTGGCCGCCGCTGGTGAGCCCCTGCAGGCCAGGCTGGCTGGCATCGAAGCTGATGCTGGCAAGGGGATCGCTGCCGGCGGTGATGTTCAGATCACCGGACAGGGTCTGGCCCGCGCTCCAGTCGCTGTCTTCCACCAGACTCAGGGAGACGTCGTCCACGCTCGGCAGGGCGCCGTCGGTGATCTGGATATTCAAGGTGCCGAGGTTGCTCTTGTCCCCGTCAAAATCGGTGCCCTGCACCTGCAGCCCCAGGTTGACGCTGTTGGTATTGACCGGTTGATCCAGCACGCCGTCGAGCTGCACGTGATATTTGCCGTCCAGATCCAGGGTCACGGTCAGCACCGTCTTGCCGCCCGCATCCAGCAGGGTGATCTGGTTGCCATTGACCTGATAGCTGGTCGGCTTGCCGCCCCTGGTCAGATTATCCAGGCCGGGCTGGCTTGCCTCGAAGTTGAGGGACACCAGACGATCGCTGCCCACATTGACCGGTAGCTGGCCATCCAGGGTCTGACCGGCGGCCCCTTCCTGCAGGCTGATGCCAGTGTCGATGCCAAGGCTCGGATCCACGCCGTCGTTGATGGCGACCACCAGATCGGCGCGGGTCTCGTCACCGTCTATCTCCTTGGCAGAGACTGTGAGCCCCAAGGAGAGCTGGTCGCTGCCCTGGTGATCCAGGGGGCCATTGAGCGAGACGGTGACCTTGCCATCGATATCGCTGCCATTTTGGCTGGCGGTCAGCTCGGCCTTGATCACGTCAATGCGATTGCCCTGATCATCGATGTAAAAACCGGTCAGCAGGCGAGCGCCGCTGAATTCGAAGCTGAGCACATGGCCGTCGCTGCTGAGCCCGCTGCCGTTCAGGCGAGTGAGCGTCGCCCCCTGATCGGCAAAGGCGAGGGAGTCAGCCAGCAGGGGATCGGCCTGGTGGCCGACCACGAACTCGCTCTGACCCACCACGGCGCCCTGCTGGGTGAAGCCATCTTCCGTGAGCGAGATGGGGGCTATGGTGAAGTCCGGCGGCGTGCTGTCCACCAGCTTGACGGTGAGATTGGCACTCACCAGATCCCCGTCGCTGTCGCGGTATTCAAGGGAGAACGGCAGGCTCTGGCTCTCCTGGCCGTGATCCAGACTCTGGTTCCAGACGATGCGATAGCTGCCGTCATTGGCCAGGGTCAGGGTGAAGACGGTGACGCCCCCCGCGCTCGCGGTCAGGGTCTGGCCGCTTATCTGGTAGCCGAGGGCCGCGCCCTGGCTGGTGAGGCCGAGCTGCTCGAGGGCGCTCTGATCGGCGCCGAAACTCACCTGCAGGTTGCCGTCCAGACCCGCCCCCGTGTGCAGGGAGCCGGTGGCGCTCACCGGGCCCTTGGCCAGATCCGCCTCGGACAGGGTCAGGGTATCGCTCTGGCCGATGAGGGGGGCGCCGTCGATTACCCGGTTCCCCGCCAGATCCGTCACCTCGGCACGTACCTCGAAGGGGCCTTGAATGCCGGAGAGATCCAGGCCATTGAGCTGCCAGCGACCGTCGCTGCCCACCAGGGCGCTGCCGCTGTAGAGGGTCTGGCCGTTCTGGCCGATGAGGGTGATGGTGACGCGCTGGCCAGCTTCCACCTCTGTGGTGCTGCCGCTCAGGGTGACATTGCCCTGGCCCAGCAGGCTCTGGGTGTCGAGATCGTCGATGTCGATGCCGGCACGGGTGTCCACGGTGACGGTCAGGGTGTCGCTGGCACGGTTACCGGCGATGTCCACCGAATCGACGCGAAAATCATAGGCGCTATCGGCCAGGGTATCGGGGATCTGGTACTGCCAGTTGCCGTTGCCATCCACGGTGAGCACGGTCAGCACCTTGCCGCCGAGACTCAGGGTGACGGTGGCGCCGGGCTCTCCCTTGCCTTGCAGCAGCGGCGTGGTGTCGCGGGTCAGATCGTCCACCTGGCTGGCGCCGGTGTCGCTCTCGTCGGTGAGATCCAGGGTGATGGTGGTGATGGTGTCGAGCAGGGTCTGACCGGTGTCGCTGGCCCGGTTGCCGGCCGCATCCTGGGTATCGGCCTGTATGGTCAGGGGGCCGTCCACCAGCTTGCCGGTCACATCACCGAAGTTGGCCTCCCAGACGAAGCCCGACAGCACCACTGTGGTGGTAGTAAGACGGTTGCCATCCTGATCGATCAGGGTGACGGTCACCGTCTGGCCCACCTCGACGTCCTCGACGAAGCCGCGAATGATGACGCCAGTCGCCTCGTCGGCGTTGATGATGTTGTCATCAGTCTGGGGCTCGGTGATGGTGATGGCCGCCAGGAGATCCTGATCTTCCGAATAGAGCAGTTCGTTACCCGGCAGGGCTCCCTGATGATCGGTATCAAAGCCTGACTCCGCCAGGGTGGCGCCGTTGTCTCTGTCCACCACCACGAAGCCGCTGGCGCTGGATCCTGCCACGCCACCGACAGTGCCGGCTGCCGCGTTACCGGCTGCGGTCTCCTCAAACAGCGCTGTCGGGTCGGCACCCTGACGGATGGCGTCCTGCAGACTGGCCAGCTCGGGAGCCAGATCCGCGCCGTCTTCTACTTGCGCCGGCACGGGTTGACCGACGTCGGGGGTCTCACCGGCGGGATCGGCCAGCTCGAACCGTCCACCCCCCTCGGTGAGCAGGCGCATCCCCGGCTGCAGCTGCATCCCCAGGGTGGCAGGGTGCAAGGAGCCGTCGGTATTCATCACAAACACGGCACCCTCTACCTGGGTAACAAGAGTCGGTTTCTCTATTCGCAGCTCAGCCATACATACTCCAACAGGTAAACACAGACAGATCAGTCCCATAAGAGTACAGGACATCACCGTGACAGGCGGCTATTTTACCCTCTCTATCGGCACAGATCCCTTCGTCATTTTCGAAAATATCGAAAGTAAATCCCCTAAAACATCCTATTAAATTCAACAAAGCGCTGCCATTTACTGAATATCTCAGGATATAAGTTCAATTTTTCGCCTGAAATTAAGAATATAACCCTATTGGCACCCATTCATACGACAGCTTCTGACCTGCCTGCGCCCACCCTGCCTCCCCATGATGTCACCAGGGGAAGGCGAGGCGCCCATGCCAAGCACGAATAAAGAATAAGTATTCGATTATGTTTGGGGGCGCCCCATGCCCAAGAAACCATCCCATTGTTCTCTCGCTCTCTGTCATTCCTCTTTCCACCCGAGGCAATGGCCAGCCGCAGTGCATCATCAAGGGGAAAGTATGGGGATAACCGCTAGATTGGGCTCAATAATTCAACCTGGATCTCACTTTTTGCATTAGCCCCCCATGCCAATTGATCTAGCGCAACTCCCACAGGGATAAATAATTATCTATTTTACCTATTTGGTATTATCTCCACGAGCAAGTGCATAAAAATCATTTTATATGCAGTCATAACAATTAATCGGCCTGCCATGCCCATGGGCACAGATGTCCACACACCAAGATGGAACGGTCAGGCTCGGCATGGACAATTTATCTGGGAGTGATGACCGTGGGTTCACATAACAAGCCATTTCGGCCGGGTCTGGCCGCCCTGCTGCTGACTGCCCTGCTGGGCACCAGCATGCTGGCGCAGGCAGACGAGGCAGCCACCGAGGGCAAGATAGAGGCGCGCAGCGAGCTGTTCGCCAAGGATCACGCCGATCAGTTCAGCAGTTGGAAAGGCACCAGCGAGAGCCGGGAGCGCACCGACGCCCTGGCGGACGATCCGCAGATGGTGGTGCTCTGGGCCGGCTACCCCTTCTCCAAGGATTACAACAAGCCCCGCGGCCACTTCTATGCCCTGACCGATGTGCGGGAAACCCTGCGCACCGGCGCCCCCAAGACCGCCGAAGATGGCCCCCTGCCGATGGCTTGCTGGAGCTGCAAGGGCCCGGACGTGGCCCGCGTCATCGACGAAAAGGGTGAGGATGGCTACTTCAAGGGGATGTGGGCAAAAGGCGGACCGGAGATCGTCAACACCATCGGCTGCGCCGACTGCCACGACACGGCGTCGAAAGAGTTCAAGGAGGGCAAACCCGCCCTGCACCTCTCCCGTCCCTATGCCGACCGCGCCATGACCGCCATCGGCAAGCCGTTCAAGGAGCAGGGTCGTTTCGATCAGCAATCCCAGGTGTGTGGCCAGTGCCACGTGGAGTACTACTTCAATGGCCCCACCAAGGCGGTGAAATTCCCCTGGGACAAGGGCACCACGGTTGAGCAGATGGAGCAGTACTACGACGAGATTGGTTTCGCCGACTGGACCCACGCCCTCTCCAAGACCCCCATGCTCAAGGCCCAGCACCCTGAATACGAGACCTGGCGCGCAGGCATTCACGGCCAGAACAATGTCGCCTGCGTCGACTGCCACATGCCCAAGGTGCAAAACGAACAGGGCAAGGTCTACACGGATCACAAGGTGGGCAACCCCTTCGATCGCTTCGAGCAAACCTGCCGCAACTGCCACACCCAGAGCAAGGAGATGCTGCAAGGCATAGTCCAGCAGCGCAAGGATGCGGTGACCGAGATCAAACTCAAAGTCGAGAAGCAGCTGGTGCACGCCCACTTCGAGGCCAAGGCGGCCTGGGATGCCGGCGCCACCGAGGCCGAGATGAAGGACATTCAGCAGGACATCCGCCACGCCCAATGGCGCTGGGACTTCTCCATCGCCTCCCACGGGGTGCAGATGCACGCCCCAGAAGTGGCGCTGCGCATGCTGGGCACAGCTCTGGATAAAGCCGCCGATGCCCGCACCAAGCTGGCACGCCTCTTGGCCGCCAAGGGGATCAGCCAGGAAATCGCCATTCCTGATATCTCCAGCAAGGAGAAGGCCCAGGCCGCCCTTGGCATGGACATGAAGCAGATGAACAGCGACAAGGCCCAGTTCCTCAAGACCACGGTCCCCGCCTGGGATGCCGAGGCCAAGGCAGCCGGACGGCTGGCACAGTGACGAGGCATGCGGGCCCGCAGTGTCGGGCCCGCAGCCGGATGGAGGCTTCCTATGGGTGATTTAACGATGGATTTCTTACGACTGATGCTGATGGCGGCCATGCTGCTGACCAGCCTGCAGGGCCAGGCCGCCGATGTGGCGACGAACGCCCCCGCCGCCCTGCCCGCGACGCATGAAGTGGAATTTCTGCGCAGCCCCGACAAGGCCTGCACCGACTGCCACAAGGAGCAGAGCGAGGGGATGCACGGCAAGCATGGTCAGGCGACCAATCCCAACAACCTGGCGCCGGTCACCTGCACCAACTGCCACGGCCAGCCCTCCCCCCAGCATAGGGAAGGGGTCAAGGACGTGATGCGCTTTAGCGACAGCTTCAATAACAAACAGAGTACCGAGAGCTACCCCATCGCCGAGCAGAACGGGGTCTGCATGAGCTGCCACGAGCCCAAACCGCTGCGCGAGGCGCTCTGGGCCCACGACGTGCACGCCACCAGGCTCACCTGCACCAGCTGCCATGCGCTGCACCCGACCAAGGAGCCCATGGCGGGGATCCCGGAAAAATCCCGCATCAAGCTCTGCGTCGATTGCCACAGCAAGCAGCATGAGGCCAAGGCAACCGCTCAGCAGGCGAGCGTGAGCAAGGAGGCACCATGAGCTGCTCTCGTCGTGACTTCATGGCGGGGATAAGCGCGGGGGCCCTTATCATGATGACGGGGACTGTTCGTGCCAACACCCGCGCCGGCGCGGCCATCCTCGCCCACAGCCAGACCATAGACGGAGTGCGCTTTGGCATGATCCATGACGAGACGGCCTGCATCGGCTGTACCGCCTGCATGGATGCCTGCCGGGAGGTGAACCAGGTGCCGGAAGGAGTCTCGCGCCTCGAGATCATCCGCACGGGCCCCATCGGAGAATTTCCCGATGCCGAGTACCACTTCTTTCGCAAGTCCTGCCAGCACTGCGACAACGCTCCCTGTGTACACGTCTGCCCGACCGGTGCCTCCCATATCCGCAAGGAGGATGGCATCGTCGATGTGGACCCGGATCTCTGCGTCGGCTGCATGTACTGTCTGGCCGCCTGCCCCTATCAGGTGCGCTTTATCAACCCTGTGACCAAGGTTGCCGATAAGTGCGACTTTTGCCGCAAGACCAACCTGGCGGCGGGCAAGGAGCCGGCATGCGTGGAATCCTGCCCCACCAAGGCGCTGGTGTTCGGCAATCTGGATGACCCGGACAGCCCCATCGCCAAACGGCTGGTGAAGGAGACCACCTATCGCTACAAGCAGGCACTCGGCACCTCGCCCAAGATGTACCGCGTGCCCAAAGGGGAGATAACGTCATGACCATGCAAGCGGCAGTAACCCAGGGAGGGAATGACCATGTGGCATGACGCATTTCACTTCCCTTCCCTCGTTTGGGACTGGCCCATCGCCATCTACCTGTTCCTGCTCGGCATCTCCGCCGGGGCCACCAGCCTCTCGGTGTTATTGCGCCGCAAAGGGGCTGGCAGCGAGAGCGGCATCATCAAGGCGACCGCCATTCTGGCGCCGGTGAGCGTCGTGTTGGGGCTGCTTATCCTTATCTTCCACCTGGCCCGTCCCTGGACCTTCTGGAAGCTGATGTTCCACTACCAGTTCGACTCAGTGATGTCCATGGGGGTCATGCTGTTCCAGCTCTACATGGCGGTGCTGTTTGCCTGGCTGGCAGTGGTGTTTCGGGCCGAGATCGAGACCCTGCGCCGTCACCTGCTGAAAGATAAGTTCGCCTTTGTGGATGGGCTGATAGGCCTGCTGGCTCGTTTCGAGCGGCTGCTGGCACCGCTGTTGTTGCTGCTCGCCGTGCTGCTGGGGGCCTACACCGGCTTTCTGCTGTCGGCGCTCAAGACCTATCCGCTGTTGAACAACCCGGTGCTGCCGGTGCTGTTCCTGGTGTCCGGCGTCAGCTCCGGCATCGCCTCCACCATTCTGCTGGCGGTGACCCTGTTCAAGGAACACCACCACAGCCAGGGGGTGAGCTTCGTGCACCGCTTCGAGCGACCCGTGCTGGCGGTGGAGGTGTTGCTGCTGGTCTGCTTCTTTACCGGTCTCTACTTTGGTGGCGGCCAGAAGGAGGTGGCCATGTGGGCTGCCATCGGCGGCGGCTTCTGGGCCCAGGTGTTCTGGGTCGGGGTAGTGGGCATCGGCATGCTGCTGCCTCAGTTGCTCTCCCTGCTGGCTCCGGCCGCGCTGCGGGCCAAAAACGGCCATCTGGTGCTGGTGTGCAGCCTGACCCTGGTGGGGATACTGCTGCTGCGCTACTTCGTGCTCTATGCCGGTCAGATGACGGTTGTATAAGGGGAAATGCATGATTTGTAGCAAAAGCGACCATACGACGTCGGCTTGCAACATGACCCTGATGGGCATGCTGCTGTCTGATTCTGCGTCATCCTCGTATGCCGGCCAGATGACCGTTGTTTAAAGGTATGATCACCAGCGCCAGCCGCCCTCGGGTGACTGGCGCTTATTTGTTGCGATGAGTTGTTGCGATGAGTTGTTTCCAGGAATGTGGGCGTTATTCCCCAGCGCCGGTACTGTGCAGACGCTGCGGCATAACATAGACGAATGATTGACTGGAGGTTGTGTGCTGGCGGAGCTCGGCTATCTCTCACTGCTGCTGGCAACGGCGCTCTCCCTGCTGCAAGGCGCCCTGCCCTGGCTGGGCTTACGGATCGCCTCCCCGGCTCTGTTGGGCTGTGCCAAACCGCTGGCGCTGCTCAATGTCGCCCTGCTCGGGGCGGCGCTGGGGCTGCTCGCCAGCTGCTTTGCCCGGGATGACTTCACTCTCACCTATGTGGCCCAACACGCCAACAGCGCCCTGCCCATGGGCTTCAAGCTGGCGGCGGTCTGGGGCGGCCACGAGGGCTCCATGCTCTTCTTCGTCTTTGCGCTGGCCCTCTGGGGGGCGCTGGTCGCACTCTGCTCGAAACGGGTCGATCCATTGATCACCACTCGAGTGCTGGCCATCATGGGGCTGATCGTCGGGCTGTTTGGACTCTATACCCTTGTCTTCTCCAGCCCGTTTGACCGGCAGTTCCCTGGGCCCCTTGAGGGACGCGATCTCAACCCCATGCTGCAGGACATCGGCCTTATCATCCACCCGCCCCTGCTCTATCTCGGCTACGTCGGCTTTGCGGTCAACTTCGCCTTCGCCATGGCGGCGCTGCACTCGGGCAGGCTCGATGGCGCCCTGGCCCACTGGAGCCGCCCCTGGGCGCTCGGCTCCTGGGTGTTTCTCACCGCCGGCATACTGCTCGGCTCCTGGTGGGCCTATTACGAGCTCGGCTGGGGCGGCTGGTGGTTCTGGGATCCGGTGGAAAACGCCTCCCTGCTGCCCTGGCTGCTGGGCACTGCATTGCTGCACGCCCTGGTGGTGTGCGAGAAGCGCGGCGCTTACGGCCACGGCGTGCTGCTGCTCTCCATCTTCACCTTCGCCTTGAGCCTGCTCGGCACCTTCGTGGTGCGCTCCGGCGTGCTCACCTCGGTGCACGCCTTCGCGGTGGATCCCAATCGCGGCCTCACCCTCTTGCTGCTGCTCGGCCTGCTATTGACCACGGCACTCACCCTGTTTGCCCTGCGGGCGGACATTCGCGCACCCTATGCCCGCTTTGGCTTCTGGTCAAAAGAGGGGCTGCTCGGCGCCGCCATCCTGCTGCTCTGCGTGGCCTGCGCCAGCGTGCTGCTCGGCACCTTCTACCCCATGGTGTTCCAGTCACTCCATCTGGGGTCGCTCTCGGTCGGTGCACCCTATTTCAACGCTGTTTTCGTGCCGCTGGCGCTGGTGCTGATGGCGCTCATGACCCAGATCCCGCGCCTGCGCTGGCAGGGGCTGATGGTATCCTCCCGCCTCAAGATGCTGCTGCCTCCCCTGCTCGGCCTGCTGGGGGCTGGTCTGCTCAGCCTGGGTTATCGCGAGCAGGGAACTCTCGGCTGGAGCGGCATCCTCGCCAATATGATAAGCCTCTGGCTCATCGCGAGCCTGCTGCTCAATGTCTCATTCAAGACTCGCAACCTGAGTGCCAGCTGGCTCGGCAGCCTGCTGGCCCACCTCGGGGTGGCGGTGTGCGCCCTCGGCATCGCTCAGGTGAGCCACCACAGCCAGGAGGGGGGCACAGTGCTCTCTGCAGAGCGCCCCTATCGCCTCGGCGCCCATGAATTTCGTTATGAGGGGAGCGAGCCGCTGATCGGCCCCAACTACACGGCCGAGCGCATCACTGTCAGCGTGCACAAGGATGGCCGGGAGGTGGCAAGGCTGGCCCCGGAGCGGCGCCACTACAGTGTGCGCACCATGAACATGAACGAACCCGGCATCCAGTGGGGCCTGTTTGGCGATCTCTACGTGGTGCTCGGCGAGAAGATGGGGCCCGATGCCTATGCCATGCGCCTGCACCATAAGCCGCTGGTGCGCTGGATCTGGCTGGGTGGCCTGCTGATGATGACGGGCGGCGCCCTGCGTCTGCTGGGGCGCAAGCCATTGCTGGCAGCCCAACCGCAGACCTCTGCACATCAAGTCGCGGGCTTGCTCACCAAGGAGGCGCCATGAGATCCCGCCTGCGTCTCTTCCTCCCCCTGATAGTCACTCTGGGCCTCGGCGCCCTGCTCTGGCTCGGCCTGGGCAACAATCCCTACAGACAGGATGAGGCCGTCGCTGGGCGCACCCTGCCCCCCTGGCAGAGTGACGATCTGCTTGGCGGCGTCCCCATCCACACTGAGGCGCTCAAGGGGGAGCCCTTCGTGCTTAACGTCTGGGCCAGCTGGTGCCCGAGCTGCCGCGCCGAGCACCCGCTGCTCAGTGAGCTGGCAGGCACAGTGCCCCTCTACGGCCTCAACTACCGGGACAAGGGGGATGCCGCCCGAGCCTGGCTCGCGCAGGCGGGCAACCCCTATCGCACCGTGCTGGCCGACCCCGATGGCAAGCTGGCAATGGAGCTCGGCGTCTACGGCACGCCGGAGACCTATCTCTTTGCCGCCGATGGCACCCTGCTCAGCCGCCACACGGGGGAGCTCACCAAGGAGGTCTGGCAACGCCAGTTTGCCCCCCTGCTTGCCAAGGCCCGCAGCAAAACCCCTAGCCTGGAGCAAGTACGGGAGAGTAAACCATGAGCCGTCTCGGCCACGCCCTGATCGCGCCGCTCTTGCTGGCATTGAGCCTCGGGGCCCTGGCCAGCGGCGTCGACACCTACCAGTTCCAGCACCCCGAGTTGCAAGCCAGGGCTCAGGATCTCGCCCGTGCCCTGCGCTGCCCCCAGTGCCAGAACCAGAACCTGGTGGAGTCCAACTCCCCCATAGCCCGGGATCTGCGCCTCGAGGTCTACCGCTGGGTAGACGAGGGGCAGAGCGACGAGCAGGTGATCGCCCGTATGACGGAGCGCTTTGGCGATTTCGTGCGCTACGATCCCCCCTTCAAGGGCAGCACAGCGCTGCTGTGGGGAGGGCCCCTGCTGCTGCTGGGGCTGGCGCTGAAGCGCCTTCGTCGCCGCCTGAAGGCCAGAGGAGAGCTGGCCGCTCCGCCCGATGGCAGGGTCAACCTGCGTGAGAGAGATACCCGCAGCGCATTGAATCGCCTCATCATGGCAAGGGAGCAGGCAGGCCTCACTCCCCATGAGCCCCTCTATCGGGAGCTGGCAGCCGCCCACCTTGCCAATGCCACGCCTGTCGCCGAGCTGGCCCTGCGCGAGCGACTGACCCAGGCCCCCGGCCGCAGCGGGCGGCACGCGCGCGCCCTGCTGCTGCTCGGGATAGTGGCGATAGGCGCCGTTGCCGCCGGTTATGCCGCCAGCGGCCGCTATCAGGCCTGGCAGGCCTATCAGTCCCGCCCCGATCCCCTGGCGGGGATGAGCCCCCGAGATCTGCAGGACAAGGCGCTCGGCGCCCTGCACCAGCGGCTGCAGCGCAACCCCGCCGACCTCGAGGCCTGGGCCGAGCTCGGCCAGTTGTATCTGTATCGGGACGAGTACGACAACGCCCTGCTCGCCTACCAGCGCCTCGCCCTGCTGGAGGGGGGTGCCAGCGCCGCGACCCAGGCCGCTCAGGCAACAGTGCTCTACTACCAGGCGGGCCAGCGACTCACCCCACAGTCGCAACGCCTGCTCGATGACGCCCTCAAGCAGGACAAGGGGGAAGTGAGCGCCCTGATGCTGCTCGCCGCCGATCACTTCCTGCACGGCCGCTACACCCAGGCTATTGCGCTGTGGCAACAGCTACTGGACGAGGAGCGCCCCCGCATCAACCGCGCCGCCCTTATCCAGGCCATTCAGACCGCCCGCATCATGGGGGGCTAACCGGGGGACGCAGAAAATGGGGCAAGGGGCGCCGAACAACCCCATAATGCAAACCGTGATTTCACGACGACAAGGTACAGGCATGATCCCCATTCGCTGCAACGCCGTTGCCGGAGTGGCGCTATCGGACATCGATGGCCAGATAAAGATACTGCTGATGAACCGGGTCAAGGGCGGCTTCTGGTGCCATGTGGCGGGCACGGTCGAGGCCGGTGAAACCGGCTGGCAGACCATAGTGCGAGAATTTGGCGAGGAGACGGGCATCAAAGTGACCGAGCTCTATAACGGCCAATATCTGGAGCAGTTTTACGACGCGGCCACCAATTCCGTGATGGTGGTGCCTGTGTTCGTGGTCTATTGCCCGCCCAATCAGGCGGTCACTCTCAACGACGAGCACACCGGGTATCGCTGGTGTTCGCTCACCGAAGCCAAGGCGCTGGTGAGCTTTCCCGGGCAGCAGGCGCTCTATGACCATATCTGGCACTATTTTGTCGAAAACAGTCCCTCGCATCTGATGAGGGTAGCGCTGCGCTGATCCGGGTCGGCTGACATCCCCCTCGCAGCCCCTGACGGCGCCTGTCTTCACCGACACCAAGGGGATTAATGGCGCCTTCGGCCCAATGCCGCCCCCAAAGGCGCAAAAAGAGTAGCCATGGTTGGTCAGAAAGGGCATATAGTGCGTCCCATGACGGACTGAGCCAGACCAGAGTGCGCGTCATGCATGGTCCATTATGAATCCCGTTAAAAGACGCCATAGCCATGAATGCGGTTATTTCAAGGTGAGCCATCCCATAAAATGGAAATATCGGGCCGTCAGACGTTGTGAAGCGTCAATTACCGTCATATAACTTAGCCAAATGTCCCTGTCAGTCGTAGTAGAGCCAAACCATGAACCTTCGTCCTTTTCTTCCCCTGCTGCTCGGCGCCTTCCTCCTTCCCGCCAGCATGGAAAGCGCCCATGCCAACCCCTTTTCTGCGACCTCCTCCTCCACCAACAGCCTGCTCCAACCCCGCACCAATCTGCCACTGGGATCCGATGCCTACGTGGTCGCCAACCCCAGAACCGGGGAGATCCTGGCTGAACGCAACGCCAACCGGGTGATGGCAATCGCCTCCATCACCAAGTTGATGACGGCGCTGGTGGTGCTGGATGGCAACCAGCGTCTCAACGAGATGCTCACCGTCACCATGGACGATGTGGACAGGCTCAAGGGAACAGGTTCCCGCCTGGCCATCGGCTCGCGCCTCAGCCGCGCCGACATGCTGCACATCGCCCTGATGTCGTCGGAAAACCGCGCCGCCTCCGCTCTGGCGAGACACTACCCCGGCGGCCGCCGCGCCTTCATCGAGGCGATGAACGCCAAGGCCCGCATGCTCGGCATGTGGAGCACCCATTTCGCCGACAGCACCGGGCTCAACCCGCGCAATGTCTCCAGTGCCCACGATCTCGCCAAGCTGGTGGCCACCGCATCCAGCTACCCGCTGATCCGCCAATACTCCACCACAGAGCACAGGCTGGTGCGCAACGGCAAACGCCAGATGCAGTACCACAACTCCAACCGCCTGGTGCGGGAAGGGAGCTGGCCCATCATGGTCTCCAAGACCGGCTACATCCGCGAGGCGGGCCGCTGCCTGGTGATGGACACCCGGGTCAACAATGAACCCGTGGTCATGGTGCTGCTTCACGCCAACACCACGGATGAGCGGGTGGCCGACGCCAAGAAGATCAGAACCTGGCTGGAGACCTCGGGCCGCATGACCCTGACCGCCCAGTCCACGCCCCGCACCAAGCTGTTCAGCAACCAGTAACGGTCACAGAAGGCCCCGCACCGACAGGTGCGGGGCCTTCTCATTGCGCCTCTCCCCTCGCAAGCCGGCACGACCTCTTTCCCGTCCCACTGTGATCCCATCCTGGCTGCGCTTCGTTAAGCAGGCAGAGATTGGCCAACCCAGTGAACGAGACGGCACATGCACCTCAAACCCCATCTACCCGAGAAAGTCTGCCCCGTCTGCCAGCGTCCCTTCACCTGGCGGCGCAAGTGGGCCCGCTGCTGGCACGACGTGCGCTACTGCAGCGAACGCTGCCGCCGTCAGAAGGAGCACTCCTGATGGAGCTGCGCCTTATCCTCGGCGATCAACTGAACGCCGGTCACAGCTGGTTTCGCACCCCGGACCCCGCGGTCTGCTACCTGATGGCGGAGCTGCGCCAGGAGACCGACTACTGCCGCCACCATCGCCAGAAGGTGCTGGCCTTCTTTGCCGCCATGCGCGCCTTCGCCGCCGCCCTCACCAAGGCAGGCCACCGGGTCTGTTACCTGACCCTCGATGAGAGCGCCCCCTGGCCCGATTTGCCCAGCTTGCTGGCGGCCCAGATCGCCCACCATCAAGCCGAGCGCTTTGCCTGGCAGAGCCCGGACGAGTGGCGCCTTGCCAACCAGTTGAAAACCTGGGCAGCGGGCCTTGCCTTCCCGGCCCGCGAAGTGGACAGCGAGCATTTTCTCACCCCCCGCGATGGCTGGCGGCGCTACCCCCACAGCCGGATGGAGTTCTTCTACCGCGCCCTGCGAAAGCAGTATCGGGTGCTGCTGGATGAACGCGACCAACCCCTTGGCGGGCGCTGGAACTTTGACAGCGAGAACCGCGCCAAACTGCCGGAGCGCCAGCCCATCCCGGCAACCCTCACCTTTGCCAACGAGGTGAGCGACATCGATGCCATGCTGACCCGCCACGGCGTCGCCACCATTGGCCATGCGGATGCCAGCGCCCTGCCCTGGCCCGTCACCCGGCGCCAGAGCCGCGCGCTGCTTGAGCACTTTCTGGTGCACTGCCTGCCCCACTTCGGTCGCTATCAGGATGCCCTGAGCGAGCGGGGCTGGAGCCTGTTCCACAGCCGCCTGTCGTTTTCCATGAACAGCAAGATGCTCCATCCCCTCGAGGTGATCCGCGCCGCCGAATCTCACTGGCAGGCCAACCAGGCCACTATTTCGCTGGCACAGGTGGAGGGCTTCATTCGCCAGATCCTCGGCTGGCGCGAGTTTGTCCGCGCCCTCTACTGGGAGCAGATGCCGGATTATGGTCGCGTCAATGTTCTGGGGGCCGAGCGGCCACTGCCCGGCTTCTTCTGGAGTGGAGAGACCCGGATGGCCTGCGTGCGTCACGCCATCCGTCAGTCTCTCGAGCACGGTTACGCCCACCATATTCAGCGGCTGATGGTGACCGGCAATTTTGCCCTGCTGGCGGGCATCCATCCGGACGAGGTGGATGCCTGGTATCTCGGCATCTATGTGGATGCCATCGAGTGGGTGGAGCTGCCCAACACCCGCGGCATGAGCCAGTTTGCCGATGGCGGCCTGATGGGCAGCAAGCCCTACGCCAGCAGCGGCGCTTATCTGGAGCGCATGGGTCACTACTGCAAGGGGTGTCACTATGAAGTGAAGGAGCGCAGCGGCGAGGGGAGCTGCCCGTTCAACAGCCTCTACTGGCACTTTCTGTGGCGCCATCGGGACAAGCTTGGCAGCAATCCCCGCCTCGCCCTGCCCTATGCCAACTGGGACGGCCAGCCCGAGGCCCGGCAACAGGCCATGCTGGCGACGGCAGAGCACCATCTGCTCCACCTGGAACGACTCTGAGTCGGCCAGATTTCATGCCAGAAAGTGAGCAAATGACAACATTGAGAGCCAGTTAACAAAATGTGAATGGTGATAATCACCAATGATAACGACACCAGTTGAATATCCTGTGGTGGCTGATTAAGGTGGAGGCCCCAGTCAAGGAGAGACAAGATGGACATAGTGGTACTCGGTGGTGGCGTGGTCGGTGTGACCAGCGCCTGGTATCTGGCCAAGGCCGGTCACAAGGTGACCCTGCTGGAGCGGCGCGGCGGGGTGGCCCTTGAAACCAGCCACGCCAATGCGGGTCAGATCTCCCCGGGTTATGCCTCCCCCTGGGCTGCCCCCGGCATTCCCCTCAAGGCGGCCAAGTGGCTGCTGCAAAAACACGCCCCCTTCACGGTGCGCCCCACCGCTGATCCCTTCCAGCTGAGCTGGATGCTGAGGATGTTCGCCAACTGCACCCCGGCGGCCTATGCGGTCAACAAGGGGCGCATGGTGCGCTTGGCTGAATACAGCCGCGACTGCATGAAGCAGCTGCGCAGCGAGCTGGCGCTGGATTATGAAGGGCGCCAGCTCGGCACCCTGCAACTGTTCCGAAGCCAGGCTCAGTTGGACGCCAGCCAGCGCGACATCGAAGTGCTGGAAGAGTACGGCGTGCCCTATGAGGCGCTGGATGCCAGCGGCTGCGAGGAGGTCGAGCCCGCCCTGGCACGGGTGCGCGGCAAGATAGTGGGGGGCCTGCGCCTGCCGGGAGACGAGACGGGGGACTGCTTCCGCTTCACCCAGGCCCTGGCCGCCGAGGCAGAGAAACTCGGGGTGACCTTCGTCTTCAACTGCGCCATCGACGAGGTCGAGCTCGCCCAGGGACGCGCCGTGGCGGTCCGTGCCGGTGAGCAACGCTTCAAGGCCGACGCCGTCGTCTGTGCCCTGGGCAGCTATGGCACCGGCTTCCTGAAGCCCCTGGGAATAGCGCTCCCCGTCTACCCGGTCAAGGGCTACTCCCTCACCCTGCCGATGACGGATGCCGATGGCGCCCCGCGCAGCACAGTGCTCGATGAAACCTACAAGGTCGCCATCACCCGTTTCGATGAGCGGATCCGGGTCGGCGGCATGGCCGAGCTGTCGGGCTTCAACCTGGCGCTCAACCCGAGGCGTCACGACACCCTGGCCATGGTGGTGAGGGATCTCTTCCCCGAAGGGGGCGATATCAGCCGCGCCGAGTTCTGGACCGGGCTGCGCCCCATGACCCCGGACGGCACCCCCCTGGTGGGGCCCAGCCCCATCCCCGGACTCTGGCTCAATACCGGCCACGGCACCCTGGGCTGGACCATGGCGGCAGGCTCGGGCCAACTACTCAGCGACCTCATCTCGGGCAGCGCTCCGGCCATCAGCGACGAGGGGCTGACCCTGGCCCGCTACGGCTAGCCCGCAGGGCGCAATGCCAGATGCAAGAGAGGGAGTGCCTGGCACTCCCTCTCTTTATTCATCCCTCTTCGTCGGAACTGGGCCAGCCGGCGCCAGCCCCGGCATCGACTGCCAGACCCGGGCGGGATCCGGCTCCTCGATGGCCGCCATCATCAGCTGCTCGCTCCAGCGTCTATGCAGTTGCCACAGCTGCGCCCCCGCCTCCCCCTGCCCCTTGGTGCACTGCTTGGCCACGTCTGCGGTGCGGTAGAAGTAGCGCACCAGGGTGGTGAGCTCGGGCTCGGGCCAGCGGCAACCAAAGTGGCGCAGCCGCTCGGACCAGAAGGCTACCTGTCGCCCCTCGTGCTCCTGCTCGACCCCGTGCAGGGCGGGAATGAGATCCATCGCCTGCCACAGCGCCCCGTAGCCGACGAAGCGCTCATCCAGCGCCTCCAGCGCCTCGTCCAGCATCAGCAGGGTCTGCGGCCAGCTGTCGGCCTGCTCGCGGATGCTCTCCTGCGCCTCGCACACCGCCGCCAGCCAGTCCAGGGCCAGCCGGCAGATGATGGCCTCCTTGTTGGGAAACAGGTGGTAGAGCGACTTGATGCCCACCCCAGCGCGGGCGGCGATGGCGTTGGTGTTGAGGGCCGCAAACCCCTGCTCCTGCAACAGGGCCAGGGTGGCCTGCTCGATGCGGCTCGCCACCTCCTGGCTGCGCAGTTGCCTGGGTTGGCGCCGCATGCACAGTTCGGCCGGCAGCTCGTGTTGTGACATTCTCTTCCCCCGATGCGGTCTCCGCCCCCAAGGGGCGACTGGTTGTCATAACTACATGATGAGACAAGGTAAACACAAGTCAAAAAAAGTGCAGTAATCACTGGCATTTTTCAGAATAGCTGCAATAACCATAAGTGCTCATATCTGCAGTAAAAACTGCAATTAACCCAAGGAGAGCGCGCTATGGATAGCAAACACCCCCGTCTCAGGCTGGGCGCCATCGCCCTGCTGGTGAGTGGCCTGCTCGGCTGCCAGCAAGACAGCAGTGAGCCGCCTCCCGGCAACACCCTCTATCTCAACGGCAAGATCCACACCCAGGATGGGCAACGCAGCCAGGCCGAGGCCATGGTGGTGCAAGGGGGCAAGTTCACTTACGTGGGCTCCCGCGCGGGGGCCGAGGCCCTGAAGAACAGTGCGACCCAGGTGGTGGATCTGCAAGGGAGGATGGTGCTGCCCGGCCTGCACGACAACCACATCCACCTGCTCGGCACGGTTGCGCTCGACATGTGCGATCTGGACGGCCAGAGCGTCAACCTGGATCAGCTCGCGGCCAAGGTCAGCGAGTGCCTGCCCCGCTACGCCCCGGCCCCCGGGGACTGGCTGGTGGTCAATCAGTGGTCGCCCTATGACGGCAACACCCCCACCGCCACCCATGCCACCCTGCTGGCAGCCCTGGATGTGGCGGCGCCGAACAACCCCGTGATGCTGGCCGGGGTCGACGGCCATGCCGGCGGCTACAACTCCCAGGCGCTGGCGCTGGCACAGGACGAGGACGGCAATGTGGTCGGCTTCAATGCCACCACCCTGGCCCCGGGCGGCGTGTTCGAGGCCTTCATCCCCTATGTGGATCTGGCGACCGGCGTGATCCGGGACGCGGCCCGCAGCGCCATTGCGGTCCCCGACACCGGGGTGCTGAGCGCGGAGGGGGAACAGGCGGAGGCCCAGTATGACAAGATACTCCCCGCCATCTCCGAGCTGATGGCGTCCCGCGGCATCACTGGGGTGCAGGATGCCTGCGCCAACGACTTCATCCGGGAGCGGATGCTCAAGATGCAGGACCAGGATCTGCTGCACATGCGCGTCACCGCCGCCACCTGCTTCAACCAGGATGACTACAGCGGCAAGCTGGACATCGACGGGCACCTGGCCAAGGCGAACCAGGTGCGTGACGCCTTCGCAGGCAACCCCCTGATCAAGGCCGATGCGGTCAAGATCTTCCTCGACGGCGTGCTGGAGGGGGATCCCTTCACCAGCCCCCCCTTCCTGCCCAATGCCGGCATGCTGGGGAATTACCAGCATCCCCATCTGGCCCTGGATCCCGACAGCGGCGAGGTGAGCATCACTGCAGACAGCGAGGATGCAGGCAGCAACGGCATAGTCAACTACCAGGAGGCGGATCTGGCGCGCTACGTCACGGCGCTGGATGGGGCCGGATTTGGCATCCACATGCACAGCATCGGCGATCGCAGCACCCGGGTGGCCCTCGATGCCCTGGAGGCGGCCCGCGCCAGCAACGGGAACAGCGGCATCCCCCACACCCTTGCCCACCTGCAGGTGGTGCACCCGGACGATCAGAAACGCCTCGGCGAGCTTGGCCTCTACCCCACCTTCACCTATGCCTGGACCACGCCCCAGCTTGCCTACGACATGCTGGTCAGCCCCTTCATCCAGCCAACCAGGGTGGGACAGTCCCTGAGCGAAGCCATCTACGACCCCATGGGCTATCTCCATGACGCCCTCTATCCGGTCGAGAGTTCGCGCCAGGCTGGCGCCGTGCTGGTGGCGGGCAGCGACGCCCCGGTGGACAGCCGGGACCCGCGCCCGTTCGAGAACATGGCCGCCGGCATAGTGAAGGCGGCCGGTAGCGGCGACGACTTCAGGGCCAGTCAGCGCACCTCCCTTGCCGAGATGCTGGCCGCCTATACCATCAACGGCGCCAGGGCGGTGCGTCAGGGCGACATCACCGGCTCCATCGAGGCGGGCAAGTCGGCGGACTTCATCGTGCTGGACCGGGACCTGTTCGCCCTGGTCAAGGCCGGCACGCCGGAGCAGATCGCCCAGACCCGGGTCGAGCAGACGGTCTTCATGGGGGAGACCGTCTACCGCAAACCCTGAACGACACGGGCCCAGCAAGGGGCCCGCTTCTTATGGCTCACTCTTATGGCTCATTCTTATGGCTCATTCTTATGGCTCACAGACGGGCGACTCCTCCGCCTGCCCGGGTTGCAGGGCCAGGGTGAAGAGCGCCGCCACCATGTCGGACTGGGTGATGATGCCCACCAGTTGCTCCCCTTCCACCACCGGCATGTGGTGCAAGCCCCCGTCGGAGAAGGCCTCCACCAGATCGTAGAGGGGCTGGTAGCGCCGCGCCGTCTGCACCTCCCGGGTCATCAGATCCGCCACCCGCAATTGCTCGAGCGCCTCCCGCCCCCTGGGCTGGCGGCTCTCCCTGTCGATCATCAGATCATGCAGGGTGATGATGCCCGCCAACCGGCCCCCCTCGTCCGCCACCGGCAGCGCCTTGATCTGATGGCGAGAGAGCAGCTCCCAGGCCGTCATGGCGGACGCCTCTGGGGAGGTCACCACCAGATCCCGCGACATCACCTCCTGGCAGCGCACCGTGCCCACTCGCCCCCGCAGGGCGTGCAACTGGGCCTCCTGCAGCAGCTCCTGCAGATCCTGGCGACTGATGTCGAGCAGCTCCCCGTGCTTGTCCAGGGCAAAGTCGATGTCCTGGGTGGCCAGCCGGGCGCTCGGCTGGGGATCCGCCGTCTGGTGACGATTGGGCGCCACCTTGCCGCCATGGGGATAACGGCGCCCCAGGGCGCGGTTGTAGAGCAGCCCCAGGCTCAGCAACAGCAGGGAGTTGAGCAGCACCGGCAGCAGCACATAGCCGACCCCCAGCGCCCGGATCCCCTCGCCGCCGATGACCGCGGTGAGTGCCACGGCGCCGCCGGGGGGGTGCAGGCTACGGGTGAGGAACATGGCGGCGATGGCCAGCATCACCGCCAGGGCCGAGGCAAGGGCCATGTCCGGCACCAGGCTGGCACTCAGTACCCCCATCAGGGCCGAGACCCCGTTGCCCACCAGGATGGACCAGGGCTGGGCCAGGGGGCTGGCCGGGGCGGCAAACAGCAGCACGGCGGAAGCCCCCATGGGAGCGATCAGCCAGTGTACCTCTAGCCCCAGCCCCCACTGGCAGAGCAGGGCGGTGCCCAGCAAGCCGACGAAGGCGCCGAGGGCGCCGTAACAACTCTCTTTGAGGCTGGTATTGGTCGATACCGGCAAAAAATCCCTGAACTGCATCCTGCTCCCGAAGACGATAACATTTATTTCAAATGCGCAATTCTAGCCAGTTCCCCCGTCCAGCACCAACACGAGTGTCATCGCGGCCTCCGGATCCCGGGGGCGGCACACCGCCAATCTGGTGATCGAGGATCGCAAAGCCCGGCACCCTGCCTGCCAACCGGCCCTCCCCTGCGGCTCTGAGGGGCTTAAGATCATCATGCAAAAAGAGGGAAGGCTTTCGCCTTCCCTCTCTCGTTATCTCAGTGCTCTTGCGTTGTCTGCCGAGCGGTAAGAGGCTGCTCAGGCCAGTTCGGCTCGCAGCGCCCGGGTCGCATCGACCATCACCTTGAGGGCAGCCTCGGTCTCTTCCCAGCCGCGGGTCTTGAGGCCACAGTCCGGGTTGACCCAGAGCCTGTCGGCCGGGATCTGTTTGGCCGCCTTGCGGATGAGGTCCTCAATCCAGCCCTGGCTCGGCACGTTCGGGGAGTGGATGTCGTAGACCCCAGGGCCGATCTCGTTGGGGTAGTTGAAGCGCTCGAACGCGCCCAGCAGCTGCATCTGGCTGCGGCTGGTCTCGATGGTGATGACGTCCGCGTCCAGCGCCGCCACCGCCTCTATGATGAGGTTGAAGTCGCTATAACACATGTGGGTGTGGATCTGGGTGCTGTCCACCACAGGGCTGGCGCTCAGACGGAAGGCGCGCACCGCCCAGTCGAGATAGGCCTGGTGATCCTGCTTGCGCAGGGGCAGCCCTTCGCGGATCGCCGGCTCGTCGATCTGGATGATCTTGATGCCGGCGGCTTCGAGATCCGCCACCTCGTCACGAATGGCCAGACCAATCTGCAGGGCGGACTGCTCGCGGCTCACGTCTTCGCGCGGGAAGGACCAGCAGAGTATGGTCACGGGCCCGGTCAGCATCCCCTTCACCGGCTTGTCGGTCAGGCTCTGGGCGAATTTGGTCCACTCCAGCGTCATGGGGGTGGGGCGGTCGATGTCACGGGTGATCACCGGCGGCTTGACGCAGCGGGAGCCATAACTCTGTACCCAGCCGAAGCGGGTGATGGCAAAGCCGTCCAGCAGCTCACCGAAATACTCCACCATGTCGTTGCGCTCGGCTTCGCCGTGCACCAGCACGTCCAGCCCTATGGCCTCCTGGCGCTCAATCGCGTCCTTGATCTGGGCCTGGATGCCCGCCTCGTAGGTTGCGTCGTCGATGCGACCGGCCCGCCACTCCTGGCGCAGCAACCGGATGTCGGAGGTCTGCGGGAAGGAGCCTATGGTGGTGGTGGGCAAGAGCGGCAGCTTGAGATCATTGCGCTGGGCCTCGGCGCGTACCGGATAGGCGCTCTGGCGATCGAAGTCGCTGTTGGTGAGGCTGGCCAGACGGGACTGCACCGCACGCTTGTGGACCCGGCTGTCGGACTCCCGATCCACGATGGGCTGACTGTAGGCCTCGATTTTGTCGAGCTCGCCCCCGCCGAGATAGTCCGCCAGCAGCCCCAGCTCGTAGCACTTTTGCAGGGCGAAGGCGAACCAGCTGCGGGTCTGGGCATCCAGCTCGTGCTCCAGGGTCAAATCCACCGGGCTGTGCAGCAATGAGCAGGAGGAGGCCACCCAGAGGCGCTCGCCGAGCTTGGCTTTCAATGCTTTCAGGGTCGGCGCCAGCTTGGCCAGGTTGGCACGCCAGACGTTGCGGCCGTTGATGACGCCCGCCGAGAGCACCCACTGGGCCGGCAGATGCGGCACCAGCGTCTCCAGCTGCTCGGGGGCGGCCACCAGATCCAGGTGCAGGCCATCGACCTTGAGGCTGGTGATGATGTCGCGCTGATGGGCCACCGAGCCGAAATAGGTGGTGAGCAGCAGCTTGCAGGGGCCGGCCAGGCGCTCATAGGCGTTGAGGTAGGCCAGACGCCACTCGTCCGGCAGGTCCAGCGCCAGGGCCGGCTCGTCTATCTGTACCCACTCCACCCCTTGTGCTGCCAGTTTCGCCAGGATCTCCTGATAGACGATGAGCAGGCGATCGAGCAGTTCGAGACGGGAGAAGCCGCTCTCTTTCTCCTTGCCGAGCCAGAGGTAGGAGACCGGGCCCAGCAGTACCGCCTTGACCGGCAACCCCAAGGCCTTGGCCTCTTCAACTTCTTCAAACAGTTGGCTCCAGCCCAGCTTGAAGCGCTGATCGCGGCTGAACTCGGGCACCAGGTAGTGATAGTTGGTGTTGAACCACTTGGTCATCTCGGCGGCAGCGGCGGCCGGGCCGGTCGGTGCACGACCACGGGCCACCCGGAACAGGGTGTCGAGATCGGTGTCGCCGTGGCGGTGACGGGCAGGCACGGCGTCCACCAGCAGGCTGGTGCCGAGCACTTGATCGTACCAGGCAAAATCCCCCACCGGCAGCAGGTTGACCCCGGCGGTGCGCTGCGCCTGCCAGTGGCGCTCACGCAGGCTCTTGCCGGTGGCGATGAGTTCGGCCTGGGTGGTCTCGCCACGCCAGTAGGATTCCAGGGCAAATTTCAACTCGCGCTTGGCGCCGATACGGGGGAAGCCCAGGGTGTGTGCTCGTGTCATAGGTCCAATTCCTTATGCTCATTCATCTGATGGGAAACTGGATGATTTAGCCATCCAGATGTTTACACATCCAAAATGACAAGATAAGGTGGCCTTGGCTATTGAATCCTCTTCAACTGGCTCTCAAGAAATCCTCAACTGACGCACAAAGGAGCAGTGCCATGGGTGTGCCCAACCAGTCGACCAGCCATCAGAACACCAACGCGGGCATCGATCTCAAGCACCTGAAGACCATCAGTGCCCTGGCCGAACAGGGCTCCCTGGCGGGGGCGGCCCTCAGCCTCAACCTCACCCAGTCCGCCCTCTCCCACCAGCTCAAAGAGCTGGAGACCCGCCTCAACCTGGAGCTGTTTCTTCGCAAGAGCCGCCCCCTGGTGCTGACGGCGGCCGGCCAGCATCTGCTGGCCCTGGCTCGTCAGGTGCTGCCCGCCCTGGCCCAGACCGAGCGCCAGCTGCTGGCCCTGCACAGCGGGGATGCGGGCAGGCTGCATCTGGCGCTCGATTGCCACAGCTGCATCCAGTGGCTGCTGCCGCTGTTGCCGGGCTTTCGCCGCCAGTGGCCCGGGGTGGCCCTGGAGGTGGAGTCGGTGCCCGGCTTCGATGCCATCAGCGCCCTGCTCGGCGGCCAGCTCGATTTGCTGCTCACCTCGGACGTGCAGGCGCGCGGGGATCTCCACTTCGAGCCCCTGTTCGCCTTCGATCTCACCCTGGTGATGGCGCCGGATCACCCCCTCTGTCAGCAGGGCCGGATAGCCCCGGACGATCTGCGGCCCGAGGTGCTGCTGGTCTACCCGGTGGAGCGGGCCCGCATGGACGTGTTCAGCCGCTTCCTGCAACCGGCCGGGGTGGAGCCCGCCCGCTGCAAGCCGGTGGACAACACCTCGGTCATGCTGCAAATGGCCGCCGCCGGGCTCGGGGTCGCGGCCCTGCCGCGCTGGGCCAGCGAGGAGTTCGTGCGCCAGGGCTTGCTCGAGGCGCGCCCCCTGGGCAGCGGGATCCGCCGCCATATGTATGGGGCCGTGCGGGCCGCCGATCGGGATCAGCCCTGCCTGCAGAGCCTGTTCGAGCGCATCCGCACCCAGATGGCCGAGCAGTAAAGGGCATGAAAAAGCCGCCCCAGGGGGCGGCACTCACGCTGCTCGATGCGTCTGCTCTCAGGGGCCTCAGGATCCCTCGTCGCAGTTGGCGGCCCCCTGCCGTCTCGGGCAGTTGCCGCAAAGCTCCCCATCCCCTCGCCTGTAGTGCAGGCAGCAACGCTGGCGCACATAGCCAGGGAATGCCTCATCCCGGGGGAGCGAGGCCGAACGCCAGCCCGCCAGATGCCCGGCGGGCAGGCCGCAGGCGGCGAGCCAGAGCGGCGCATGGGCTTCGACCACCTCCGGGCTTATCTCATCGAAGAAATCCGGCACCCGCACCAGGGCCGCCAGCAGATCGTCCGCCAGGAGCGGGCGCACGAAGCCGGGGCGCAGCCGCTGCACCGCCCCCAGCAGCGCGAACAACTCCTGCCAATGAGCCTGCAACCGCTCACCCGCCGTCTTGATCAGGGTCTTTACCTCCCCCTTGATCATGGGCTCCGCCGGCAGGCTGAAGCCGGACACCAGCCCCTCCTGATAGCCCTGTCCCATGCGATCCAGGGCGGGCACGGCGCCGACCCGATAGACGGCCACCATGGCGAGGTAGATGGACTGCCAGCAGAGCATGCCCCAGCTGCGGGTCAGCCAGTAGGCCGTCCCCGCCTCCGGGTGCGCCTGCTGCCAGTGGCCATGCAGGGCAGCCGCGACCTCGTTCGGGGCGCCATGGGGGGGCGCCATCAGCAGAGCGGGGGACTCCCCCGCCAGCCGTCCCTTGAGGGAGGGAATGAGCCCGGCCGCCGCCGCAAACAGGGCGTCGTGATCCGCCAGCAGGGTATGCTGGCTGTGCACCGCCAGGGTGCCGAGGCCGCGAGGCAGGGCGTGCTGGCGGCCATCGGGATCCGCAGAGAGGGCGTGCCCCGGCGCAGGTCCGGGGCGCAAGGTCAGAATACGTATTTGAGTCGAGCCTCCACATTGCGCTCAGCCCCGAACCAGCAGTTGTTCTGGTCGTAGCAGGAGAAGTAGGTCTTGTTAAGCAGGTTGCTGGCGCTAAGCGACACCCCCACCCCCTTCAGACTCGCGCTGAGGGCGGCGAGATCATAGGAGGCGGCCATGTCCATCAGCAGATAATCCGGCACTGTGTCGGTGTTGGCGGCATCGAGCTCTGCCTCCCCCACGTAGCGCAGGCCGGCGCCGACCCGCATTCCCTCCAGGCTGCCGCCCGGCAGGTAGTTGCTCCACAAGGAGGCCATCTGCCTGGGTACCCAGACCGGGGTCTTGCCCTGCAAGTCTGTGGTGTCGCGGGTGATCTCCATGTCCTGACGGGTATAGCTCAGCGCCAGATCCAGCCGGCTGGTGAGATCGGCGCGCCCTTCCAGCTCTATCCCCCTGGAGACGATTTCGCCGGTCTGCAGCTTGGGCCCGTAGACGTTGTCCGGATCCGTCACCAGGGCGTTTTGCTTGGTGATATGGAACGCCGAGATCGTGGCCGTCTTGCTCATATCCTCGGAGAGGAACTTGAGCCCCCCCTCCCACTGGTGGCCGGTAGCGGGATCGAACGCCTTGCCGCTCTTGTCCGCCCCCGGCACCGGCTCAAAACTCTCGGCATAGCTCACATAGGGTGACAGGCCATAGTCCAGCTCGTAGAGGGCGCCGAGGCGCAACGAGAGGTTGTCTTGATCGATCTGGGCCAGGGACTGGCTGGCGGCTCCCAGGTAGAGGCCGCGGCTGTCGGTGTCCATCCGGTAGCTGTCGTAGCGGGCGCCGCCTATGGCCACCAGCCGGTCGAGGCGCACCTGATCCTGCAGATAGACGCCGGTCTGGGACTGGCGAATGATCTTGCGATCCTCATAGGAGAAGGCCAGGGCATCCGGCCGGATCTGGTTGTGGTCCGGGTTGAAGATGTCGATGGCGGGGGCAGAGTAGTCGAGGGTGTCCTGATAGAGGATCCGCGCGTCCAGATATTGGTAGTCGACCCCGAGCAGCAGGTTGTGCTGGGCGCCGCCGGTCTGCACCTTGCCCGCCAGCTGGTTGTCGATGACAAAGCCCTTCGACGCCTCGTCGGTCAAATAAGCGTTGCGGGCCAGGGTGCGGTTGTCCGCCGCCAGGGCCGCGTTGTAGGTGTTGCGCTGATAGGCGGAGGCATCCATGTAGCGGGCATTCTGCAGCACCTGCCAGTTGGCGTTGAAGTCGTGGCTCAGCTTGTAGCCGAGCAGGGTCACGTCCCGGTTGTATTCGTTCCAGTTCTCGTCACCGAGGAAGGTGTCGCTGCCAAGCTGCCCCAGGGGGTTGGACTTGACCGAGCCGCTGGCGGGGACTGTGGTGTAGATGCCGGCTTGCGGATCCTTCTGGTAGTAGAGGTTGAGGTTCAGCAGGGTGCGGTCGCCGAGCTGCCAGTCCAGGGAGGGCGCAAAGACGTAGCGCTCCTCCTCTGAGGTCACCGCCTGGCCCTCCTTCTGGCGGGCCAGCCCCACCACCCGGTAGGCGAGCCGGTCGTTGATGGCGCCTGTGCTGTCGAGGGTCATCTCCTTGAGAGTGCCCGTCCCCGTCGCCACGCTCACGTTGTGCTTGCTCTCCCGCTGGGGGCGCTTGGCAATGAGGTTGACCATGCCGCCCGGGGGCATGCTGCCATAGAGCACGGACGTGGGCCCCTTGAACACCTCCAGCTGCTCGATGGCCACGGGATCTATCTGGGGTTGCAGATTCCACTCGTTGTATTGCAGCAAGAGGCCGTCATAGAAGTTCTGGTAGTTGTCAAAGCCGCGAATGTTGAACAGATCCAGCCGGTTGACCGCCCCGCCTCGCAGCTCGGTATTGACCCCGGGCACGTAACGCAGCGCCTCGCTCACCGAGCTGACGCCGCGCTGTTCCAGGGTCTCGCTCTCCACGACCGAGATCGCCTGGGGCGTCTCTATGGGATCGAGCCGGGTCTTGGTCGCGGTATTGCGATAGGTCTGACCCAGCACGGTCAGGGTCTCGTCGGCCAGCGCCGCGTCCTGGCTGCCGGGCGCGGCGGCCAGCACAGAGCCTGCCAACAGGGTGGAGATGGTCGCGGCGACCAGGGTCAATGGGGGGTGAACAAGTTGCATCTGATCCTCGACTGCCTACTGCATGTGAATAGTAACAAATATCATTTGCATTTTATTGTGCTAATTTGCCCCGGAATTAACAATTTGGGGCATCTTGGCGGGCAGAGAGGCGAAAAACAGGCGAGATAAGCCTCAGTCGACGATGCCTTATGTCGATGGGAAAAGGTTATGAATTCAAATGACTATCTTTGGCGGGTGCAAAGTGGGTCGGCCATCAGCCGCAAGCGGCCTCGCCGGGATGGGGGACTTGGGTGAGGGCGCGCGCACTCAACCCGAGCAGGGGGCGATGGGCAGCCAGTACTCCATGGAGGCATCGGGCTGCTGGCCGTCAAAGCCCGAGGCATAGCGCTCCAGCTCGAAGCCATCCAACCCGCGATAGCTGGAGGACGGTAGCCAGTGCAGGATGAACCAGTTGAGGCTCTGCCCCAGCTGGCTGATGGGGCCCAGGTGGCTCAGCACGGCGTACTCCTGTGCCGGCACCCTGAGGCACGCAAGCCCGCTCGGCGGCTCGCTCCCCTCCTCTGCCGCCACCCCGGCCCAGTAAGGCAGCCGCTCCCCCGCCCCCGAGACGTCCACCACCCCGAGCAGCTCGCTGGCCGATGGGCGTCCTCCCGCCTCGCGCCAGGCACCCCAGATGGCGGGGACCGTCTGCTGAAAGTCCGGGTCTTCGGCAAAGAGCCCCCGGATCTCCCCCCTGACGCCGTGCAGGGTGAACCCCGGCCGGCTCTCCACCCGCACCTGCACCAATCGGGGAGCATTGACGAGCGGCATAGGCGCTCGCACCAGCGGGGTGCGCAGTCCCAGCCGAAGACCCCGCTTGCGATAGGCCAGGGGCGAGCAGCCGAACTGCTGCTTGAAGGCCCGGCTGAAGCTGACTTCCGAGCCAAAACCGTGGTTCAGCGCCAGATCCAGCACCCGCTGCCGGCTCGAGAGCAGCGCCTCCGCCGCCAGGCTCAGCTTCAGCTCGCGCACATAGTGGGCCACCGTCTGGCCGGTCTCGTGCAAGAAGACCCGCTGCAACTGCCAGCGCGACCAGCAGCTCTGCTCGGCCAGCTGCTCCAGCGACAGGGGCTGATCCAGGTGGGTGTGGATGTAGTCGAGCAGCCGCTCGATGCGGGTGAAGTGGGCGCGCGCCTGTGGCGCCGGGTCTGGGAAAGCGAGGGAGCTTGTCATGGGGTGATCGGGCTCTGTGCCGGCAAAGGGGCGCATTCGCCCAAGTGGCCACATTAAACATGGCCGCCGTGCCGGGGGCAAGCCTTGTTCGGCCTCGGCAAACCCGGCGCCGGGCCTGTGGCGGCCAGGATCCCCCTCGCGAAAAACCGCCCCCAGACGCCCCTTGTCACAAAAGTGACGCCTTTCCCTGCCACATTGTTTGCAAACAAAGTTGTCAATTGCCCCGGGACCCCGGGGCACCGTTCAACTCGTGACATGCAGGGAAAGCCAAGATGAAAAAAATTGCCTTGATCACCGGAGCCCGGGGCGGCATCGGATCCGCCATCACCACCGCCTTGCTGGCACAGGGGTATCGCATCATCGCCACCCACTCCAGCGCCAACGGTGCGGCGGCCCACGACTGGTACGCAGAGCAGGGATATCAACCGGATCGGGTGCGACTGCTGCCACTGGACGTGGCCGATACCGCCATGTGCCGCGAGACCCTGGGCCGCCTGTTGCAGGAGGAGGGTCGGGTGGACGTGCTGGTCAACAACGCCGGCATCACCCGGGATGGCGCCTTCAAGCGGATGGCGCCGGAGCAGTGGTTCGAGGTGATCCACACCAACCTGTGCAGCCTCTACAACGTGACCCAGCCGCTGTTCGACGCCATGTGCGAGCAGCGCGATGCCCGCATCATCAACATCTCCTCGGTCAATGGCCAGAAAGGGCAGTTCGGTCAGGTCAACTACTCGGCGGCCAAGGCGGGCATGCTGGGCTTCACCAAGGCGCTGGCGGCGGAAGGGGCCCGCTTCGGGGTCACGGTCAACGCCATCGCCCCCGGCTACACCGCCACCCCCATGGTGGCGGCGATCCGCACCGACATTCTCGACAGCATCAAGGCCGACATTCCCATGCGCCGCCTCGCCAAACCGGAGGAGATAGCCGCCGCCGTGGCCTTCCTCGCCAGCGAAGCAGGTGCCTATATCACGGGGGAGACCCTGGCCATCAACGGCGGCCTCTATATGAAGTAACGCCGGGATAATTGCGATAGACAGAGGGCAGCCAACGGGCTGCCCTCTTCTTTGGCCTGCGTTACAGCGGGCGCGCCGTCCCCCCGGGTTCGGCGAAATGGCTGCGCAGGGCGGTGATCACCCGCCGCACCTTCTCCGGGATCTCCCGCTGCGGCGTGATGGCGTGGATCTCCATGGGCGGCACCCGAAAGCCCGGCAGCAGGGCGAGCAGGCGGCCCTGGGCGAGATCCTCAGCAACTTCCCCCTCGGGTTGCAGGGAGATCCCCTGCCCCGCCAGGGCAAACTGGCGCAGGGGCAGGACGTTGTTGCATTGCACCCTGGGTTTGCACCTCACCCTGTGCTCGCCCCCCCGCTCGTCAAGGAGCAGCAAGCCGCTCCCCAGCATGTCGCCGCAGAGCCAGTCGTGGGTCGCCAGATCGGCGGGAGTGCGCGGCGTCCCCTTGCGCGCCAGGTAGGCGGGGGCGGCGCACAGCAGCATCCGGGTCTGGCCCAGCTTGCGGGCCACCAGGGTGGAGTCCGGCAGGGAGCCGACCCGCAGCGCCACGTCGATGCGCTCGGCAATGAGATCCCGCTTCTCGTCGTCGGCGATGATCTGGATGCACAGGCCTGGATGGGCCTGAAGCAAGGGCGACAAGGCCAGCGCCAGCGGCTGGCCCGCCATCCCCACGGGGGCGGTGATCCGCACCTCCCCGAGCAGGCTGTCGCGCACCTCCGAGAGGCGCAGCTCGGTCTGGTTGAGGGTCTGTTGCAGGGACTGGCACCCCTGCCACACCACCTCCCCCGCCTCGGTCAGGCTGAGGCGACGGGTGGAGCGATGGAGCAGGGTGAGACCGAGCAGGCTCTCCAGCTGGCCGATATGCTGGCTGACGGCGGAGGGGGTCATGCCGAGGGCCTTGGCGGCCCCCGTCATGGTGCCCGCCTCCACCACGGCGGCGAAGATGGCGTAACGTCTGAGCTGATCCATTATTAAATCCAGCTTACAAGTGAATGCAATTTACAGATGATTATTAAATCATATCCGGGGGCGTAGGATAGCCCCATTCCCACAGTGAAGGAGAGAAATCCATGAAGATTGCCCTCATAGGTGCCAGCGGTTTTGTCGGTTCAGCCATCCTCAACGAGGCCGTCAGCCGTGGCCATCACGTCACCGCCATCGTCCGCGACACCAGCAAGCTGGCCCTCCACCCGCAGGTCACCGCCGTGGCGGTGGATGCCCAGGACCCGCAGGCGCTGGCCGAGGTGCTCAAGGGGCACGATAGGGTGATCAGTGCCTACAACCCGGGCTGGAGTGCCCCGGATATTCATGATCAGTACCTCAAGGGCGCCAGCGCCATCGTCGAGGCAACCAACGCCGCCCACAGCTGGTTGCTGGTGGTCGGCGGTGCCGGCAGCCTGGAAATCGCCCCCGGCGTACAGCTGGTGGATACCCCGGACTTCCCGGCCGAGTGGAAGCAGGGCGCCCTGGCGGCCCGCGACGGTCTCACGGCACTTCGCCGCGAAACCACCCTCGACTGGCGCTTCGTCTCCCCGCCGGTGTTCCTCGAACCCGGCGAGAAGCGCGGCGGCTACCGTCTCGGGGGCGATCAGGTGCTCTTTAGCGGCGACAAGCCTGCCGGGATCACGGTCGGGGATCTGGCGGACGCGGTGATCAACGAAGCTGAACAACCGGCGCACCTGCGCCAGCGCTTCACCCTGGGTTACTGAAGAAGAGGCTGATCTAGGCGCGCTGGGCGGGCGCTCACCCTCTATCCTCTGCGCCACACTACCCAAGGGGAGGCTGATGCCTCCCCTTTGTTCATTCGCCTCCCATGGGCACAGCGCCTTCCCTGGCCCCAGGCAGATTCATGGGCAAGGCGATCGGCTGGGTCGCATTTTCTCCGTGCAATCGACAAATTCCCCCAAAGGGATCGAATCCTATTTCGACTTTTGTATATAACTAAGAATATTTTGTTGCTTCCACCTTATAACTCCGAACAGTAGCATCCCCTTAAACCCACATGGTGCCATCGTGAGCCACGGACCCGAGTCCTGCCACGAGCCACACCGCCATCTTTGTCGCGGATCCTCGGGACTGCACCCGACATCCGACACCTGAGGAGATGCACATGGAACATTCATCACTGCCCATCATCGACTATGCCGCGCTCAATGGCACCCCCGAGGAGCGTCACCAGATGCTGGCCAAGCTTGGCCGGGCGGCCCGCGAGGTGGGCTTCTTCTATCTGACAGGCCATGGTCTGAGCGAAGCGCAGCAACGGGAAACCCTGGCGCTGGCGGCCCGCTTCTTCGCCCTGCCCTTGCAGGAGAAGCTGGCGGTGCAGATGGTGCACTCCCCCCACTTTCGTGGCTACAACCTGGTGGGGGCCGAGCTCACCCGGGAGCGGCCGGACAGGCGAGAGCAGTTCGACATCATGAACGAGGAGCAGTCCCTCCCCCTGGCGCAGATAAGCCACCCCTGGCAGCGGCTCACAGGCCCCAACCAGTGGCCCGCCGCCCTGCCCGAGATGAAGACGCAACTGCTGGCGTGGCAGGAGCGGCTGAGCGACATCACCCTCACCCTGCTCGCCGCCTTTGCCGAGGTGCTGGAGCAACCGGCCGGGGTGTTCGATGAGAGCATCCAGGGCGCCCCCTATCAGCACATGAAGCTCATTCACTACCCGGGACGGGAAGCGGGAGGCAGCGGCCAGGGGGTAGGCGCCCACAAGGATCCCGGCTACCTGACCCTGGTGATGCAGGACGATCACTCCGGCCTCGAGGTGGAGACGGCGAGCGGCTGGATTTCCGCGCCACCCCTGCCCGGCGCCCTGGTGGTCAATATCGGCGAGCTGCTGGAGCTTGCCTCCAACGGCTACCTCAAGGCGACCCTGCACCGGGTACAGAGCCCGCCCCCCGGGGTCTCGCGTCTCTCCTGCGCCTTCTTTATGGCGGCGAGACTCGATGCCACTGTGCCGCTGCTGCGGCTCTCCCCCGAGCTGGCGGCGCAGGCGCAAGGGCCAGAGAGTGACCCGGCCAACCCGCTCTTCTATCAGGTGGGGGAGAATGTGCTCAAGGGCAGGCTGCGCTCCCACCCGGATGTGGCGGCGCGCCACTATGCTCAGCAACACAGGGGAGCGCAGGAGCCGGTACCGGCCTGACACCATCAAGGGGGATGGCAACAAGCCGCCATCCCGTCCACCGATTTCCACACCAGAACAACAACGCCATAGCCTGGCGACCACGGAGCAAAACGATGAAATTCAAGACCATGAGCGTGCACAGCGGCCAGCGGATCGATCCCCAGACCGGCGCCCTCACCACACCGCTCTACCAGAGCAGCACCTTCAGCTACGTCAATGCCCAGGCGGGCAAGGAGCGCTTCGCAGGCCAGGCCCCGGGCTTTATCTACAGCCGCTTCGGCAACCCCACCACCGCCGAGCTGGAGCTGAAGCTGGCGGCTCTCGAGGGCGCCGACGAGGCGCTGGTGGTAGCGAGCGGCATGGCGGCGGTGAGCGCCATCCTCTATGCCCTGGCCAGCAGCGGAGATGAAGTGGCCTATGTCGGCCCCCTCTACGGCGGCACCGATGCGTTTCTCAAGCAGACCTTCAGCCGGGCCGGCATCACCATCACAAGTTACGACAGCGATCAGGATCTGCTGGCCAACATCAGCCCCGCCACCAGGGTGATCCTGTTCGAGACCCTGACCAACCCCACCCTCAAGGTGGTGGATCCCCGGGTGGTGGTGGAAGCGGCTCGCAAGGTGGACGCCATCAGCGTCTGCGACAACACCTTCCTCACCCCCTACCTGCTGCGCCCGCTGGAGCTCGGCATCGATCTGGTGATGCACAGCGGCACCAAGTATCTGGGCGGCCACGGCGACATCATCGCCGGTGTGGTGGCCGGCTCCCACGCGCTGATGAAGTCGGTACGCACCGTGGCCCTCAAGCACATCGGCTCCCCCATAGGCCCACAGGAGGCCTACCTGCTGCAGCGCGGGGTCAAGACCCTGCCCCTGCGCATGGATGCCCACCTGCACAACGCACAAAAGGTGGCAGACTTCCTCGCCGCCCACCCGGCGGTGAAGAAGGTGATCTACCCGGGTCTTGCCAGCCATCCGGGCCACGACGCCCTCGGCGCCTTCGCCAGCGGCTTTGGTGGCATGGTGAGCATAGAGCTGGAAGGGGGCTTTGCCCGCTGCGCCACCCTGCTAGACAACCTGCAGCTGTTCGTGCAGGCGGTGAGCCTTGGCGATCTCGAGAGCCTGGCCTGCCATCCGGCCAGCACCACCCACGCAGCCATGGACGAGGCGAGCCGCCTCGCCGCCGGGGTCAATGACGACCTCATCCGCTTCAGCATAGGGGTGGAGGATGCCGACGATCTCATCGCCGATCTGGCGGCGGCGCTGGCCCTGATCTGACTAGGCCGCCCTGCCCAGTCGTCTCGGCAGAGCATCACGTTCGACCAGCAATAAAAAAGGGAAGGCCAGGCCTTCCCTTTCTCTCATCCCTTCCCTAGTGCGGGGGGCGCCCTGCTCAGGCGTCGTGATAATCCTGGCAGGCGCTCAGGGTGTTCTCCATCAGGCTGGCCACCGTCATGGGCCCCACGCCACCGGGTACAGGGGTGATGAAGGCGGCGTGATTGCGCGCCGTTTCAAACTCCACATCCCCCACCAGGGAGCCGTCGGCCAGGCGGTTGATCCCCACGTCGATCACCAGGGCGCCGGGCTTGACCCACTCCCCGGGGATGAAGTTCGGCTTGCCCACCGCCACCACCAGCAGATCGGCACGGCGTACCTGGGCCTCCAGATCCTGGGTGAAGCGATGGCAGGTGGTGGTGGTGCAACCCGCCAGCAGCAGCTCCAGCGTCATCGGGCGACCGACGATGTTGGAGGCACCGACCACCACAGCATGCAGACCGTGGGTCTTGACGCCAGTCGCCTCGATCAGGGTCATGATCCCCTTGGGGGTGCAGGGACGCAGTGCCGGGATGCGCTGGGCCAGACGGCCCACATTGTAGGGGTGGAAACCATCCACGTCCTTGTCGGGGCGAATGCGCTCCAGCACCTGGGTTGTGTCGCAATGAGCCGGCAGGGGCAACTGCACCAGGATGCCGTCCACCTCCGCATCCTCATTGAGCCGATCGATCAGGGCCAACAACTCTTCCTGGGTCGCATTGGCGCTGAGATCATAGGAGCGGGAGACAAACCCCACCTCTTCACAGGCACGACGCTTGCTGCCCACATAGACCTGGGACGCCGGATCCAGCCCCACCAGGATCACCGCCAGACCCGGTGCCCGCTTGCCCAATGCCAACCGCTGTTGGACTTGTTCGGCGACCTGATTGCGAATCGTTTGCGCAACCTGTTTTCCATCAATGATTTTGGCAGACATCGTTCTTCACTCACCATGTGTTCAACTGCCGCGCATTGTCGCATTTTTTTGGCGCGGGTGTTAGCGGCTCTCGCCTGGCGGGCAATAAGTAGGCATTTGAATTTACTGGCGGAAAAAGTCGTTGACGCTGACTTTGACGCTTGGGTATGATGCCCGCCCGTTGCCCAGTCGTACCGCCCCCGGTATGCTGGACGATGAGATTTCGGTGATTAGCGCAGCCCGGTAGCGCATCTGGTTTGGGACCAGAGGGTCAAAGGTTCGAATCCTTTATCACCGACCAGGTTCATCGAGTCATCTTGTGACGGCTCGATACAGAGCGCCCTTAGCTCAGTCGGATAGAGCAACGGCCTTCTAAGCCGTGGGTCGCAGGTTCGAATCCTGCAGGGCGCGCCATTTAAAATGTGTTTTAAATCATTGAGTTATTGATGAAGAGTGTGACTTATCGTCCATTCGGCAGATTATCTCAGGATGACCTTGGCCAGGCCTTGGCAGACACAAAATGGCGATGATTTCAGTGGTGGTTGTAGCTCAGTTGGTAGAGTCCCGGATTGTGATTCCGGTTGTCGTGGGTTCGAGCCCCATCAGCCACCCCATTATTTCTCTGTTGTTGCTATCTGTTGCGTAAGAAAGGCTTTAATATGGCCAGCAACTCATCTGCAAGGCAGACTTCGCGCTATTTATGCGCGGCGATAAACCGGCCCCGCGCCGGTTTTTTTGTTTTAGCGAACAAAATAACGCCTATGGAGGCGGCCTATGTCTCTTCGTAATCCAGCTCGCAAGCAGCCCGCTCGCCAGCCCTCCCCCACGACGGGTAACCCCGCCCTCGATCTCTTCCACCGCAACTGGCAAGCGCTCGAAAAGCTACAGGCAAAAATCGACAAGCAAACCCTCAACGGCCGCGATATCTATCAGCGCTTCACCAGCGACATCGAACCCCTTGAGCGTCAACAATGCGAGCTCATCTTTGCCCTCACCAAGCGACTGACCGACTTTACGGCTCGCAAGAGCTTTACCCAGTGGCAACGGGAGACCTTGCACCACTGGATCCACGATCTCATCAACTATCTCGAGTCCAATCCGTTTCGTGGCGAGATGGATTTGGCCCCCCTCTATCACCAAATCCAAACCAATACCGCCCTGCACATGGATGACGAACAGCTCGACTATCAGTGTGATGAACTTACCCATATGCTGATGGAAACTTGTGGTCACTGCCCCGAAGACATCGACACCTTGCGCGATATGGTCAAAAACCCCGCTCTGTTGCACGAGTACCTGATAAACGCGGCGAAGCAGAAAATGGCCAACGGGAGTGACACCGCTGGTGAGGAAGAGGATGCCCTCTTCGACGATGATGAGTTGTTTGCCGATGAGTCCCCCTTCGGCGCTGAGCAGCAAGATGCTTTTGCCCACACGCGCACCCGTCGTGAGCAAGAGGAAGAGATGCGCATCGAACAGCTGTTCAGCAAATCCAGCCTCAAGCAGCTCTATCGCAAGCTCGCCCTGGCGCTGCACCCGGATCGGGAACCCGACCCCGCCATGCAGGCGGAAAAGACCCGCATCATGGGCCAACTCAGTCAGGCTTGGGAAAACAAAGAGATGTTCACCCTGTTACAGCTGGCCCACGCTCACCTACCCGAGTTCGATAACCTGCTCAGTGACGAGAACCTCGCTTACCTCAACCCGATGCTGAAACGCCAGCTACGCGAGCTCGAAGTCAGCTACTACGGCGGGCAAGACGGGCTAATGGGCGCGGTGCTGCACAAATTCAAGCAATCATCCAAGAAAAAGACCGAGCAGGCCTTTGCCGAACATCGGGACTATTTGCTGCGTGATATCGACCACCTGACTGCCCAGCTGGCCGAGATCACCACCCTGCAGACCCTCAAACCCTATCTGGCGGCCCGCTGGGATCAGCAGCAAATAAGGTGGCGTGAGGAAGAGGACGATATGGAATGGCTGTTTCGGTAACGGCCAGCGCTGACCGACCATCTCCCCAAACAATCAAGGCGCCACTGGCGCCTTGATTGCTTTCACGCTGCTGGTTTTTACACTGCTTGTTTTTACACTGATCGTGCTATCGGATAGCCAGCCTTAAATCAGGGTCACCTGACGCGCTTTGGCATCAGGCGCCAGCGCCTGTTCCTCATCGTGGATAGTTGTGAAGGGCTCAGGGGAAATGGCGGCTGCCGATGCGATTTTGCGCTGCTGATATTGGGCCAGACGCAAGTCCAGCAGCTCTTGCACCATGCGATGCAGAGGATCGATATCCTCCTCACTCACCGCGAAGCGTGGGCAGAAGCGATCCTCCCTTACCTCGAACCAGTACTCCCCCTTGGCGCCTGGATTGCCGCCACTGCTGAACTTGATCGGATTGCTCTTCCAGTAACTGAGCCAAGCCGGGCTGTCGGCGCTCAGGGCTTGCTGCTTGACCGGTAGATCGAGGCGGGCCAGCTCGGGATGCCGCTCAAACAGGTAACGGGAGTGGCTGGCCAGCGCCGCCAAGGTGGGTGGCTCACGCAGGCCGTCGAGTTCGAGCAGCGCCAATAGCAGGATCAACTTGAAACTCTTGGTGAGCGCGGTGTGCTCCACCCCCGAACGCAGAAAGTCGCCGTGCCGGTTCAGCACGCGCAGCTCCTCCTCCCCCAGATCGCCCGCTTGGGCGAGCAGCTCAAACCAGCCCCCCTGTTTTTGGGTATCGAAACGCAGTTGCTCACCCAGCCGGACTGCCCAGGTTTGCCGCGCGGTGGGGCGATAGCCGAGGTGCTCTTTGAGGGTCTGATAGGTCTCAATCAGAGTCGGTTTCTGCTGCTTTTTTAACAGCGCCAGCAGCGGAAGCAGCTTGGGATCCAGATTGATAAAACAACCTGCCGCCAGCGGCATCGCCCTGTTTGCGTGCGTTGGTGGGCGGGTCAATTGCGTTTGCAGCAGCTGGGGCTTGTAGAGACACGCCTTGTGATTGCCCACCAGATCGATCACCACCAGGCGTTCTTTGCCTTGATAGAGGCGCAAGCCCCGCCCCAACTGTTGCAGGAACACGATGCGCGACTCGGTGGGGCGCAGCATCAGCACGGTATCGATGGCGGGCAAGTCGGTGCCTTCGTTGAACAAATCTACCGAGAAGATGATATCAAGCTCGGCGGCGGCCAGTTGCTCCAGGGCGGCTTGTCGCCCCTGGCGGGAGCCCGCATAGACGGCTATCGCCCGCACACCGGCTTGCTGGAAGACGCTGGCCATAAAATCGGCATGACGGGTCGAGATGCAGAAGGCCAGCGTGCGCTGCTGGCGTAAACGTCGCCACTGGCTAAGGGCGTGCTGAGCCCGCTTCTGACTGGCGAAGGCACTCTCCAGCGCATGGGGGTCAAACTGACCGTTGCGCCAAGGCAGCGCGGCATAGTCGACGGTGTCATCCAAAATGCCGTGATAGGTGAGCGGCACCAGCATCTTCTGCTCGATGGCGAGGGCCAGCCCCCGTTCAAAGACGAGATTGTTGTCGCACAGCGCCAGAATATCGGCCTGATCGGTGCGGTCAGGGGTCGCGGTCAGCCCGAGCAGGAAGCGGGGCTTGAAGTGGTTTAGCAAGCGCCGGTAGGAGGGTGAGGCGGCATGATGAAACTCATCGACCACCACGTAATCGAAGTGATCCGGTGCAAAGCGCAGCAGATGCTGACTCTTGCCCAGGGTCTGGATGGAGGCAAACAGCCAGTCGGCCTCATCCTGCTGCTGACCATGATAGAGGCCCGAATTTGCCCGCGGCACCATGTGCAAGAAGGTCTGGCGCGCTTGGGTCAGGATCTCCTCCCGATGGGCAACAAACAGCAGGCGGGCCGCCTGCATCTGGCGCACATCAAAAGCCGCGAGCCAAGTCTTGCCAAGGCCGGTCGCCATGACCACCACACCCCGTTTATGCCCCTGTGCCCGCGCGGCTTGCAGCGCCATCAGCGCCTCTTGCTGCACGCTGTTGGGGATGGGGGCTTCACGCAGCTGCTCAGCGCTGCTGCGATGATCCCCAGTGAGCACCCGCAACTCCCGCAGCGCGCTCTGCCGATAGCGAGCGAGGTAGCCATCGATCCAGTCGTGGGTAAGGGGCACGACCCGCGCGTCTTGCGCCAGCCGATCGATTTGAGCCGCGAGCTGACGCAGGCTGTGATGCGGCTCGCTGGGGCCGCTCGGCTCAGCCCTGAGCGACCAGTTCCACTCCAGCGACTCGGTGAGGGCGGCGGCAGAGATATTGCTGGAGCCGAGAAACGCCTGGCCACCGAGCACCGCTGGCGACCCTTCCTGGCCAACTTGCTCGCCTAGATACTGGGCTGCGTGCTGGACAAACAGATAGGACTTGAGGTGAAAGCCGCGATTGCCCTGACTCTGGTAGATCAGCGCGCAAGAGCGAGCGGGATCAAATTTAAGCAACTCGCGCAGCGCCACCGGCTGAGTCACCTCCAGATAGTCCGAGGTGATCACCCGAAGCCGTGCTCCTCGCGCCAACGCCTCGTGCAGGGCACCGCGCAACAGCACCAGCCCGCTTTGGCGAATAAAGGAGACACACAACTCGATGCGGCTACCCTCGCCACAACGGGCGATGGCGTCCAGCAGATGTGGCAACAGGGGATCGTTGAACTCCGGATCCCCCGCCTCTCCCCCGCTGATGAGCACGGGTGCACTCATGACCCGACCTTGCGCACGATGGCGTTAAGCCAACGCTCCTGCTCGCGGCCGGGGCGTCGATCCGCCGTCAGCCAAGTCTCGACCTCGCTCAGCGGCAACGGCGTGATCAGGGCGTGCAGCCCCGCCTCATCCAACTGGGTGAAGGCTCGGCCATCGCGCTCGGTCTCGTCTACCCCATATTTGAACGAGCAATAGAGCAGACCACCGTCGGCGAGTTGCTGGCACAGATGGGCCATTACGGCATCCAATTCGGCGCGGGGAACATGCAGCAGACTGGCACAGGCCCAGATGGCATCGACCGGCACGGGAGCCACAAACTGCTCGAAACGGCACAGTTGCACCGGCTGACCAAGCAGGCGCTCGGCACGCAGGGCCAGCTCCGCGCTGGCATCGAAGGCTGTGACCCGAAAACCTTGCTGATGGAAATACAGGCTGTCCCGCCCAGAGCCGCAGCCCGCATCGACGATATGAGCGCCGGCGGCGAGCAGAGGCAAGAAGCGCTGGTAAAGCGGTTGCATATCGACCGACAGCGTGCCTTCGACGAAGCTATCGGCGTGTTGGTTGTAGTAATCGATAGACATAGTAAGCAGGCACCTAGCAGAAAACGCCCAGATTAACAGAGAGATAGGGGTAAAAAAATCGAGTCAGCGCCATTTCAGACAATCCGCAGTACGGGAAGGCCAACTGGCACCTTGATTATCTTCCCACTGATTGCAGCGACCAGAGTGATCTGCTCTTGGACAAGTAGAATCTTCACTACGAATTTACACTTGGATGGCTTGAGGCCGGTTCGCGCCCCAATAAACCGGCGATAAGCATCGTACGTTCTACGGGCTCTTTGTTGGAGTCAGCAACGAGCTGTGTGAAACTAGTGGTATCATTCATTAACTGAACTGACCTCTCTTCCATGACAGCTAAAGCCGACTCTCTGAGACAAAAAATCTACCTCATTTTGACTGGTGGGAAATTACATGATCACCAACGTATCGCAGCACAAAAGACATTCGATGCACTAAAGGGAAACGTCCGTGCAGTTATCACTGCGGCAGAGATGCAAGCAGGCAAGTCTGGTGTGGCACTCGCTCTTTGTTGTTTGCAACGTCTGTCACTGACTGATGAAGAGGTCTGCGACCGCTCCAAGCTCAAAGATACTCTCTATTTGGTAACCATGCCTGACGTTGCCTTGTTAGAGCAGGCTGAAAAAGATCTGGCAGATGCTAAAAATGTGGTTGTTAGTAACTTTATTCGATTCGACCAAGATTTAGAGCGAAGCTTTAAAGGCAATCCGCCCAAACTGATCCTGATCGACGAGTGTCACTATGGCTCAAATGCGGCAGCTATACGGTACTGCAAGGTTTTTGATTACCTCGAAAAAGAGAATAAAGATTGCAAAGTAGTTTTTATCTCTGCGACGCCTTTTGGGGCTCTCTATGCGGCAGAGACAGAATACGATGTTGCCAAACACGAAGAAGAAATAGCAAAACATAATCATAGAGAAAAAGAGGCTATTGAAGCAGCAGAAGCAGCCGAAGAGGCAGCTCGCAACTCAATTTTACGGCGTGATTTTAATACCAAATTGGTATTCCATCGCACCAGTAACGAGTACTACGGTGTTAGGGAAATGCTGCGCTCCAATAAAGTCACGGGATTGGATTCTGACTCGAGGAATATTCTCGATGACTCACCAGCCAAAGCGAAGCTGCTGAGTTTACTTAAACAACATGAAGGTGCAGGATGGGTATTGGTCAGGGTGCCGCCAGGTGCCGCCATGGAGGCAAAAACTGGTTTTATTCAAGCAGGATTTGCAGATCAGAATGTTCATATTCTTGGCAAAGATCTCAGCGGTGTCCCAGAAGACCAATTAACTACCATTGAACGATTTAAAAAAGAGTTCGATGAATGCATCGACTTTGACGAAAAGCTCATTGCTATTACCGTAGCAGGCTGTCGCGCAGGGATTAATTTTGGTCAAGATATGAAACAGCGGCTCATTGCCACCTGGGACAGTACGGTAACCAGTGTTGCGGCAGTGGTACAAGCGAACATTGGCAGAGCCTGTGGCTACCATGACAATCGAGAAGCACACCACTTCACAAGCCTTAATGCGGCGCAAGCCTATGGGGCAGGGTGAGAGCGTGAACATTTTGTTAAATTTCACCCAGTTTTTTGAGACCCGCATTGAGTACCGTTTCCAGATATTCACTGCTCATTCCTGCGATTTTTTGCTTCCGTCT
>NZ_JBGLQX010000014.1:0-121428 GCF_041403065.1 Aeromonas sp. S16(2024) | reverse complement strand
GATCCCATGCCGAACTCAGAAGTGAAACGCGGTAGCGCCGATGGTAGTGTGGCATTCGCCATGCGAGAGTAGGACACTGCCAGGCACCCAATACAAGAAACCCCGCTCACTAGAGCGGGGTTTTTTATTGCCTGATGTTTCCCCAATACCTGCCGCTGCCTGCCGAGATCTCATCTGCGTATTCCTTGTGTTCAGTAGTATAAGTACCAGTTGGTGCTCATGACCTCCGACGCCGTGGGCCTTGTATGCAGCCACGCCTGGACCAGCACTCTCACCAGTTTTCCATTTGATTCCTCACGCGCCGCTATCCTGCTGAAACCCGGTGTAGAGCCTGCAATTGGGGTTGTATCTGCATCATAACTCGGTAGAGTAAAGGGCATTCCTGGTTTGCTTATACCATGCCTTTGCTTCTCCATCTGGTATGAGAGCAACCCACCTGTTTTCATTCACCTTCAGTCAGTGGTACCGATATGGAACAAGTAAACAAGTCTACTTTCAGCGATGTGTTGGAATATGTGCGTATGTCCCGTCGTCAGAACAAGCTCAAGCGTGAAATCGCGGACAACGAGAAGAAGATCCGTGACAACCAGAAGCGGGTGCTGCTGCTCGACAACCTGAGCGACTATATCAAGCCCGGTATGAGCATCGATGAGGTACAGGCCATCATCGCCAACATGCGCACCGATTACGAAGAGCGGGTTGATGATCACATCATCAAGAATGCCGAGCTTTCCAAGGAGCGTAAAGAGCTGAGCACCAAGCTCAAGGGCATGAGTACCAGTAAATAAGCTCATATCGCTATTCCCGAACACCGGCTTCTAGCCGGTGTTTCATTTCCACTCAGCAGCTCGGATCTCTCGCCGCACTGCAACAATCGGCTCCCATTTTTACAATCGCCCTGTTAACATCTCTGCAAAGCGGTCAATAGTTTTCAAGCCCTTGACTTGAAAAGACTAAGCTTGATTGAAAGACAATAAATTGCGCAACCATGGTGGGGCTGATATGGGCGCATCAAAACAGACGGATTCGAACAAAGTGGCATCTCAGGATTCATCCGTACCGCATGCGGACGGGCAATATCAGCGCAAGCGTCGCCCCTGGTGGCGCTGGTTGTTCTGTTTCATCTTTTTGCTTTGCCTGGCTGCCGTGATCGCCCTGGTCGGTTATGAAATGAAGACCTCCAGATTGCAATCGCAGGAGATCTCCCGTTATGCCGCCAAGCTGACTTACGAGCTGGAACCCGGTCCCAGCAAGCAGATCACCTTCCCGGATGATGGTCCCTTCGACAAGCGGCTTGGCTATGTGCTGATGCCCATGATCCAGGAGCGCCTCATCCAGCGTGGCTATCAGGTGAGCGAGCAGGTGCGTTTTTCCGATGCGCTGTACAACTACGCCAGCCATGGTTTCTTTGTCCCCTATACCGAGAAGGTGCAGGCAGGGCTGACTCTGCACGACTGCCGTGCCGAGCCTTTCTATCAATACAAGTATCCGACCCATTACTACCCTGATTTCAACTCCATTCCCCCTCTGGTCATACAGTCGCTGTTGTTTATCGAGAACCGGGAGCTGCTGAGCAACGAGCAGCCGCTGGCCAACCCGGCGGTAGATTGGCCCCGTTTCGCCAAGGCGGCACTGTCCCAGGTGGGCAAGGCGCTGGACATGCAGGATCAATCCGCTGGCGGCAGTACGCTGGCGACCCAGGTGGAGAAGTATCGTCACTCCCCTGATGGCCTGACCCTGTCTCCCACCGAGAAGATCCGCCAGATGGCCTCGGCCAGCGTGCGGGCCTATCGATTGGGGCCAGAGACCCTTGAGGCACGCAAACTGGTTGCCTGGGCCTATCTCAACTCGGTGCCGCTCTCCGCCGCCCCGGGTTATGGCGAGGTGCACGGCTTGGGGGATGGTCTCTGGGTCTGGTTCGGTGCCAATGTGGACGAGGTGAATCGCCTGCTGGATCCCGCTCGCAATCAGGATGCCACCCTGGCCGAACAGGGGCTGGCGCTGCGTCAGGTAGTCTCCCTGATGATTGCCCACCGTCGACCCTCCTATTATCTGGCCCAGGGGCGGGAGGCGCTGTCGACCCTGACTGACAGCTATCTGCGTCTGTTCGTGCAGGAGGGCATGATCACGCCGCCGTTAATGGAGTCGGCACTCAAGGCCAAGCTTGCGTTCCGCGACTTCCTGCAGGCGCCGGCGATCACCCGGGTCAATAACAACAAGGGGCTGCAGGTGGCGCGCACCCGCCTCAGTCGCCAGCTCGGGGTTCAGCTCTATGATCTGGACCGCATGGATCTGACGGCGGATACGACCCTCAACATGCCGCTGCAAAATGACGTCTCTCGTTATCTGCAGCAGTTGGCGGATCCCACATTCGCCGCCCAGGTGGGGCTGTTTGGTGAGCGCCTGCTCTCGCCGGAGAAGACGGGGGAGGTGAGATACAGCTTCACCCTGTTCGAGAAGACGCCTGAAGGGGTCAAGGTGCGGGTGCAGACCGACAACACGGATCAGCCGTTCGACATCAATGAGGGCAGCAAGCTGGAGCTGGGCTCGACCGCCAAGCTGCGGGTGCTGACCACCTATCTGGAGATAGTGACCGAGCTGCATGACAGCTATGGGAACATGCCAGCCGAGAGCCTGCGCAAGATAGAGGTCTCAGATCAGGACAATATCAGCCGTTGGGCCATCGCCTACCTGATGAGTGCCAAGGACAAGAGTCTGCCTGCGATGCTGGAGGCTGCGCTGGATCGCAAATACTCCGCCAGCCCCTACGAGGGCTTCTTCACCGGCGGCGGCATGCACACCTTCAACAACTTCCGCAAGGAAGACAATGGCCGTATTCCGCCTATCCGCGACGCCTTGCGCGAATCCATCAACCTGCCCTTCGTGCGGCTGATGCGGGACATAGTGCGCTACAGCCTCTACAAGGAAGGTAACCGCGCCCAGTTGCTCAAGGATGACAAGGATCCTCGTCGTACCGAGTACTTGGCCAAGTTCGCCGACAAGGAGGGCCAGACCTATCTGCTGCGCTTCTGGCGCAAATATCGCGGCAAGACCACGGATGAGCAGCTCGATACCTTCCTCGACGGCCTCAAGCCGAGTGCAGTGCGCCTCGCGGCCGTGCATCGCTACCTGATGCCGGAAGCGTCACAGGCAGACTTTGCCGCCTTCCTGGCGAAGCGCCTGCCGCGGGACAAGCTGACCGACAAGCGAGTCGAGCAGCTCTATACCAGCTATGGTCCTGGTAAGTATTCACTGCCGGATCAAGGCTATATCGCCCGCGTCCACCCGCTGGAGCTGTGGCTGCTCTCCTATCTCAGGGAGTTTGACAAGGCCACCTTCGCCGATGCGGTCGCGGCCAGCCGGGATGAGCGTCAGGAGGTCTACAGCTGGCTGTTCAAGACGCGCCATCGCAGCGCCCGGGATAGCCGGATCCGCACCATGCTGGAGGTCGAGGCCTTCCTCGACATCCATCAGCGCTGGGCACGCTTGGGCTATCCGTTTGATCACCTGGTTCCCTCCCTGGCGACCGCTCTCGGCAGCTCGGGAGACAGGCCCGCCGCTTTGGCCGAGTTGATGGGGATCATCCAGAACGGCGGCATGCGGGCACCGACCCTGCGGATCGAGCATCTCTCTTTTGCCAAGGACACGCCCTTCGCCACCGCGTTCGAGCCGGCCAACACCCAGGGTGTTCGGGTGATGCCCGTCGAGGTGGCCAACGCCCTGCGCACTGCCTTGTCCAAGGTGGTGGAAGGCGGTACGGCGCGGCGCATCGCCGGTGCCTTTGCCTTGCAGGATGGCACTGTGCTGTCGTTGGGGGGCAAGACGGGGACGGGGGACAACAGGATCGAGACGGTCGGCCGCTACGGCAATGTCACCAGCTCGCTGGCGCGCAACCGGACCGCGACCTTTGTCTTCTACATAGGGGATGATCACTTCGGTACCCTGACGGCCTATGTGCCCGGCAGCCAGTCCGACAAGTTCCGTTTCACCTCGGCACTGCCGGTGCAGGTTCTCAAGGGGATGGCGCCCTTGCTGGTGCCTTATCTGCAACCGGGCACTCACACCCAGTGCTTGCCGGGCAGCTGACGGCGCATAAAAAACGGGGCCAAATTGGCCCCGTTTTTGTTTCTGCCGGCGACAGCGTGTCCCGCGCCGGCATCATGACTTACAGCTGATCTTCTATCTCGCCGCGCAGGTACTGGTACATCTCGCGATAGGCCACCGGCGGCTTGTTCAGCTCCCGCTCCTTGTTGGCGGTGCGGATCAGCTGGCGCAGCTTCTGGCGATCCAGCTCGTGGAACTGGGACATCAGTTCGTTGAGGGCGCTGTCACCTTCGGTGATCAGCCGCTCACGCCACTGCTCCAGCCGGTGCAGACGGGCATTCACGGTGGAGTGACGCATCTTGATGATGGAGAGGGCTTCCTCGATCTGCTCTATATCCCGGCTGCGCATCAGGCGGCCGATGAACTGCAGGTGGCGGCGGAAGGACTCGTCCTTCTTGGGTTTGAGCTTGCGGCCCAGCTCGACGGCTTCGGCCAACTCTTCATCCAGCGGGATCCGTTCCAGCTCGCTGTGGCTCAGGGAGACGATCTCGGCCCCCAGTTTCTGCAGTGCCTCGGCGTCGCGCTTGAGCTGGCTCTTGCTCGGACCCCAATCGTCCAATTCGTTGTCGTCTTGATACTGACTCATCGGTCTCTGATTCCTGTCATTCGCGTTGGGGGATATGTTACCAGCTTCTCCCGCTGGGCGCAGGGGTCTGATATGCTTAGCCCCTTTCCTTCCTTCATACAGATGTGAGTTATGGACCAGCAAGATCAAATTCGCCAGGATCAAGCCCATCTCGAGGCGGTGGTCGCCGAGGCCCTGGAGATAGCCAGAGGGCTGGGCGCCGGGCTTGCGGAAGTCTCCATCAGCAAGCAGACAGGGCTGTCGGTGAATACCCGGGGCTGTGAGCTGGAAAGCATCGAGTTCAACAAGGATGGAGCGCTCGGCATCGCCGTCTATCGCAATGGCTGCAAGGGATCCTCCTCGACCACGGATCTCGGCAAGCCTGCCATCCGTGCCGCCGTCGAAGCGGCCATGGAGATTGCCCGCCACACCTCCCCCGATGAATATGCCGGCCTGGCGGATGCCGAACTGCTGGCCTGGGATGCCCCGGATCTGCAACTCTGTCACTCCATCGAGCTGGATCCCCAGCGTGGCATCGAGCTGGCCATCGAGTGCGAGCGGCTGGCTCTGGGGCGCGATGCCCGCATCAAGCACTCCGATGGTGCCAGCTTTTCAAGCCATCTGGGGGTCAAGGTCTATGGCAACAGCCATGGCTTCGTCAAAGGCTATGCGGCGTCGCGCAACTCCCTTAGCTGCGTGCTGATTGGCGAGCAGGATGGGGACATGCAGCGAGACTATGGCTACTCTTCCAGCCGCTCCCTCTCCGGCCTCTGGAGCCCGCAGCGCATCGCCGACGAGGCGGTGGAACGCACCGTCTCCCGTCTGGGGGCCCGCAAGATCAGCACCCGTCACGCCCCCGTGCTGTTTCACCCCGACACCGCCGCCGGCCTGTGGGGTCATCTGGTGATGGCCATCAGCGGCGGCAACCTCTATCGCAAGTCGAGCTTCCTGCTGGATAAACTGGGCAAGCAGATACTGCCCGAGTGGCTCAGCATTCAGGAGTTCCCCCACCTGCTGGGTGGGCTTGCCAGTACCCCCTTCGACGGTGAAGGGGTACGCACCCGTGACATGGACATAGTCCGCAACGGCGAGCTGATGAGTTGGCTGCTCACCTCCTACTCGGCCCGCAAACTGGGGCTGACCACCACGGGCCACGCCGGTGGCATCCATAACTGGCAGGTCTCCAATACCGGCCAGGACTTCCAGGGCATGCTCAAGGAGATGGGCACAGGCCTGCTGGTGACCGAGCTGATGGGGCAGGGGGTCAACATCGTCAATGGTGATTACTCCCGCGGCGCCGCCGGTTTCTGGGTGGAGAATGGCGAGATACTCTATCCGGTTGAGGAGATCACCATAGCCGGCAACCTGGCCGACATGTTCAGCACCCTGGTGGCGGTGGGGAACGACGAGGACGAACGCTCCAGCCTCAAGACGGGCTCTGTGCTGGTCGAGCAGATGAAGCTGGCGGGGCACTGAATCGCCAGACTCCGGAAATGAAAAAGGCCCCCTCGCTAGCGAGGGGGCCTTTTTATTGCTCATCGGCAAGGAGTGACGATCACTCCTTGATGCGCTCTATGCACCCGCCCAGAGCTTGTAGCTTGTGCTCTATGTCTTCATAGCCACGGTCGATGTGATAGATGCGCTCGACCATGGTGGTGCCTTCGGCCACGAAGCCGGCGAGGACCAGGCTGGCGGAGGCGCGCAGATCGGTTGCCATCACCTGGGCACCCTTGAGTTGATCTGTGTCGCGGCAGATGGCCACATTGCCCTGCAGCTCGATGTCCGCACCCATACGTACCAGCTCGGGCACGTGCATGAAGCGGTTCTCGAAGATGGTCTCGGTGACCATGCCGGTACCCTTGGCCACGGCGTTCAGCACGGTGAACTGTGCCTGCATGTCGGTCGGGAAGGCCGGGTAGGGGGCCGTCTTGATGGTGACCGGCTTGAGGGTGCGCCCCGTCATGTCGAGGGAGATCCAGTCTTCCCCCTTCTCGATGAGCGCACCAGCCTCTTCCAGCTTGACCAGTACGGCTTCCAGCAGGGAGGGATCGGTCTTGCGGCAGGTGATCTTGCCCCCGGTGACGGCGGCGCCCACCAGGAAGGTACCGGTCTCGATGCGATCCGGCTGGACGCTGTAGCTGCCGCCGTGCAGACGCTCGACCCCGTCTATGGTCAGGGTGTCGGTACCCGCACCCTGGATCTTGGCGCCCAGGGCGTTGAGGAAGTTGGCGAGATCGACCACTTCCGGCTCGCGGGCGGCGTTCTCGATCACGGTGCGACCGTCGGCCAGGGTGGCGGCCATCATCAGGTTCTCGGTACCGGTGACGGAGATCATGTCCATCAGGATATGGGCACCTTTCAGACGGCCATCCACACGGGCCTTGATGTAGCCATCTTCGATGGCGATCTTGGCGCCCATCAGCTCGAGGCCGTGGACATGCAGGTTGACCGGACGGGCACCGATGGCGCAGCCGCCGGGCAGGGAGACGTCAGCCGCGCCGAAACGGGCGGCCAGCGGGCCCAGCGCCAGTATGGAAGCGCGCATGGTCTTCACCAGCTCGTAGGGGGCGACGTGGTTGTTCACGGCGCCGGTCAGCACTGTCACGTTGCCGTTGACCTTGGTGCTGGCACCCAGCATCTCCAGCAGCTTGAGGGTGGTGCCCACGTCTTTGAGGCGCGGCACATTCGAGAGCTGGATCTCCTCGTCGCACAGCAGGGTGGCGAACAGGATCGGCAGGGCGGCGTTTTTGGCGCCGGAGATGGTCACTTCACCGGAGAGGGTGCAGGGGCCGGTGATCTTGAATTTGTCCATTTACTTAGATACCAAATCAGGAGGGCAGTAGAAATTTACGTTCGCGCTTCCATTCGGCATCGGTAAAGGCCTTGATGGAGAGGGCGTGGATGGCGTTGCTGGCGATCTTGTCCATCAGCGGGGCATAGATGGCCTGCTGCTTCTTGACCCGGCTCATGCCGTCAAACATGTCGCCGACCGCAATCACCTGATAGTGACTGCCGTCGCCTTTGACATGGACTTCGGACAATGGCAAAGCCTCAAGGAGTATCGCTTCAATTTCAGAGACTTGCATTATGCGTCCTCGGTGTTGGGCGGGGTGGGTTGAAACAGACTGGCCACACCGTACAGCTTGGCCAGGGTATAAAAATCAGTGGAGGCGCCCACCAGTTGCGGCGTGCCTCCCCGTACCAGAGTGGCTTTGGCCCACTTGACCAGCAGGGCCAGGCCGGCGGAATCCAGGGTGGTGACCCCGCTCATATCGAGCGCATCATCTTGCCACCACTCGGATCGCCGTTGCCACAGGGCGTTGACCTGCGGCGCCTGCAGCTCCCCCTGGAGTGTCATGACTTGAGCACCAGCGGCTTGGCATTGTGCTCGCGCAACTGGGCGATCACCGCATCTATGCCATTCTGGCGAATGAGACCACCGAGTTCGCTCTGCTTGGCGGAGAGCAGACTGATCCCTTCGGCAACCATGTCGAAAGCCTTCCATTCACCCGTCTTGTTGTTCTTGCGCAGCTTGAACTCGAGGAAGATGTCCGGCTTGCCGGCCTCTTTCACGCTGACGTTGACGGCGGTGATGTTGCTGTCACCGGGCGCTTTGCCCGGCTGGACCTTGACGGTCTGCTTGTCGAAATGGGCCAGGGCATCGGCGTAGGAGCTCACCATGTACTCGGTGAACACCTGGACAAAGGCATCGCGCTGGGCCGGGGTGGTCTCCTTGATCTGGTTGCCGAGCACCTTGTAGGCGGCGAAGCGGTTGTCCACATAGGGCAGCAGCTCTTCGCGGATGATCACCCGCAGGTGATCCGGATTGCTCTTGACCTGGGACTTGTCCGCCTTCAGGCGGGCGAAGGTCTGCTGGGCAGCTTGATCCACCAGGGCATAGGGGTCGGCGGCATTGACCGCTGCCAGGGCGGAGACGGAAAACAGCATGCTGGTCATCAGACCCAGCAGCAGGGCGATCTTCTTGAACATGGTTACTCCTTGGTTGCTGGCGTATCGGTGGCCGGGGAAGACTGGCTGTACAGGAACTTGCCAATCAGGTCTTCCAGCACGATGGCGGACTTGGTGTCTTCGATCATGTCGCCATCCTTGAGCATGCTGGTGCCCATCTCTTCATCGGTGAAGCCCGGTGCCAGGCCGACATACTGCTCGCCCAGCAGACCAGAGGTCAGGATGGAGAGGGTGCTGGTTTCGGAGAACTCGCCGGCACTCTTTTGCATCTGCAGGGAGACGATGGGCACCTGGCTCTTGGCATCCAGGGTGATGTCGCTGACTCGACCGACGACGACGCCGCCGACCTTGACCGGCGAGCGTACTTTCAGGCCGCCGATATTATCGAAATGGGCGCGCAGGGTATAGGTTTCTCCTTCCGGTTTGAAACTCAATCCCGCCACTTGCAGTGCCAACGCCAGAATGGCTGCGATGCCAGCCAGCATGAAGGCACCGACCAGGAATTCTACTTTGCTGAACTTCATCTTTCCCTTATCCAAACATGACTGCGGTGAGTATAAAATCCAGACCGAGCACGGCCAGGGATGAGTGGACCACGGTACGGGTCGTCGCCTGACTGATCCCGGCCGAGGTCGGCTTGGCATCATAGCCATTGAAGAGCGCGATCCAGGTCACCACCAAGGCGAATATCACACTCTTGATGGCCCCTTGCATGATGTCGTCCTGCCAGTCGACGGAGGCCTGCATGGCAGACCAGAAGCTGCCCTCATCCACCCCCAGCCAGTCGACCCCGACCAGTTTGCCGCCGAAGATGCCGATCAGGCTGAACATGAAGGCCAGCAGCGGCATGCTGATGACGCCAGCCCAGAAACGGGGGGCTACTACCCGGCGCAGCGGGTCCACCGCCATCATCTCCAGGCTGGAGAGCTGTTCGGTGGCCTTCATCAGGCCGATCTCGGCGGTGAGGGCCGAACCCGCACGGCCGGCAAACAGCAGGGCGGTGACCACAGGGCCCAGCTCCCGCAGCAGGGAGAGGGAGACCAGGGGCCCCAGACTCTGCTCGGCGCCGAAGTCCTTCAGTACGTTGTAACCCTGCAAGGAGAGCACCATGCCGATGAAGAGACCCGACACCAGTATGATGGCGACCGATTGTACTCCCACCACATAGAGCTGCTGTACCAGCAGGGGGAAGTGCTTGCGGGGCTCGGGTTTGCCCGCCAGCGCGTGAAACAGCATGATGGTGGCGCGGCCGACGGCGCTGATGAAGCGCACCCCGCTCCGCCCCAGCTTGCTTATCTGACTTATGAACATCACAGATCCTGTAGCAGGTCGCCTGCCGGAAAATGAAACGGAACAGGACCATCGGGCAATCCCTTGAGGAACTGCTCTACCTCGGGATTGTGCTCCTCGCGCAGTTGCTCCGGCGTGCCCTGCGCCACCACCCTGCGGTTGGCGATGATGTAGGCGTAGTCGGCGATGCTCAGCACCTCCTTCACATCGTGGGTGACGATGACGGAGGTGATGCCGAGGGCATCGTTGAGTTCCTTGATGAGCTTGACCAGCACCGCCATGGTGATGGGATCCTGGCCGACGAAGGGCTCGTCATACATGATGAGATCCGGATCCAGCGCGATGGATCTGGCCAGGGCTGCACGACGGGCCATGCCACCGGAGAGCTCGGAGGGCATCAGGCGGGCGGCACCACGCAATCCCACCGCCTGCAGCTTCATCATGACGATGGTGTGGATCAGCTCTTCCGGCAGACCCGAGTGCTCCCGCAGCGGGAAGGCCACGTTGTCGAACACCGTCATGCCGGTGAACAGGGCGCCGCTCTGAAACAGCATGCTCATCCGCTTGCGCACCTCATACAGACGGCCGCGGGAGAGGGTGGGGATATCTTCCCCGTCAAACAGAATATGACCGGACTCAGGCTTGAGCTGGCCACCGATCAGGCGCAGCAAGGTGGTCTTGCCGATGCCGCTGGGGCCCATGACGGCGGTGACCTTGCCACGGGGAATGGTCAGGTTGATCCTGTCGTACAGCAACCTATCTCCGTGACTGAAGGTCAGGTCGGAGATGGTGATCAGGTCATCGTTCAAACAATTGTCCATCCGGTATAAATGAAGAGCGAATTTTATGGGCTAGTCTAGGTCTAAGCAACAGCAAGGAACAACTATTGAGCGGCTTTGCCCCCCAAATACGCGACAGTTTTATGTAACAACTTGCATCAGCGGCAGAGCGCCCCGCATCCGATTCGCTTATCTCGGCAGACTTTTTTATAATCCCGCAGCAAATTTCGGCCCGGAGCTGTGCCTTTATGTCTGTAAAGCCTGAAAAAGTGTCTGAATTGTTCGATTTCCGTCGCAGTGCCCGTGCGGTGCTGGACATAGAAAAACAAGCCATCGATGGACTCTACCAGTACCTCGACGAGACCTTCGAGCGCGCCTGCGAGATGGTGCTGCGCTGCGCCGGCAAGATAGTGGTCACCGGCATGGGCAAGTCGGGTCATGTCGGCAACAAGATTGCCGCAACCCTGGCCAGCACCGGGACTCCTGCCTTCTTCCTCCACCCTGGCGAAGCCAGCCACGGGGATCTGGGGATGATCTCCGCCGGGGACCTCATCATCGCCATCTCCAACTCCGGCGAGAGTGACGAGATCCTGGCCCTGCTGCCGGTGCTCAAGCGCCGCGGCATTCCGCTTATCTGCATGACCGGCAATCCGGCTTCCACCATGGCCAAGGAGGCCAACGTGCACCTGTGCATCAAGGTGGAGAAAGAGGCCTGCCCGCTGGGTCTGGCCCCGACCTCCAGCACCACGGCGACCCTGGTGATGGGGGACGCCCTGGCCGTGGCCCTGCTGGAAGCTCGCGGTTTTACCGCCGATGACTTCGCGCTCTCGCACCCGGGCGGATCGCTGGGCAAACGGCTGCTGCTGCGGGTCGGCGATCTGATGCACAGCGGCGAGCTGTTGCCCCGGGTGGGGATAGATGCCACCATCAGCCAGGCGCTGCTGGAAGTGAGCCGCAAGGGCCTCGGCATGACGGCTGTGGTGGATGAGCAGGGGCTGCTGGCCGGTCTGTTCACCGACGGTGACTTGCGCCGGATCCTGGATCTGCAGGTGGATATTCACCACACCCCGATCAGCCGCGTAATGACGGCCAACTGTGTTACCGTAGGGCCTGAGATGATGGCGGCCGAGGCCGTCAAACTGATGGAAACCAGAAAGATTAACGGATTGCTGGTGGTGGATGAAGAGCGGCGGCCACTTGGCGCCTTCAACATGCACGACCTGCTGAGAGCCGGGGTGATTTGATGCAAGACGTACCGACCCTCTATGGTCCGGTGACGCGCAGCCAGTACGAGAAGGCGGCGCAGATCCGCCTGCTGGTGTGCGATGTGGATGGGGTGCTCTCAAATGGCTTCATCTATATGGGCAATAACGGCGAAGAGCTGAAGACTTTCTGTACCCGTGACGGTGCTGGCATGCGTGCCCTGCTCAACGCCGGCATCGAGATTGCCATCATCACAGGGCGCAACTCCCGTATCGTCAGCGATCGGATGAGGGGCCTGGGGGTGCAGCACCTGGTGCAGGGGGCGGATCAGAAGCTGCCCCACTTCGAGGCGCTGCTGACCAAGCTGGGCCTGACGCCGGAACAGGCCGCCTACATGGGGGACGACACCATAGATCTGCCGGTGATGCAGGCCTGCAGCCTCGGCATAGCGGTGGCGGATGCCCATCCGCTGGTGCTGGCTCGTGCCGATCTGGTGACCCGTCTGGGGGGCGGAGTGGGTGCGGTGCGCGAGGTGTGCGATCTCATCCTGCAGGCGCAGGGCCTGGGCGATTACCAACCCGAGGCCTCGGTATGAACAAGCAGACGTTTCTGTTCGGCCTGCTGTTTCTGGCGGCGCTGGCCGCCTGGCAGTTTGGCGAGATCGAGCTGGCGCCAGAACCTGCTGCCAAGGTAGAGAACTATCAACCGGACTTTACCGCCAAGAACCTGGTCACCACCCGCTTCAATGAGCAGGGCAAGCGGACAGAGCGGTTGGAGTCCGAATATGCGGAGTATTACCAGATCCTCGAGCAGGCCACCTTCAACAAGCCGGTGGTCTACATGTTCGATGAGCAGGGGGAGGCCGAATGGAAAGTCACGGCCGAAACCGGGGTGCTCAACACAGATGACAACGTGATCCTGCGTGACAAGGTACATCTGGACGGCCTGCTGCCGGCGTCTTTCATCTCCACGCTGGATACCCCCTATCTGGAGCTGGATCTGGTGACCCAGGACATGAGAAGCAACCAGCACATCAGCATAGTGGGTCAGGAATTCCAGACCGAGGGCGTTGGCCTGAAGGGCCATCTGGAACGTAAATATTTCGAATTACTGGATAAAGGCCATGCCACTTATTTCAATGAAAAACGTTAATCTGGCCCTCGCGGCCTTGCTGCTGTGCAGTACAGTGAGCGCCAAAGAGTCCGACTTTGCCGAGAAGGTCTATGTGGATGCGGTCAAGCAAGTGGCCGAGATGCAGGACAACCGCATCACCTTCAGCGAAGACGTGATCATCACCCAGGGCACCATCAAGATTAAGGCCGACAAGGTGGTGGTGATCCGCTCCGGCGATAAAGGGGCCGAGGTGATGACCGCCTATGGCAACCCCGCCACCTTCTTCCAGATCCTGGACAACGGCAAGCCGGTCAATGCCCACGGCAACAGCATTCGCTACGAGCTGAAGAACCGCCTGGTCACCATCACGGGCAACGGTCAGCTCAAGCAGGAAGACAGCCAGGTCACCGGCGACCTCATCCGCTACGACATCGTCAAACAGAAGATGATCGCCGAGAGCAAGGGACCCACCCAGCGGGTCAAGACGGTGTTCCTGCCGGATCAGGTAGAAAACTTCGACAAACCCGCCGATCAGAAGAAGTAGGAAACAGAAGCCATGGCAGTGTTAAAAGCAACGGGTTTGCAGAAGAGCTACAAGCGCCGCATGGTGGTCAGCGACGTGAGCCTGGAAGTGGGCACCGGCCAGATAGTGGGGCTGCTCGGCCCGAATGGTGCCGGCAAGACCACCTCCTTCTACATGATCGTGGGCCTGGTGCAGCGGGATGCGGGCCTCATCACCATAGATGAGCAGGACATCAGCCTGCAGCCCATGCATATCCGCGCCCGCAATGGCATCGGCTACCTGCCTCAGGAGGCCTCCATCTTCCGCCGCCTGTCGGTGTTCGACAACCTGATGGGGGTCATGCAGACCCGCAAGGGGTTGAGCCGTGAGGAGCGTGAGGATAAGGTCGAGCAGTTGTTGGAAGAGTTCAACATCACCCATATTCGCGACAGCCTGGGTCAGAGTCTGTCCGGCGGGGAGCGACGCCGGGTCGAGATTGCCCGGGCGCTGGCGGCAGAGCCGCGATTCATCCTGTTGGATGAACCCTTTGCAGGTGTTGATCCTATTTCGGTCATAGACATCAAGAAGATCATCCAGCATCTGAAGGAAAGAGGGCTGGGTGTGCTGATCACGGATCACAACGTCAGAGAGACGCTGGATGTGTGCGAGAAGGCCTACATCGTCAGCCACGGCAAGATGATTGCGGAAGGTGCGCCAGCCGATATCCTCGCCGATGAGCAGGTCAAGCGCGTCTATTTGGGCGATCAATTCAGTCTATAGTAAGGGGGCACCCCTCATTTTTGTTAGGTGACTGCCTCGCTGAACATAAGGATATCCCGACGTAGATGAAGCCGACATTACAGTTGCGTCTCGGTCAGTCACTGACCATGACGCCACAATTACAACAAGCGATTCGTCTGCTCCAGCTCTCCACTCTGGAACTCCAGCAGGAAATTCAGCAAGCGCTCGATAATAACCCCTTGCTGGAGCAGGAGGAGAATGAGGCGCAGGAAACCAGCCCGATAGAGCCCCAGGACGCCAGTCAACTCGACTCCAGCGACGCCATGGCCCAGGACAAGATGCCGGATGAACTGCCGGTGGACACCACTTGGGAGGATGTCTACTCCGCCGGCACGGCTCAGAGCGCCGGCCCCATCCATGACGGGGAAGACAGCGTCTATCAGGGGGAAACCACCGAGAACCTGCAGGACTACCTGTTGTGGCAGATGCGACTGACGCCGTTCAGCGATCTGGATGCCGCTATCGCCCTCGCCATCATCGATGCCATCGATGATTCCGGCTACCTGACCGCTTCCCTCGAAGACATTCAGGCTGCAGTCAGCAGTGAAGAGGTAGAAGTTGAACTGGATGAAGTGGAAGCCGTGCTCAAGCGGGTGCAGCATTTCGATCCGGTCGGCATAGCCGCGCGCTCGGTGCAGGAGTGTCTGCTGATCCAGCTCGGCCAGTACTCGCCGGATCTGCCCTGGCTCAATGAGGCAAGGGAGGTGATCCGCGAGCACATGGACCTGCTCGGCAACCGCGACTACCGCACCCTGGCGCGCAAGACCCGGCTCAAGGAGAGCGACCTCAAGGAGGTGCTGGATCTCATCCAGCAGCTGGAACCGAGACCCGGCAACAGCATCATCCAGAGTGAATCGCAATACGTGATCCCGGACGTCTCAGTGGTCAAAAAGGGGGCTAAGTGGGTGGTTGAGCTCAACCCGGATTCGGCGCCGCGCATCCGTGTCAACGAGGCCTATGCGGCCATGGCACGCAATGCCCGCAGCAGCACCGATACCCAGTTCATCCGCTCCCATTTGCAGGAAGCCAAGTGGTTCATCAAGAGCCTGGAGAGTCGAAACGACACCCTGCTCAAGGTGGCCAGCTGCATCGTCGAGCAGCAGCAGGGCTTTTTCGAATACGGGGAAGAGGCCATGAAGCCCATGGTACTCAACGACATCGCCGAGGCGGTGGAGATGCACGAGTCGACGATTTCACGGGTGACGACCCAGAAGTACATGCATACGCCCCGTGGCATCTTTGAACTGAAGTTTTTTTTCTCCAGTCATGTCAACACGGAGGGAGGAGGAGAGTGCTCATCGACCGCAATTCGTGCCCTGATCAAGAAGCTGGTGACGGCCGAAAACCCGGCCAAGCCGCTTAGTGATAGCAAGATCGCGGATTTGCTGGCCGAACAGGGTATTATGGTGGCGAGACGCACGATCGCAAAGTACCGTGAATCCTTGTTGATCCCGCCATCCAATCAGCGCAAACGCCTGGTTTAGGCAAACAAAAGGAAGACGTTATGCAAATTAACCTGACCGGACACCATGTCGAGATTACCGAAGCTCTGCGTGATTATGTGAATAACAAATTTGCCAAACTCGAGCGTCACTTTGACCATATCAACAACGTACATGTGGTGTTGAGCGTCGAAAAACTGAACCAGATCGCCGAAGCCAAGCTGCACGTCAGCGGGGGAGAGGTGTTCGCCAATTCGCAGCATGCCGATATGTATGCGGCGATTGATACCCTGCTGGATAAACTGGATCGGCAGATCATCAAGCACAAAGATAAGTTAAATCAAAAATAACTATGCAACTTGAACACATACTGAGTCGGGACTGCACCAAGAGTGCGGTCCCTTGTACCAGCAAGAAACGCGCCCTCGAGATCATCAGTGAGCTGGCCGCAGAGCGCCTCGGCGCCTCCCGCCAGGTGCTGTTTGAAAGCCTGCTGGCGCGGGAAAAGATGGGCAGTACCGGGATCGGTGCCGGTATCGCCATTCCCCATGGCCGGATCGACGACGCCTTTGCGCCGACCGCCGTGCTGATGACCTTCTCCGAACCAATCCCTTTCGATTCTATCGACAATCAACCGGTTGACCTGCTCTTTGCATTGCTGGTGCCGGAAAGCGAGTGCAAGCAGCATCTCAAGACCCTTTCCCTGATGGCATCCAAGCTGGGTGACAAGGCCGTCTGCCGCCAGTTGCGCCAGGCGACCAGCGACGAAGAACTCTATCGGATCATGACCTCGGCCTGATGCCGGGTCTGACACCGCCGCGTTGGCGTGAGGGGACAAGATGCAGTTAATAGTGGTAAGCGGTCGTTCGGGCTCCGGCAAGACGGTGGCCCTGAGGGTGCTGGAGGATCTGGGTTACTACTGCGTGGATAACCTGCCGGTCAACCTGCTGCCCCAGCTGATCGTCTCGGTGGAGAGCCAGTATGACAAGCTGGCGGTCAGCATAGATGTGCGCAACCTGCCGACCCAGCCAGACAAGCTGGACAACCTGCTGACCCAGGTGCGCAACGAGGGGCGGGTGGAGTTCTCCAGCTTCTTCTTCGATGCAGACAACGGGACCCTGCTCAAGCGCTATGGCGAGAGCCGCCGGCTGCACCCCCTGTCTCGCAAACAGCTGTCGCTGGATGAGGCGATCCGGGAAGAGACCCACCTGCTGGCGCCCCTCTCATCGACCGCCGATCTGCGCATCGATACCACCAACCTCAGCATTCACGACCTGAGCGAGCTCATCAAGACCCGGGTGCTCGGCAAGAAAGAGAACGAGCTGGTGCTGGTGTTCGAGTCGTTCGGCTTCAAATACGGCATCCCCAAGGATGCGGACTTCGTGTTCGATGCCCGTTTCCTGCCCAACCCCCACTGGATCCCCGAGCTCAAGCCGTTTACCGGTCAGGATGAGCCCGTGGCCAACTACCTCTCGGCCCAGGTGGACGTGATGCTGTTCATCCAGCAGATAGAGAACATGCTGGTGACCTGGTTGCCCCACCTGGAGCGCAACAATCGCAGCTATGTGACCGTCGGCATAGGGTGTACCGGCGGACAGCATCGTTCGGTGTTCATCGCCGAGCGGCTGGCCAGCACCTTCCGACTGCTTGGCAAGAACGTGCAGATCCGTCACCGCACGCTGGACAAGCGCTCCACCCAAGCCTGACAGACCCACAGGATGTTGAGATGACAGTTTCCGCCTCGGTAGAAGTCAAAAACAAGCTGGGAATCCATGCCAGACCGGCCATGATGCTGTTCGAGCTGGTGCAGGGGTTCGATGCCCATGTGCTGCTGCGCAACGAGGACGGCATCGAGGCCGATGCGGACAGCGTGATCGGCCTGCTGATGCTGGACTCCGCCCAGGGCAAGCAGGTGGAGGTGCAGGTGGAGGGCCCCGAAGAGGTGGAGGCCCTGGCCGCTGTGGTGGCGCTGTTCACCTCGGGTTTCAACGAGGAGTGAGCCGCGCCCCCCTTGCCGTCATGATCCGGCGCGCGCCAGCGCCTTGAAGTCGCAAAAATCCCGACAAGCCAGCAGAGCCCTGCTGGCTTTTTCGTTCATCAGCGCCAGAAACAGATCGTAGAGCCCCATCGCCTCCTCGTAGTCCGCCTTGCTGATGGCGAGCACGAAGATGAGGGTGGCGGTCTCGCCATTGCCCCAGTCGATCCCCTGAGGGGCCAGTACGGTATAGACCAGGGTGCGGCGGGCCAGCAGGCCGAGGGAGTGGGGCAGGGCTATACCCTCTCCCAGCAGGGTGGAGACGATGCGCTCCCGCTCGTGCAACGACCCCCTGAAGCCCGGCTCCACCAGCTGCTCGGACTCCAGCTGGTCACAGATGCGGCCAAACAGCTGCGCCTGGCTGAGCGGCTCTGTGACCACCATGAAGTGGTCCGCATCGAAGTACTTGTCCAGCAGGTAGGGGCGGGTGCGATCGATCAGCACCAGCTTGCCGAGCTGCTCCAGCTGGTACTGGGTCGGGAAGGGGGCGACCTGTACCACGGGGGTGTTCTTCTCGCTCACCTTGACGGTGCTGATGACAAAGTCCTGCTCGATGTGCGCCAGTCCCTCGTAATCCCGTACCGATTCCAGGCTGGTCAGCTGCAGCTGGGGGTACTCCCGCCGGATGCGTGCCTCCAGTACCCGGAAGGTGGCGTTGCCCGCATCGCACAGGAGCATGGCCTGGGGGCGACGGCTGTAGCCGATGTCATAGTGGCGCTCAAGGCCGACCCCGATATGGATCACCAGATAGCCGATCTCGTGATGGGTCAGCCGGTAGGGGGTCTGCCTTATCCACTCCGAGATGGCGGCCAGGGTGATGTCGTAGGCGAGGGGATAGTACTGCTTGATGTGGTCCGCCAGCGGGTTGTGGCTGCCTATCTGGTATTTGACCCGCAGCAGCATGGCGCTGATGTGGGTCTGCAAGTCGGCCCGCAACTGCGGGTCGGCGCGCAGATCATAGGGGTAGTGCTGGTGGATGTAGGTCAGCAGGTGCTCCACCAGCTGCTCGCTTTCGGCGGCCATGGCCGGGCTGAGCTGGGGAGTATCGGCAGTGAGGCGGGCCTGGATCTGGATGGCGAGGCAGGCGATCTCCTCCTCCCCAGGCGGAGTCAGGGTCGGCAGCTCGCCATAGATGTCGCGGGCCACCGCTGCCAGGGTCTGGGTGATGTCGTCGCTGGCAAACTCGCGCAGCTCGTGGCCCGCCGCCTGACGCAGCAGGGCGACGGCGCAATAGATGGCGAGCTGTTGCAGGCTCTCGTCGGCGAGGCGCAACTGATGGCGGCCGAGCTGATCGTGAATGTGGTTGCCCACGACCTCCAGGGTCTTGCTTGGGCAGAGGGTGGGCAACAGGCTCTGCAGCGGGTGGTTGTGCAGCAGCTCCTGGCACAGCAGTTGGGTCAGGCAGGCGCGGATCGCCGTCTCGCTCCCCTGGATGCGCATGCCCAGCCGTGGCTTGCTCTCTATGGTGAGCCCGAAGTGGGCGAGCCGCTCCCTCACCTGTGCCATGTCTCCCTGCAGGGCCGCCCGGCTCAGATACCAGGTATCCGCCAGCTCATCGAGCTTGATCCCCTGCTCCGCCGTGAGCAGCAGGATCTGCAGATGCAGCACCCGCTCGCGACTGGTGCGCGGCAGGCTGCTCTCCTGCTCCTGTGCCGCCAGCAGCGCATCAAACAGCCCCTGATTGTAAATCTTGAGCTGATAGCCGGTGCCGCGCTGGTGGATCAGGTGGGCGCCCTGGGTGGCGATCAGCTCGTTGAGGGTCGCCACGTCGGTGCGCACTGTGCGGGTGGAGACATTGAGGCGACGGGCCAGCTCCTCCTGGGGCAGCGGCTCGGCATGGAGCTGGGTCAGCAGTTGATGGAGCCTGGGGTGGGGCAGCTTGATCATGGGGTAAGGCAAGACTCCTGTTGCGAAATAAAGGGTCGATGTTAACAAGCGTGTCACCAACAAGCCAGGCACCGGCCAGTGATCGGACCGGTGCCTGCGGGTGTCGTTATGCCAGCAGCGCTTTCACCGTGGCGAGCAGGGTACGCACATCCTCGGGGCGGGTCTGGCCGCTCTCGCTGTCGATGATGGAGCTGTAGACGTGGGGGATCACCTTCTCGACCCCGGCCTCCAGCGCGATGCGCACTATCTCCTCGAAGTTGTCGAGATCGATGCCGCCGGTGGGCTCCAGCCAGAAGCCGTGCCGGGCACAGGCCTCGGCCACCGCCTGATACTCGTCGCGGCAGGCCAGGCCTCCCATGGGGAAGAACTTGACCGAGCTGCCGCCCATGTCCTTGAGCAGGGCGATGGCGGTGTCGATGGGCACAATCCCGTCCGGCTGCTGGCTACTCAGGGGGCCGGTGGAGATCTTCACCATCCCCGGCGTGCCGGTGGGGGAGACAAGGCCATTGACGATGGTCTCAGACTGACCCATCAGTGCCCGGCTGGGGCCCACTCCGGTGAACACCTGGTTGACGTGCTGGGGCTGCAGCTGGCGAGCCAGCTCGGCCACCATGGCGGACTGGCGGGGATCGCCGGCCCCCAGCCCGATGGAGAGGGCGTTGTCGATAAGCCTGGCGTACTCACCCATGTCGGCGACGGCGGAGGGCACATCCGGATAGTTTTTCGAGAGCACGCCGACCAGCACGTGGCCCTCGGCGGCTTCATGAATGTCGACGGCATTCTGTCTGGAACCTGCCAGTACGTTGAGGCAGACGCGATCACGGTAGTAGTTGGGAACAAGGGACATCAGTGATCCTCCTGAATTAGATATGGTCTTGGACGACGGCATGCTGTTTGGAACCCGCTAATACGTTGAGGCAGACGCGATCACGGTAGTAGTTGGGAGCAAGGGACATCAGCGGTTCTCCTGAACGAGGTGGGCAATGGCGGCATGGATCTGGTCGAGCTGGGCCGGGCTGACGCTGCGCACGTCGATCTCGATGTGCCCCTCGTTGGCCTTGTAGCCGCGGCAGTAGATGGCCGGATTACCCTGCTGCAGACGGGCCACCAGTTGCACCGTGGTCATGCCGATCTGAGCGTGGTCGAAGGCGATGTCGGTGCGGGCTATGTCGCGCCCGGCGCTGTCCCACACCACTCGGGCGGTGACGCCGGGCAGCAGGTTGAGGCGCTCGATGAAGGACGCCATCTTGGCAGCCATGGCGGCGCCGCTCTCCTGCTCTTTCTCCAGGTAGCGCTCTATGGCGTGGGTCAGGCCGAGGATCCCCTCCTTGCCCACCTTCATGGCGCGGCCGATGCCATTGGCCTGCTGCTTGACCCACTCCACATACTGACGCTTGCCGAGCACCAGCCCGCTGGTGGGCCCTTCGATGGCCTTGGCACCGCTGTAGATGACGAGATCCGCACCCTGGTTGTAATAGAGGCGCAGATCCTCTTCCGCCGCCGCATCGACGATGAGCGGGAGCCCGTGGGCCCTGGCCACCTCGGCCGCCTCGGCCACCGACAGAATGCTCTTCTGCACGCAGTGGTGGGACTTGATGTAGAGGATGGCGGCGGTATCGGGGTTGATGGCGGCGGCCAGCTGGGCGGGGGAGCACTCGTTGGCATAGCCTGCTTCCACCACCTTGCCGCCCCCCAGATTGACCATGGTGCCGACCGGTGCGCCGAAGTTCACGTTGTGACCCTTGGGCAGCACTATCTCGCTTGGCACGGCATGGGCATGGGCATGCAACTGCTCCAGCCGGTAGGGATCGCCGCGCACTATGACGGCGGCCACCGACTGGGCGATGCCGGCACTGGCGCAGGAGACCACCACGGCGTCTTCCACGCCGAGCAGATTGGCCAGGTAGGCACCTGTCTTGTTGACCAGATCCTTGACCTCGAAGTAGTGGCCCAGGCCGAAGTTGACCGCGTCGACCACCTCCTGCTCAGGGGTGGAGACGCCGAGGATGGTCATGCGCCCGGAGGCGTTGATCACGGGTTTGAGCCGATATTTCTCATACACGGAAGGCATGGTGGGATTGTCCATATTGAGTGAGAACCAGGTCACCGCCGACCAGGGCGGCGAGGGGGTGCAGTTGCCGGTCGCCGCTGCGGGCACCGGCTTCGGTATCGGTAAAGAGAGTGGGGCCGCAGCTCACCTCGAACAGGGTCAGATCGGCATCGGTGCCCACCTCGAGCCGGCCCTTGCCGGGCAGGCGCAGGGCATCGGCGGCCTGGTGGGTGACGCAGGTAAGCACCTGCTCCAGGGTCATGCCGATGGCGAGAAACTTCGACATCACGTGGGCCAGGCTGTAGACGGGGCCCTTGATGCGGTTCTTGCAGTAGATATCCGAGCTGATGGTGTGAGGCAGTATCCCTTGCCGGATGGCGGCCTCCGCCACCTCGAAGCTGAAGCTGGCGCCGCCGTGGCCGATGTCGAGCAAGAGCCCCCGCTTCATCGCCTCGCGTACCGCCAGGCGCAGTTCGCCTGCCGGGGTCAGGATACGATTCGGCTTGCCGTTGAAGCAGTGGGTCAGCAGATCGCCATCGCCCAGCAGGGCGACGATCTCGTCCAGATCCGGCGGCGTGTTGCCCACGTGTACCATCAGCGGCAGCCGACCGTGGGCCTGTTGCAGTGCCTTGGCCATGCGCAGGGGCTGCAGGCCGTTCTCGCCCACCACGCTGCCGCTCATCCGGGCCTTGATGCCGACGATGAAGGAGGGATGACGCCGAATGGCCGCCGAGGCGAGATCCATATCGAGGTCCCGGCTGTCGGCCAGCTCGTTCTGGCGCAGCAGGCCGATGCGGGAGATGTTGAGCAGGGCGTGGACCCGGGTCTTGCAGCCAGCGGCGAGGCGCTGGAAGTCGTCCACGTCGTCGGCCCCGGTGCTGCCCGCATCGATGACGGTGGTGACACCGGACTCGACGCCCACCTTGTCCGGCTCATCCTGATAGATGGGGGAGGCGGGGTAGCAGTGGGTGTGGCCGTCGATCCAGCCGGCGCTCACATGAACCTGCCCGGCTAGTGTGAGGGTTCGCTTCGCCTCGATGGTCTCTGGCAGTGCACCCAGCGCCGCTATCCTGCCGTCCTGGATGGCGATGTCGATGAGCTGACCATCTCCCTGGCGTCCCGCTCTGATGATGATGTCGTACATGCTGATATCCCTCTTGGAACCTGCTTGCGCTCTTACTGCGAGGCCGCTTCCAAGGCTCATGTGCTGCTCGCTTATTTGTAACCAAGAGTTCTCACGTATATCTATACGCTCCGGTTCCTGCGCTGCTCTTCACCTTGCTGACAACCTCTCGCGACAGAGCGCAAACAGGTTCTTAAATGCCGCCCGAGAGACGGCCTGTGATTAAGCCAGAGCAACCGGGAAGAAGGTACCGAGCAGCATGGCACCCAGGATGGCGCCGCCTGTGATGGGCTTCTCCCAGATATAGAACAGCAGGGCCCCTGCCAGGGAACCCAGCCCTATGGGGATGGAGGCCCCCATGGCGGAGAGGATGATCAGGGGACCGAGGAAGCGGCCCGAGCTGTTGCCAGCCCCCATCATCACGTCCGCCCCGTAGGTGGAGTTGCTCTGGTTGATGGTGAACTTGCGCGCCAGGATGATCACGTAGCCGATGGCAAGCCCTATGGCCATGCCGGTGACCAGGGAGGCACCGAAGTTCTCCACCGGGTAGACGATGCCGGCACCCAGCAGCAGTGCGGGCACCCCCAGGCCGACGCCGGTCTGGATGGCGCCGCCGATGTCCAGGATCCCCACCAGGGAGCCCTCTATGATGCGGGCAAACAGGAAGCTGGCACCGAAGGCCGCGACAGCGCCGTAGGCACCCGTGTCCATCCCGGCTTTCAGCATGGCGACGAAGGCCACCTCGTTGAAGGCGCCGACCCCGTACAGGTAGAACATGTGGGTCCCGGCAAAGACCCCGGCCGACAGCAGGCCGACGAAGATGGGGAAGGACCAGTCGGCGTACCAGAAGTTGTTTCTCAGTTTCTCATCCATGTGGTGGTCCCTTATTTACTGCCAAGCAGGTGATGGACGTTTTCCAGCCACAGGGGAATGCCCAGGTGGAAGGACTCAATCAGTTTCATATCAAAGCCACGGAAGAAGCCGCTCAGCACGAACAGCAGCACTATGGCGCTCATCATCACGCGAGTGACGTGGTTCCAGCCGCTCTCTTCCACTCCTTTGCCGATCAGGATGCCAAGCACCAGGCCGGGGACGGCGTTGCCCATGATGAGCTGCGCCAGACCGCCGAAGATGGTGGCCCAGAAGCCGGACTTCTTGCCCGCCTCGATGGCGGCCAGCCAGAAGATCACCGGCATGACGGTGTTGACCAGCAGATTTGCCGCTGGCACCAGCACCTTGACCGCAGTGACCTGCAGGGCCTCGGGCACGGCCGCCGCAGTGCTGTTGAGGAAGGCGACCACGATGGCACCTATGATGCCGCCGGCGATGGCCATCTTCTTCGGGTCGTGCAAGGTGGTGGCGAGATCCCGGTTCTTGAACAGCAGCGCGGCCGTGGCCCAGTGCGGGATGATGCGGTGATCCACGTCCTGGGTGAAGGCACCCGCCGCGACCGTGGAGGCCCAGGCGTTGAAGAAGAAGCCAAGACCGAACGAGAAGTGGGAGGCGGGATCCCCTTCGCAGGAGTTGAGCTCACCCAGGGTGCGGAAGGCACCCATGCCCTGTACTGTCGGGGCGTGGAACATCCTCGCCGCACCGGCTCCCACGCCGACGCCCACCAGGCCGCCGATGATGAGTGACTTCATCAAAATGATTAGAAACATCCAACATGTCCTTTTGGTTGTGGGGTTACGCCCTGGTGAAATCCACCTTGTCGACATCCAGGCTGCTGACCTTGACCCTGATCTCCAGCTGGACCCTGAACTCGCGGCGCTGGCGCGGCAGGAAGAAGAACAGGAACTTCTCCACCCGCACCGACTCCTCGGCCTTGATGACCCTGACCTCGAGTGGCTCGATGCGCAGCATCACCCTGGGGTTGTCCTTGAGCAGGCTGGATTGCACCTGACCGAGGGCGGCGGCAAACGCCTGCTGGCGGGTCGCCCCCTTGCCGTTGACCATGACCTGGGTGGTGAAGTCCTCTTTCATCAGGCGCGTCCGTGTTTCTTGGCGAAGGCCTCGACCAGCTTCTGGCCCAGCTCTTCCTTGTCCATGAAGCCGAAGCCCAGTACCACGCACCCTTCGTTGATGGCGGTCACCCCCTCCTCGACGGAGCGCATGCCGTAGCGGCACTTGTAGCCGTACTTGGTCTGGGCCGTGATGGCGCCTGCGCCGCCGCTGCCGCAGAAGGAGATGCCGAGATCCGCCTGCTCCTTGTTCATCACATCACCGAGCTTCATGTCGGCGGCCATGCCGGGGATGACGGTCACGCTGGCGCCGGCGGCTTCTGCCCCGGCTCCTACCTTCTGGCCCTTGCCGAGACGATCTCCAATCACGAGTTTGATGGCTGACATTTAGATTTCTCCTTTGACTGAGCTGAGTTCATTTTCTTTGGCAACTTCGAAATGGACGGACAAGAGGTGGGCCTCTTCATAGGCCAGCCTGTCCAGCCAGCCGACCACCTGTTCGGCGAGGCGCAGGGAGAGGGGGGAGATCTCCTCGAACAGGCCGAGGTCGACCTCGGGCAGGGCTTCACCGCTGTGGGAGCGCCACACCATGGCCTTGACGTGGGAGGCGAGCATCTGTTTTTGCACCTCGTTGGGGATGATGCCCTGATCCGCCAGCAGGCCGTGGATGCGCGCCAGAGTGAGATCTGTCTTGCGCAGCAACGCCGGGCTGTTCGGGGTCAGGGCGGTGTCATGAGTGTCGGTAGTCAAGGTCTGCTCTCCAAGGCTGGCAGAAAGGATGGGATTACCTTAAGGCGGGGAAGAGGGCAGGAGGAGGCACTGTTTTTCCGATTCGAAATGGAAATCCCGGGCAAGAAGCCCCGAAAGAGGCCGAATTTGTGGCAGCAAGGGGGAAAGGGAGGGGATTACCCCCGGCGCTGTGTGAGCGGGACCACAGTTTCACCCCACAGCCGGCCGGTCGGGCGCTGGTGGAAACTGTGAGTCATCTCACGTCAGAGAAGGGGGGCATGAGAGGGAGGCACGAAAAAGGGGCCCTGCTGATGGCCCCTCTATTGGCTCCCTTGCCGTCAGCTGGCGGGGACTGCGCTGCTGGTGGGCAGATTCTGGTAGCGCACGTCTTCCTCTATGATGACGTCGACATCCAGGGGCTTGCCATTGCGGATCACCGAGATGCGCAGCTTGGTGCCGGGGCGGCTCTCGACGATCTTGTCCATCACGGGGCGCACGCCGCTGATGGCCTCGCCGTTGATCTTGAGCAGCACATCCCCGCGCCTGAGGCCGGCCTTGGTGGCGGGCCCATCGGGATCCAGGCTCTCCACCACCAGACCCTGCAGATCCCCGAGATTCATCATGCGCGCGACGATTGGGTTGATCTCGACGCTGGAGATGCCGAGGTAGCCGCGAATGACACGGCCATTGGCGATCAGCTCGTCCATGATCCGCTTGGCGAGCTTGTAGGGGATGGCGAAGCTGATGCCGTAGCTCTCCTGATTGCCGTTGAGGTGGTAGGCGGCGGTGTTGATGCCCACCAGGTCGCCACGGCCATTGACCAGGGCGCCACCCGAGTTGCCCTCGTTGATGGCGGCATCTGTCTGCAGCAGATCCTGCCGGCCGTTGCTGTCCGGTCCCATGCTGGAGAGACCGATGCGGCCGGTGGCACTGATGATGCCCTGGGTGATGGTCTGGCCGACGTTGTAGGGGTTGCCGATGGCGAGCACCACGTCGCCTACGTCGGGCAGGCGCTCGGGATCCTGCGGGATCACCGGCAGGTTGTCCGACTCTATGTAGAGCACGGCGAGATCGGTCAGCTTGTCGGTGCCGACCAGCTCGGCGCTGAATACCCGGCCATCCTGCAGCGCGACTATGATCTGGTCCGCATCGGCGATGACGTGGTAGTTGGTCAGCACATGGCCGCGCTGGTTCATGATGACCCCTGAGCCCAGCCCCTGTGGCCTCAGCTCCACCTTCTCGCCGCGATTGCCGGCGAAACTGCGGGTATAGATGTTGACGACGGCAGGGCCGGCACGGTGGGCAGCATAGGAGAAACTCAGCTCGCGGGCATTGGTGATGAGACCCTGCAGGGGGGCGCCGCCCCGAAAACTGGGGAACAGCAGCAACAGGAGCGCAGCCACGGTGAGGCCAAAGCCGACAGACTTGCCCAAGTAACTGATCAAAGGTGGGATTTTCATGTCATTCTCGTCCGTACATGCTGCGCGCAGAGAATAACATTATCGGTGGATAAAAATCACCCGCGGCGGTTGCCGCGGGTGTGAGGGACTTAACGGATCACCAAATAGAGCGAGGAGTCGCCGCGCTGTATGTTCAGCGCCAGCACTTCCGGCTTGTTTTTCAAGGCCTTGGTCAGCTCATCCATGGAGTTGATGCGCAGACGGTTGACCCCGATGATGATGTCGCCCTTCTGCAGGCCGGCGCCGGCGGCAGGGGAGCGCGGATCTATCTCGGCCACAGCCACGCCAGTCACCGGATCCGTGGTGGTGCTGAGCTTGGCCCCTTCCAGTGCCGGGTGCAGGGCGCTGGCGAGGATCTCGCTGTCATCGGCCTTCTTCAGGGTGACCTTGACGGTCTGCTCCTTGCCATCACGGATGAGGCCGAGTGCAACCTGCTTGTCGGCGCCCATGGTGGCGATCTTGGCACGCAGTTCACCGAACGAGCGGATGGGCTTGCCATCTATGCTGATGATGATGTCGCCGGCCTTGATGCCCGCCTTGGCGGCGGCGGAGTCAGGCATGACCTGGTTGACGAAGGCACCATCCTTCTTGTTGTAGCCGAAGGACTTGGCGATATCCGTGGTCAGCTCTGTACCGGTGATCCCCAACTGGCCACGGCGCACTTCACCGTATTTCACGATCTGCTCGGACAGATCGCGCACCATGTTGGAGGGGATGGCGAAGCCGATGCCGATGTTGCCGCCGTTCGGGCCCAGGATGGCGGTGTTGATGCCGATCAGTTCCCCACGCAGGTTGAGCAGGGCACCACCCGAGTTGCCCGAGTTGATGGCCGCATCGGTCTGGATGAAGTTCTCCAGATTCTCGATGTTGAGGCCGCTGCGACCCAGGGCGCTGACGATACCCGAGGTGACGGTCTGACCCAGGCCGAAGGGGTTGCCGATGGCCAGGGCATAGTCACCGACCCGCAGCTCGTCAGAGTCGGCGAACTTGATCTGCACCAGGTCCTCCGCCTTGATTTGCAGCAGGGCGATGTCGGACTGCTTGTCTTCACCTATCTTCTTGGCCGCGTATTCGCGACCGTCTTTCAGGTTGACCTTGATCTCGTCCGCCTCGTGAACCACGTGGGCGTTGGTGATCACGTAGCCCTTCTTGGCATCTATGATGACGCCGGAACCGAGCGCCTGGAATGGCTGCTCGCTCACCTGCTCATCGGGCATGTTGGGGCCGAAGAAAAAGCGGAATTGTTCCGGCAGGCGCTGGCGGGTGATCTTCTTGCCAGAGACGGAGATATTGACCACGGCAGGGGTCACCTGCTCGAGCACGGGGGCCAGGCTCGGCATCTCCTGGCTGTTGCCCATCAGGGGCAGGGCGGCTTGTGCCGGCGCGGCTGACAGGGCGATACCGACACTGAGGGCTAACACACTGAATACAGAAAGAGATTTACGCATATGAGAAACAGCTCCCAGAAAAAGTTGCAATGCAATCGTCAAGGTCTGACCACGATAAGGCGTAATTAGTTCCACCAGAGGCTAACCAGGCTGCTTGAGCAGGCCGGACGCACCGGCGTAGTCACGGGGCGGCTGGCCCGGCTCCTCGTTGGCGGAGTCAGCGTTTGCTTCTTCCACCTGAGGTTCGCGGAACAAGGGCTCCTGTGCCTTGGCGAGGAACTTGCTCTGCTCGGCCATGTGGCGATAGAGGGTCTGGTATTGATCGGCCAACTGCTCCATCAGGGCGGCGCTGTCGGCGAAGTGAGTGGTGATCTGGCCCTGGTAGCTTTCCAGCTCCTTGTGAGCCTTTTTCAACTCCTGTTCCAGGCGCCCGGCATCCCGGCTGCGGACAGTGAAACGGCCGATCAACACGCCGATGATCAGGGCGGCTACCGCCAGCAGGATCCCGTTTAACAGAGTCATAGAAGCTCCTTGTTACAGCTAAATCGATGAGTTTGAGGCGGCCGGATTGACCGCGATGCCTCGTTGGCACTATACCGTGCACCCCGAGAGCGTGATACCATTTTGTCCCTCATTCAGGGACTTGGAGGCGGTTTACAGGATGACCCCGCAGCAAAAATACCAGCAGGATTTGCAGCGTCCCGGCTTTTTGGCCGACCCGGCCCAGGCGATGGCCGTGACACGCCTGGAGCGACTCTATCAGGATTTGTGCGCCAGCCCGACTCCGACCAGATCCCGTGGCCTGCTGGGCTGGCTGCAAAAGCCGAAAGCCCGCGAGCCCATCCTGGGTCTCTATATGTGGGGCGGAGTGGGCAGAGGCAAGACCTGGCTGATGGATACTTTTTTCGACAGCCTGCCGGGGGAGCGCAAACTGCGTGTCCACTTCCACCGCTTCATGCATCGGGTGCACGATGAACTCAAGGGGCTGACCGGTCAGGCCGATCCGCTCAAGCTGATCGCCAGCAAGCTCGCCAGCGAGACAGACATCATCTGCTTTGACGAGTTTTTCGTCTCCGACATCACGGATGCCATGCTGCTGGGCACCCTGTTCCAGGAGCTGTTCGGTCATGGGGTGGTGCTGGTGGCAACCTCCAACATCCCGCCAAAGGATCTCTATCGCAATGGGCTGCAGCGAGCCCGCTTCCTGCCCGCCATCGAATTGATCGAGCGCCACTGCGAGGTGCTCAATGTGGATGGTGGCGTCGATTACCGGCTGCGCACCCTGGAGCAGGCGGAAATCTACCACTTCCCGCTGGATCAGCAGGCCAAGTCCAACCTGGACCGCTATTTCGGGCAACTGACCGGGCTGGGGCAGATCACGGCCGCGCCCCTGGAGATCAACCATCGCCAGCTGAGTGCGCTGGGCGTGGGAGAAGGGGTACTTTATATGGAGTTCGAGCAGCTCTGCTGCACCCCGCGATCCCAGGGGGACTACATAGAGCTGGCCCGGGAGTTTCACACCGTCCTGCTGGCCAACGTGCAGCCCATGGGCACAGGCACGGACGATGCGGCGCGCCGTTTCATCGCCATGGTGGACGAGTTCTATGAGCGGCACGTCAAACTCATTCTGTCGGCGGCGGTGCCCATGACCGCGCTCTACGGAGATGGCCTGCTGAATTTCGAATTCAAGCGTTGTCTTTCACGGCTCCAGGAAATGCAATCGCACGAATACCTTGCCAGAGTGCACCTTCCTTAGTCACAATACCGCGCCTGCCAGTCGGATGGGCATCTGCGGCAGGTAGGGCCGGGCGACATTTGCTAGCTTCATGGCAGTGAAATTAGCAGGTGATATTTAAGGCAACTTCACTTATAATCGCCCGGCCCACGTTACAGCTGTCGATAAGACAGCAACACTTTAAGCTTTACTTGTATTCGAAGGGGTACAGGTAGGCCATCGTTTGTTGTTTGTGGGAGAGCCCCCATAAGCAATTGGGTCTGTAACAGGTAATTGGGTTTAACTTAATGAAAACTTTCGTTGCCAAGCCAGAAACCGTAAAACGTGACTGGTACATTGTGGACGCAGAAGGTAAAACTCTGGGTCGTATCGCAACCGAGATCGCTGCTCGTCTGCGTGGTAAGCACAAAGCTGAATACACTCCGCACGTTGACACCGGTGATTACATCATCGTTGTAAACGCTGAGAAGGTACACGTAACCGGTAAGAAATTTACCGACAAAATGTACCATTCTCACTCCGGTTTCCCGGGTGGTATCAAGTCCATCAGCTTTGACAAGCTGATTCAGCGCAAGCCGGAAATGGTAATCGAAGCTGCCGTCAAGGGCATGCTGCCGAAGGGTCCGCTGGGCCGTGCCATGTTCCGTAAGCTGAAAGTTTACGCAGGCGCAGAGCATGCTCATGCTGCTCAGCAACCTCAAGTACTGGATATCTAACGGGAACTGGCAACATGGCAGAAAATCAATACTACGGTACCGGCCGTCGCAAAAGCTCCACTGCTCGCGTATTTATCAAAGCGGGTAGCGGTAAAATCGTAATCAACCAGCGCTCCCTGGAGCAATACTTCGGCCGTCCGACTGCCCGCATGGTAGTTCGTCAGCCGCTGGAACTGGTTGAGATGACCGAGAAACTGGATCTGTACATCACCGTTAACGGTGGTGGCATCTCCGGTCAAGCTGGTGCGATCCGTCACGGTATCACTCGTGCTCTGATGCAGTACGACGAGACCCTGCGTGGCGAACTGCGTAAAGCTGGCTTTGTTACTCGCGATGCCCGTAAGGTTGAGCGTAAGAAAGTCGGTCTGCACAAAGCGCGTAAGCGTCCGCAGTACTCCAAGCGTTAATTCGCTTTTGGTACGCACTCTCACGAGTGTCAAAAAAGCCTGGCCATGTGCCAGGCTTTTTTTATTGGTAATATTACCTACGCCAATGCTAACCATACGTCACAAAAGACAAAAATTTGTGTATTTATTGTTTTTGCCCATCGCTTCTCTTTCTTGTCAAATTGTTATCTTTTCTTTAAAATTTCCATGGTCTTTCTGTGTCAATTGCCACTCCGCTTCCGCCGCAGTTGTCAGAGGGAGAGGAGATAGGAAACGGGGACACTATAAGAATGAGCGGAGTCCACATGGGAGAGTTTTTGGATGAGCAATGCGCCAGTTGATACCGGTCGCCGCAGATTTCTTACCTGGTCAACGGTTGCCGTTGGCGGTGTAGGAGCTGCTTTTACCGCAGTGCCGTTTATAAAGTCATGGAACCCGAGTGCCAAAGCCAAAGCGGCCGGGGCACCGGTAGAGGTGGATATCAGCAAGTTGGAGCCGGGTCAGTTGATCCGCGTCGAGTGGCGCGGCAAGCCGGTCTGGGTGGTGAAGCGCACCAAGCAGACCCTGGATGCCCTGGCCACGCACGATGACAAACTGCGCGATCCCGCCTCCGATGAGCCACAGCAGCCGGACTATGCCCACAACGGCTACAGATCCATCAAGCCGGAGATCTTCGTGGCGGTCGGTATCTGTACCCACCTGGGTTGCTCCCCCTCCTACCTGCCGGACAGCTTCGGCGAGCAGGTGCAAGGGGTGACCTCCGGCTTCTTCTGCCCATGCCATGGCTCCAAGTTCGACATGGCCGGTCGAGTGTTCCAGGGCGTGCCCGCACCGCTGAACCTGGTCATTCCGCCATACCAATTTCTTAGCGACACCACCATTCTGGTCGGTGCCGATGGCAAGGAGGCCTGACCATGTTTGCCAAACTCATGGGCTGGATTGACGATCGTTTCCCGCTCACGGCCATGTACAACGACCACATGGCCAAGTATCCGGCTCCCAAGAACCTGAACTTCTGGTACTTCTTCGGTTCCCTTGCCATGTTGGTGCTGGTCAACCAGATCATCACCGGCATCTGGCTCACCATGAACTACAACCCGTCGGCGGAGGGGGCCTTTGCCTCCGTGGAATACATAATGAGGGACGTGGACTACGGCTGGCTGCTGCGCTACATGCACTCCACCGGCGCCTCCGCCTTCTTCGTTGTGGTCTATATGCACATGTTTCGCGGCATGATCTACGGCTCCTATCAGAAGCCGCGCGAGCTGCTGTGGATCTTCGGCATGCTGATCTTCCTGGTGTTGATGGCCGAAGCCTTCATGGGTTACCTGCTGCCCTGGGGACAGATGTCGTTCTGGGGGGCTCAGGTCATCATCTCGCTGTTTGGTGCCATTCCGGTCATAGGTGACGATCTGACCCTGTGGATCCGGGGGGACTACGTCATCTCCGGGGCTACCCTGAACCGCTTCTTCGCGCTGCACGTCATCGCGCTGCCGCTGGTGCTGGTGATGCTGGTAGCCATGCACATCCTGGCGCTGCACGAGGTGGGCTCCAACAACCCGGACGGCATCGATATCAAGAAGCACAAGGATGAGAAGGGCTGGCCGCTGGATGCGGTGGCGTTCCACCCTTACTTCACCGTCAAGGACATGATAGGTGTGGCGGGCTTCCTGTTCCTGTTCTGCGCCATCATCTTCTTCAAGCCGGATATGTGGGGCTACTTCCTCGAGAAACCGAACTTTGAAGTGGCGAACGGGCTGAAGACGCCGGCGCACATAGCCCCTGTCTGGTACTTCACTCCCTTCTACGCCATCTTGCGCGCTGTGCCGGACAAGCTGCTGGGGGTCATCATGATGGGGCTCTCCATCGTCGTGCTCTTCCTGTTGCCCTGGCTGGATCGCTGCAAGGTGCGTTCGGTGCGCTACCGCAGCACCCTGCACAAGCTGAACATTGCCCAGTTCGTGGTCTGCTTCGTCATTCTGGGTGTGCTGGGCGTTCTGCCATCGACGCCGATGCTGACGCTGATCGCGCAGCTTTGCACTCTGGGTTATTTCGGGTTCTTCATCCTGTTGTTCTTCTACAGCAAGAATGAGAGCACCAAGCCGCTGCCGGAGAGGGTGACATTCAAATGAAAAGAATAATTTTTGCAGTGTTGGCCCTGCTGCCCGGTCTGGTATTGGCCGCTGGTGGTGGCTTCCCCCTCGACAAGGCAGAGTACGACTTGAGTGACAAGGCATCCCTGCAACGGGGGGCCGCGACCTTCATGAATTACTGTGCCGGCTGTCACTCCACCCAATATCAGCGCTATAACCGGGTTGCCGCCGACATCGGCATTCCGGAAGAGCTGATGAGGGAGAATCTGGTCTTCACCGGTGCCAAGATTGGCGATCTGATGAAGAGCGCCATGTCAGAGAAGGATGCGGCGCGCTGGTTCGGGGCGCCGCCACCGGATCTGACCCTGGTGGCCAGGGTGCGGGGCGCCGACTGGATTTACACCTATCTGCGTTCTTTCTATGTGGATGAAACCCGGCCATTCGGTGTGAACAATGCGGTCTTCCCGTCCGTGGGCATGCCCCATGTGCTGGAGCCGTTGCAGGGGACTCCCCGTGCCGAGTTCGAGACGCACACCCTGGATGGAGTAGAGATGCAGCAAGTCGTCAGCATCAAATCTGACGGCAATGGTGAAATGAACAACGAAGAATATGATCAGACGGTACTGGATCTGGTAAACTTCTTGGTCTACTCGGCTGAGCCGGTGCAGCAGGAGCGCGAACGCATGGGCTTCTGGGTGCTCGGTTTCATCGCAATCTTCTTCATCTTCACTGTGCTGTTGAAGAAGGAATTCTGGCGCGACGTTCACTAAGCGACCAGATCGGAGTAATATGACGCACGGCAATGGAGATCAAGATGCTTCATTGCCGTTTCTGCTTTTTAATGACGGGAGGGTTCAATGGCTGTAGCTGCCAATAAGCGTTCGGTAATGACGCTGTTTTCCGGTGCCAACGATATGTTCAGCCATCAGGTGCGTATTGTCCTGGCGGAGAAGGGTGTTAGCGTGGATATCTGCCAGGTTGACCCGAGCAACCTGCCGGACGAGCTGGCCGAGCTGAACCCGTACAACACTGTACCAACTCTGGTGGACCGCGAGCTGGCGTTGTACACCTCGCGCATCATCATGGAGTATCTGGACGAGCGCTTCCCGCACCCGCCCCTGATGCCTGTCTATCCGGTGGCTCGTGGCAACAGCCGTCTGATGATGCATCGCATCGAGCTGGACTGGTACTCGCTGGCCGACAAGATCATGGCGGGCACAGATACCGAAGCCGCCCGTGCCGAGCTGCGTGACAACCTGCTGGCCATCGCCCCTATCTTTGGCGAGATGCCTTACTTCATGAGCGAAGAGTTCGGTCTGGTTGACTGCTACATGGCTCCGCTGCTGTGGCGCCTGCCGAGCCTGGGCATCGACTTCACCGGTCGTGGTGCCAAAGAGCTGAAGGCTTACATGGTCCGCCTGTTCGAACGGGAATCCTTCCAGGCCTCCCTGACCGAGGCTGAACGCGAGATCCGTGCCAGCGTATGAGTAGTGAACCGACCATGACACCCAGTCGCCCCTATCTGTTGCGGGCGTTTTTTGACTGGTTGCTGGATAACGATTTGACCCCGCATCTGGTGGTCAATGCCAATATCCCCCATGTGATGGTGCCGATGCAGTTCGTGCAGGATGGGCAGATTGTCCTGAACATAGCGCCTCGGGCCGTAGGCCAGTTCCACATGGATAACGATGCCGTCAGCTTCAGCGCCCGCTTCGGCGGCGTGTCACAGCAGGTCTATATTCCCATGGCGGCCATATTGGCCATTCATGCCAGGGAAAACGGCGTGGGAACCCTGTTCCCGCCTGAGCCGGGCTACGATCTCTGGCTGGAGCAGGCCGAGGCGCCGGTAGAACCCGAGCCGGAGCCACCGCGCCCGACGGGTCGTCCGACCCTGAAAGTCATCAAATAAAAAACGCAGCCAACTGGCTGCGTTTTTTTATCTCTCATTGCCCGCTTAGTTCTGGGCAAATTCGAAGGCCTTGATAACCTGCTTGACCCCGCTGACGTGGCGGGCGATCTCCACTGCCTGATCCCCTTCCTGACGGGTCACCAGGCCGATGAGAAACACCTCGCTGTTCTCGGTGACCACCTTGACCTTGGTGCTGTCGAAGTTCTTGGTGCCCAGCATGTCGGCCCGTACCTTGGAGGTGATCCAGGTATCGTTGCTGCGTACTCCTATGCTCACCGGCTTGCCGAGGCGCAGCTCATTGTAGACATGACGAACCCCTTCGATCCGGCCCACAATCTTGCCCGCTTCCTGCTTGTAAGCGTCAGACGGTGTCTGACCGACCAGCAAGACACGGCCGTTGTTGCTGTAGACGCTGATCTTGCTGGAGGCGCTCAACGACTTGTTGTCGGCCAGCAGATTGGCCGCTTTCAGCTCTATGGTCTGATCGTCCCACTGGGCACCCAGGGTGCGGCGATCCCCGGTCGCCTTGGCGGTACCGGCTGCGCCACCGACCACCACGGCGGCACAGCCTTGCAGCAGCAGGGCGCCGGTCAGTAGGGCGAGTGCGAGAATAGGCTTCTTCATGGTTTCAATCTTCCTGTTGCGGGAAAAGTGTCTGGTCGATGAGATCACAGAGGCAGTGCAGGGTCAACAGATTCACCTCCAGAATGCGAGGGCGGCGGGCGGATGGCACGCGGATCTCCACGTCATTGGGCCCGAGCAGGCCGGCAATCTCGCCACCGTCGCCCCCCCCGAGCACTATGATGGTCATGTCGCGGGAGAGTGCCGCCTCGGCGGCCTTGATCAGGCTGCGACTGTTGCCCGTGGTGGTGAGCACCACCAGGATGTCGCCGGCTTGACCCAGGGCCCTGATCTGCTTGGCATAGACTTCTTCGAAGCCGTGGTCGGTGGCGATGGCGCTGATGGTGGCCATGTCGGGGGTCAGGGCCAGGCCGGGCAGGGAGGGGCGTGGCGTCTCGTAGCAGTTGACCAGCTCGGAGATGAACAGCTGTGCCAGGGCCGAGGAGGGGCCATTGCCGCATGCCATGACCTTGTGGCCATTGAGCAGGCAGATGGTCAGCATCTGGGCCGCGGTGTGGATAGCGTCCGGCAGCGCCTCGGCGGCGGCTATCTTGGTCTGGATGCTTTCGGTGTAATTCTCTTTGATGGGATCAGTCATGGGGTCCTCTTAAAAAGCGTTCTGGATCCAGTCTGGCTGGTCGCCCTCGAACGCGATCACATCGAATCGGCAGGCCTGGCTGGCCTCGTTGATGGCATGTTGCTTGAAATAGTGGCGCGCGGCCAGCACGATCTTGTGCTGTTTGCGCCGGGTGACCGAGCTGGCGGCTCCGCCATGGCTGGCCCGAGCGCGATATCTGACCTCGACAAACACCAGGGTATCCCCCTGGCGCATGACGAGATCTATTTCACCACCACGGCAGCGGTAGTTGCGGGTAACGGGTTGCAGGCCGCGGGCCTGCAACCAGTGTTCCGCTACTTGCTCAAAGTGCTGTCCCTTGCTCGTCGCTGCCGACGGCAACAGGTTCAACCACTGCTGGTGCAGCTGTGCCAGTAGCCTCTTCATGGGGTGCATCCTCCAACTGGGGCACGGCGCTGTCGCTGACCAGCTTGCCATTCTGGTAGGTGGCCCAGTCCAGCATGCGCACTATGTTGCCCTGGGGGTCCACGCTCAGCTGCCCGCTCATGCCCGGTTGTTGCATGGCATTGAGCTTGCGCATCTGCGGCAGGTTGCCGGCCAGGCTGACCGCATCGTAGCCGAGGGCAAACAGGCGCAGCAGGTCACCCTGGGTCTGTGGCCAGAGCAGGGCTATCTGTTCCCGTTGCTGCTCATAGCCTCCCAGCAGCAGCGGCATGTCGGAGATATGCATGCCGTTGAGTTCGGAAGCGACCTCGGTTGCCCCGCTGTCATAGCCGCGCGAGCTGCTGTAGATGGGCAGGCTGCCCATGGGATTGACCGAGATGTCCACATAGGGCTTGATCATCCGGGTCTCCAGGCTGTTGGCCACCACATAGACGGCATCTATGCTGCGGGGCGCGGCATCAGAAAGCTGCACTATCTCCCCGGCCCGGGCGGTGGAACGACCGCTCAGGGCATTCTTGACCATGCCCTGCACCTCGTTGCGCGCCCCGAAGGTGGCGACCACGGGCTTCTCCTGGCTGACGCCGGCCCAGGCCTGTTCGAACGCCTTGATGCTGTTGTAGCCAATCCGGCCTTGCGCCGCGATCAGCAGCGGCTTGCGGTAACCCTGACCATAGAGGTACTGGGCAGCCTGGCTCGCGTCAGCGGCGGCGGAGAGGGAGAAGTAGAAGGTGTTGTCGTTGACGATGGGCTTGTCCAGCTCGTTGAGCGCCAGCACCGGCACTGTCGGATTGGCCTTGAGCAGCTCCTCGACCTGATCTTTCAGCAGCGGGCCTATGATCATGTTGGCCCCCTCCTGGATCGCCTGCTTGTAGAGATCCCCCATCGCCTTGCCCTGAGTGTCATAGAAGTTCAGGGTGAATTGCCCCTGATTCTCCTTGTAGGACATCAGCATGCCGTTGCGGATGGCGGCGCCCTGCGCCTCCAGGTTGCCGGAGAGGGGCAGGAAGACGGCGACCTGCTGCAGTGCACCTGTGTCCGTGGTGGCGAGATCCCCGAGGCCAGCCGGCATGTCAGTCTGGGCCGGATGGTTCGGGAAGCTCTGTTTCCAGCCTGCGAGCTGGCGCGCGAGTTGACTCGGCTGGGCGCCAAACTCGTTCACCAGTGCCGCCAGTCGCAGCCAGCCGGTGGTCACGTCGGGGGCCGGCGCCTCTTCCAGCGCCTGCAGGGTGGAGGGGGTCATGCTTTTGAGCAGCGACCAGATCTGTTGGTGGTTGGTGGCCAGCTCATTCTTGGCCAGGTAAGGCTCCAGCAGGATCAGCGACTTGGCCGCGCCAAACTTGTTGTTGATGTCCAGTTGCAGCACCACCCGCTGGCGATACCAATCCTTCTGGGTATCGGCATCGAGGGCCACATCCGGCTTGCCTTCCAGCAGGATCAGGGCCTGGTTGGCATTGCCCTGGGCCAGCAGGAGGTGCGCCTGCAGCAGTTGCAGTTGTGCCTGCTGCACCGGGTTGCCGGCCTGCTTCTGCAACTGTTGATACAGGGCGGCGGCCGGTTTGGCCTGACCGAGCGCCAGATAACTGCGCGCCGCCATCACTTGCCAGGTGAAGGCCTCAGCCGGTTTGGCGGGATCCACCTGCTCCAGATACCACTGGGCATTCTTGGTCAGATCCGAGAACGCCGACGGCATGCCGGGCTCCGCGGAGGATGGGTTGGGCTCCGACGCACAGGCGGCGAGCAGTACTGCCGCGAGTATGATGCCGAAGAGTCGTGATACACTTAGTTGCTTTGTAACCCGGTTCAAGTTCATTCCCCGACCAGTGTTGAAGTTCTCCATAGTGTAAACGGGCCAATATGGCGACACAATTGTCGGGACACTCGGAGATCCCATGAGTGACACCCCAACCCTGTATATAGTCCCCACTCCCATCGGTAATCTGGCGGATATCACCCAGCGTGCATTGGACATTTTACGCAGCGTCGATCTGGTGGCCGCCGAAGATACCCGGCACTCCGGCATCCTGCTCAGCCACTACCAGATCTCGGTGCCGACCTTCGCCCTGCACGATCACAACGAACAGCAGAAAGCCGATGTGCTGATCGGCCGGATCAAGGAGGGCAAGAGCGTCGCCCTGGTCTCGGATGCAGGGACGCCGCTCATCAGCGACCCTGGCTACCACCTGGTCACCCGCTGTCGTGAGGCCGGTGTCAAGGTGGTGCCGCTGCCGGGCCCCTGCGCCGCCATCACGGCACTCTCTGCCGCCGGTCTGCCCACAGATCGCTTCGCCTTCGAAGGGTTTCTGCCGGCGAAAGCCAAGGGCCGCGACGACAGGCTTCAGGCCGTCATCGAAGACACCCGCTCCCTGGTGTTCTACGAGTCACCGCGCAGGGTGCAGGATACGGTGGAAGCGATTGCTCGCATTCTCGGCGAACGTCAGGTGGTGGTGTGCCGCGAGCTGACCAAGACCTTCGAATCCATCCACGGCCTGCCCGCCTCCGAGATGCTGACCTGGCTTGGGGAAGACGATAACCGCTGCCGTGGTGAAATCGTGCTGGTGGTCGCCGGTGCCAGCAAGGTGGATGAAGAGCTGCCTGCCGAGGCGATCCGCACTTTGGGGCTGCTGGTGGCCGAATTGCCGCTGAAAAAAGCGGCGGCCCTCACCGCCGAGATCCATGGCGTGAAGAAGAATGCCCTCTACAAGTACGGCCTCGAGCACTATTAATTGCTGCAAACGGGAATTGCCGGTTTACCCCACTGTGTCACGAGGCTATAATCCGCGCCTCGGAGTCGGCTGGGCAATCGCTGCTTCGTCGTTGTGTCCCTCGGGACAGACGGGCGGAGGGGAGGAAAGTCCGGGCTTCATAGGGCAGGGTGCCAGGTAACGCCTGGGAGGCGCGAGCCTACGACCAGTGCAACAGAGAGCAAACCGCCGATGGCCCGCAAGGGATCAGGTAAGGGTGAAAGGGTGCGGTAAGAGCGCACCGCGCGACTGGCAACAGTTCGTGGCACGGTAAACTCCACCCGAAGCAAGACCAAATAGGCCCCTATTGGCGCGGCCCGCGTTGGGGGCGGGTAGGTTGCTTGAGCCAGTGAGCGATTGCTGGCCTAGAGGAATGATTGCTACCCGGGGCAACCCGGTACAGAACCCGGCTTACAGGCCGACTCCGACCTATTTCTGGTAAGTGATTACCTTGAAATCCCGGCACCTCTGGTGCCGGGATTTTTATTTGCGGCTTGTCATGCGGCTGCGTGGCGCCTTTTGGGGTTTTGTAATAAAGTTCTCGCCCGTTTCGGTCGCTCTATGTCGGCTGGACTATTGGTATCGATCACGCGGCTGGCCTGATGAGTGTCTCTATAAGGCAGTAGGGCGAGATGAAAATGGCAAAGGTGGATTTGTAATGTCATCAAGCGGCGTAATGCTCACACCTTCCCGGTTGCTCTGTGCGCAGCGGGGCAAAACCCTTCCCCATTATGATCTGCTGGGCGTCGAGCGAGCCAATCAGGCGCGGCTCAAGCAGCTCAACGCCCAGTTAGGCTCTTTTTCGCAGCAGGCATCGGGCTGCATGGCCCAGCTGTTCAATGCGGCGGATTGCGAACTGGGTTATCAGGATTTCTCTTCCGCTCTGCCCCAGGATCGCGACGATACCCTGATCTGGGTCGAGGCGCGCACCCCGCTGGATGCCCAGCGTGTCGCCTATTTCTCCATCTCTCCCACCGTCATCTATCAACTTGCCGTGCTGTTCTTTGGTGGCTCCCTGCAACACAAGGGCGCCACGACCGCCCATGGCAGGGGATTGACCGATACCGAGCAGCGATTGCTGCTGCGGTTATGCCAGTACCAGATCGACATCTGGTCTGCCTGTCTCGGTCAGGGAGACCTCGCCTGGCAGCTGACCCTGATCACCCGGGATGCGGTGCCGGCAACCCGGCTCTGGTTGACACAGGCCAGCATGCTGGCCGGTGGCAGCACCCATGACTGGCAGTTCTGGCTGGCGCCTCCCGAGGAGACCCTCAGCATAGGAGCCGGTCATCCCGTGCAGAAGGCGCAGCTGGAGCAGGCCCTGATCCAGGTGCCGGTGCAACTGCGGGTGGTCATGGGGCAGATGTCCATGACGCTGGCGGATCTGGAATGCCTCAAGGTGGGGGATGTGCTCTCCCTGGATTTGCCCGAGGTGGTGCCGGCCCTGATCGGCAACCGCCCCTGTTTTAATGGACGCATTGCTGAACATAAAGGCAGCCTGGTGTATCAGGTTGCGACTGTGGTAGAGGAGTAGTCGAATCGTGAACGAGCACAACATGAATGACCCGCTGGATCTGGATGGCCTGGATCAGCTGTTTGGTGATGATATCAGCATGCCGAGTGCGGCCGACTACATGGCGCCCACCAGTAGCAGCAAGCAGCGGGATCTCTCCTTCTTTCATCAGATCCCTGTCAAGGTGACGCTGGAAGTGGCCAGCACCGAAGTCGCGCTGGGTGAACTGATGAAGGTGGAAGAGGGGGCCGTCATCGAGCTGGACAAGCTGGCGGGCGAACCGCTGGATGTGCGGGTCAATGGTCGCCTGCTGGCCAGGGGCGAGGTGGTGGTGGTGAATGGCAAGTACGGCCTGCGCCTGGTCGACGTGGTCGACACCAAGCTGCTGGGTGGCATGAACGACTGATGCGTTATCTGCCGGTTGCCCTGCTGCTGTTCGCGCTGCCGAGCTGGGGCGCAGACATGACGCTGTTCTCTGTCTCCCCCAGCGATACCGGGGGCGAGGATTACAGCATCAAGCTGCAGATCCTCTTCTTCATGACCCTGCTGGGTCTGTTGCCGACCCTGCTGCTGATGATGACCAGCTTCACCCGGATCATCATAGTGCTGGCCATCCTGCGTCAGGCCATGGGGTTGCAGCAGAGCCCCCCCAACCGGGTGCTGATCGGCATCAGCCTGATCCTGACCCTGGTGATCATGAGACCGGTCTGGACCGAGATGTATCAGCACGCCTTCGTGCCCTATGACCAGAACGAGATTACCCTGACCGAGGGGCTGGCCCGGGCGGAGAAACCCCTGCGGCAATTCATGCTGGCCCAGACCCGGGAGCCGGATCTGGAGCAGATGCTACGCATCTCCGGCGAGCCCACCACCCTCGCCAAGAGCGAGGTGCCCTTCGGCGTGCTGCTGCCCGCCTTCGTATTGAGCGAGCTGAACACCGCCTTCCAGATAGGTTTCATGCTGTTCATTCCCTTCCTGGTCATCGATCTGGTGGTCGCCAGCGTGCTGATGGCGATGGGGATGATGATGCTCTCGCCCCTCATCATCTCGTTGCCATTCAAGCTGATGGTCTTCGTGCTGGTGGATGGCTGGTCCATGACGGTCGGTACCCTGGCGGCCAGTTTCGGCGGCGGAGGCTGAGGTGACACCTGAACAGAGCGTGGCCCTGGTCGGGGGCGCCGTGAATCTGGTGGTCATCATGGTCTCGGTGCTGATCGTGCCCGGCCTCATCGTCGGTCTGGTGGTCAGCATCTTCCAGGCCGCGCCCCAGATCCAGGAGCAGACCCTCAGCTTCCTGCCCCGTTTCATCGTGACCCTGTTGACGCTGATCTTCACGGGCAACTGGCTGCTGTCGCAGATCACCACCCTGTTTTCCGACCTGTTCCAGAAGATCCCCGGGCTCATCGGATGAACTCCCTGCTGTCGCTCAGTGCGGCCGAGCTGACCGCCTGGCTGGGACAGTGGTGGTGGCCCTTCATTCGTATCGCGGCAGCCTTCTGGGTGATGCCGGTGTTTGGTGATGGCCGCATTCCGGCCCAGGTTCGCATCTTTCTGGCCTTCGTCATCAGCCTGCTGATTGCCCCCATGCTCAAAGGCATGCCGGCACTGGATCCCTTCAGCGTCGGCATGATGGTGCTGACCCTGGAGCAGCTGCTGTTCGGCCTGCTGTTCGGGCTCTGCATCCAGATGCTGTTCATGGTGATGACCATAGCGGGCCAGATCCTCTCCATGCAGATGGGCCTGGCGATGGCGGTGATGAATGATCCGTCCAACGGGGACACGGCGCCCATCGTCAGCCAGATCATGCTGATCTTCTGCTCGCTGCTGTTCCTCGGCCTGAACGGTCATCTGGTGACCCTGGAGGTGCTGGTGCAGAGCCTGCGCAGCTGGCCACCGGGCGCCTCCCTCTACGCGCTGGACCTGAAGGGGGTCATCGACCTGTTCGGCTGGAGCATAGGGGCGGCCCTGATCCTGACCCTGCCTGCCGTGGTGGCCATGCTGATGGTCAACCTCACCTTCGGGGTGCTTAATCGTACCGCCCCCTCCCTGAACATCTTCTCTCTGGGCTTCCCCATGACGCTGTTGCTGGGGCTGCTCACCATGGCCATCTCCATCAGCGGTGTGCCAGCCCGGTATCTGGATCTGGTCGCTCATGTGCTGGCCCAGCTCAGGGCGTTGACGCCGACATGAGTCAGAACAGCGCCCAGGACAAAACCGAAGAGGCCTCCACCCAGAAACGGCGCAAGGCGCGGGAAGAGGGGCAGATAGCGCGCTCCAAGGAGCTGAGCTCCGCCGGTCTGCTGCTGATAGGCGGGCTGGCCATGCAGTGGATGGTGCCGAGCTTCGGTCTTTTCTTTGCCGAGCTGATGAAGCAGCCCCAGCGCTTCAACTGGCAGGGGGCGCGGGATCCGCAGATGATGATCCAGTGGACCGCAGATGCGCTGATCGGCATGTTGTGGGTCCTGCTGCCGCTGTTCGGCCTGCTCGCCCTGTTGCTGGTCCTGCTCAGCATAGTGCCGGGGGGCATGGTGCTGGTCTGGAAGAAGCTGATGCCAAGCGGGGAGAAGCTCAACCCGCTCAAGGGCCTCAAGCGGATGTTCTCGACCCACAGCCTGATGGAGCTGCTGAAATCCCTTCTCAAGGTGCTGCTGATCGGCGGCACCCTGGCCCTGATGCTCCAGCATCAGTGGCCCCTGTTGATGATGATGAACCGCATGCCGCCCCAGGCCGCCATGGAACAGGCGCTGAGCATTCTCTCTCAGGCATTTATCTTGCTAGGCAGCGTGCAGATGCTGATCGCCGTGCTGGATGTCCCCTATCAGCGCTGGTCTTTGAACAAGCAGTTGAAGATGACCAAGCAGGAAGTCAAGGACGAGCACAAGAACAGCGAGGGGCGCCCCGAGATCAAGGCCAGGATCCGCCAGGTGCAGGGCATGCTGGCGCGGGCGCGCATCGAACAGCGGGTGCCCCAGGCAGACGTGATCATAGTGAACCCGACCCATTACGCGGTCGCCATCAAGTATGATCCCGCGCGGGCCAACGCCCCCTATGTGATTGCCAAGGGCATAGACGGCATGGCGGAGCGGATCCGCGAGGTCGCCAGGCAACACGACAAGATGGTGATGAGCCTGCCTGAGCTGACCCGGGCCATCTACTACTCCACCCGGGTGGATCAGGAAGTGCCGGCGGGCCTCTACACAGCGGTCGCCTATGTATTGAACCACGTATTGCAGTTACGGGCCTATGAGGCAGGCAAGGGCAAAAAACCCAATCCCCTTGCTCCTTTGCATGTGCCGCCCGAGTTACGTCAACCTGAGAGGTAAGTTGTGAACTGGCGTGTATTGACCCAATCCTATACGGCTATCCCCATGATGCTGCTGGCCATCCTGGCGATGATGATACTGCCTCTGCCCGGTTGGCTGCTGGACGCCCTGTTCACCTTCAACATAGTGCTGGCGGTGCTGGTGCTGCTGGTCTCTGTCTCCGCTCGCCGCCCGCTCGATTTCTCCGTGTTCCCGACCGTGCTGCTGGTGGCTACCCTGATGCGGTTGTCCCTCAACGTCGCTTCCACCCGGGTGGTGCTGCTCCATGGTCATGAGGGCAACGAGGCCGCCGGCAAGGTCATCCAGGCCTTCGGGGAAGTGGTGATCGGTGGCAACTACGTGGTGGGCCTGGTGGTGTTCGTGATCCTGATGATCATCAACTTCGTGGTGATCACCAAGGGGGGGGAGCGGATCTCCGAAGTCTCCGCCCGCTTCACCCTGGATGCCATGCCGGGCAAGCAGATGGCCATAGATGCCGATCTCAACGCCGGTACCCTGGATCAGCACCAAGCCCGTGCCAGGCGGGAAGAGATCGCCAGGGAAGCTGACTTCTACGGCGCCATGGACGGGGCCTCCAAGTTTGTCCGTGGCGATGCCATCGCCGGCCTGCTGGTGCTGATCATCAACCTGGTGGGCGGTCTCGCCATCGGTATCTTCCAGCACTCGCTGCCGGTCTCCGATGCCTTCCGCATCTATGCCCTGCTCACCATAGGTGATGGTCTGGTCGCCCAGATCCCCTCCCTGCTGATGTCCACCGCGGCGGCCATCATAGTCACTCGCGTGAGTGACGAGGGAGAGATGTCGGACCAGGTCGGCCAGCAGATCCTCGCCTCTCCCCGGGTCATCTATACGGCGGCGGCCATCATGCTGATCCTGGGCCTGGTACCCGGTATGCCCATGCTGGCCTTCCTCAGCTTTGCCGCCGTGCTGGCCTGGACCGGCTGGAGCGTCAGCCAGCGCCGGGCAAAGGATCCTGCCCTGGATGCGGCCGAGGAGCTGACGAGGCAGATGGTGCAGCCGGAGCCGCAAGGGCTGGACTGGCAGGATCTGCCGCCGGTGGACGCGGTCGCCATCGAATTGGGTTATCGGCTGGTACCGCTGGCCGAGGCGAACAAGGGGGCCGAGCTGCTCGCCCGGGTGCGCGGCATTCGCAAGACACTCTCGGAGCAGTACGGTTTCCTGCTGCCCGAGATCCGGGTGCGGGACAACCTGCAACTGCAACCGGAGCAGTATCGCATCAAGCTGTCTGGCATCGCCCTGGCCACGGGCAATGTGGATTGCCAGCGGCTGATGGCCATCAGCAGCGGCGAGACTTATGGTGCCCTGGACGGTGAGCTGACCCAGGATCCGGCCTATGGCATGAACGCTGTCTGGATCTCGCCGGACAACAAGGCCAAGGCGCTCAACCTGGGTTACTCCGTGGTTGACTCCGCCACCGTCATTGCCACCCATGCCAGCAAGCTGCTCAGGGAGCAGCTCGATGGGCTCTTCGGTCATGACGAGGTGGGCAAGCTGGGCCAGTATCTGGCCACCCAGTCCCCCCGCCTGGCGGAAGAGCTCAATCTGGCCCTGACCCAGATGCAGCAACTGCGGGTCTTCCGTCAGTTGCTCAAGGAGCAGATCAGCCTCACCGACATCCGCACCATAGCCACCACCTTGCTGGATGCGAGCGAGCTGACCAAGGACCCTGTGCTGCTGGCCTCGGACGTGCGCTGCGCCCTCAAGCGCCAGATCGTCAGGCAGGCGATCGGATCCCGCGACATACTGGCGGCCTTCACCCTGGATGACCGGCTGGAGCAGACCCTGCTGAGCGCAATGAACCAGTCCCAGCAGCAGGGAAAGATCCAGCTGGACAGCTTCCCGGTCGACCCGCAATTGCTGGCGCAGTTGCAGCAGAACATGCCGCTGGTGAAGGAGCAGTTGCAGCAACAGGGGTATGCGCCCGTGCTGGTGGTCATGCCCCAGCTCAGGCCCCTGATCGCCCGCTATGCCCGATCCTTCTCGAAAGGTCTCAAAGTGCTCTCTTATAACGAGATCCCGGAAGATTTGCGGGTCGAGGTAATTGGCACCCTGGGCTGAAGTTGAATTGCCTTGGCCCTCTGCCGACAGGAAGAGACTATTCCGCACATTTGCTTGAATTGTCATATAAAGCCGTTATGATGTGGCGGCTTTTGACGCGACACAGACTGACAGTGAAAAAATAAAATAGAAACAGTCAGATGTGTCACATGGCTTAAGGACAACCAAGCCATGCCATCCTAATACGGGTCGTCGCATGATAAAGGCAAACTGAACTGAAAAGTCAGGACGCAAAGCCTCCGGTCTAACGGCATTGATGCTAATGATAGCGGGGTTACCAAGGTCATGATTCCAGCCTTGTTTTCATACCGATATAGGGTAAGCGCTCAATAAGAGGTGCTGCTCCGTCTTGGTGCGTTTTTATTTTTGAGCGTCAGTTCTGTTGATTGATTCATGTGCAATCACAGGTTCGGGTTAATATGTTTTCTGATTTATCTATCAAAGAAAGTTCAATACCTGTCGGTATTGAAACGCATGCTCATTTATTATTAGTCTCCTCTTCATCCTCAAATGGGGATGGTATTGAGGGAATATTGTTGAATGCAGGTTATCGAGTCTCTTGCCTGAATTCTGTCCCGCTGGCCAAGCAATTTCTCTCGAACCATTCAGCCGATCTCGTGCTGCTCGACATGGCGGTCATGACCGAGGCCGGACCCGCCATGGTGCAGGAGCTGGCGGATACCGACTGCGTCATCCTGGTCAATGAGCACCAGGCCTATCTGGCGGCGGAAGCCATGCGGGCCGGCGCCATCGATTACATCATCAAGCCTTTCAGTCAGCGCCAGATCCTCGATGTGGTGAAGGGGTCCCTGCGTCTGCGTCAGGCCATTCCCAACCTGATCGCCACCTCGCCTCTGAGCCTGCAGGTATTGCAGCTCGCCAGGCGGGCGGCCAAGACCTCGGCCACCATTCTCATCGGCGGCGAGTCGGGGACGGGCAAGGAGCGGCTGGCACGCTACATCCACGAGATGTCCAGTCGGGCGGGCAAGCCCTTCGTGGCCATCAACTGTGCCGCCATCCCCGAAGCCATGCTCGAATCCATCCTGTTCGGACACAGCAAGGGAGCCTTTACCGGCGCGACCGCCAGCCAGCAGGGCAAGTTCGAGCTGGCTCAGGGGGGCACCCTGTTGCTCGACGAGATCTCCGAACTGCCGCTGGCATTGCAGGCCAAGCTGCTGCGGGTGCTGCAGGAGAAAGAGGTCGAGCGGCTGGGCAGCCATCAGGTGATTGCGCTGGATGTGCGGATCATCGCCGCCAGCAACAGAGACCTGAGGGAGCTGGTGTTGCAGGGGGCGTTTCGCGAGGACCTCTTCTACCGCCTCGATGTGCTGCCCATGAGCTGGCCCGCCCTGCGGGAGCGGCCGGACGACATACTGCCGCTGGCGGAGTATTTCATCGAGCGCTACGCCGCCCAGCAGGGGTATCGCCTCAGCGAGAGCGCCTGCAAACAGCTGCTCTCCTATGACTGGCCGGGCAATGTGCGTGAACTGGACAACGTGATCCAGCGGGCGCTTATTATGGCTCGCGGATTGCATATTCAGGCGGTCGATTTGATGCTGCCCCATTATGCCGTCGAAGCCGACAACCTGTTACCGCAGACGCTTGCGGCCCCGGAGGGGCTCAGCGAGACCAAACGGCATGCCGAATTTCAATTCGTCCTGGAGACGTTGCGCCGTTTTCGTGGTCACCGGACTCGTACGGCCGAAGCCCTTGGGATGACGACCCGGGCACTTAGATACAAGCTGGCTGCCATGCGCGAGCAGGGCATCGATGTCGAGCAGCAGATTCAAAACTAAGGGATAACCGAGTGAAGATTGAGATCATGTCATCACAGGTGACGCTACTGCAGCAGATGCAGGAAATGCAGCGCGTTGCCAGTCACACCCCCTCCATCGAGCCTAACGACGCCTCGGCTGTCTCGTTCAGCGACGCCATGCGTGACGTCGTCGGCCGGGTCAACGAACAGCAGAATATCGCGTCCAGCCTGATGACCGCCGTCGACGCGGGTCAGAGCGACGATCTGGTGGGGGCCATGGTGGCCAGCCAGAAGGCAGGTCTCAGTTTTTCCGCCCTGATGCAGGTGCGCAACAAACTGATGACCGGCTTCGATGACATCATGCGCATGCCGCTCTGAGGGTAGGTCATGACTGAATTGGTATCATCCTCGCCGGGGGCGTCGGGCTCCCTGATCGCCCGGGTACAGGAAGGGATGCGCAACTGGCGCACCCTGTCCCGGGACAACAAATCCATCCTGACCATAGCGCTGCTCGCCGCCATAGTGGCGGGCACCATAGTGGTGATCCTCTGGACCTCCAGCAAGAACTATGTGCCCCTCTACGGCAAGCAGGAGCTCTACGACACCGCCAACATCATGGAGATGCTGGAGAAGGAGCAGGTGCCCTTCCGGCTGGAGAAAAGCTCGGGCCAGATACTGGTGCCGGAGAGCCAGCTCGCCCACGTGCGCATGGCGCTGGCGGCGCGCGGGGTCAGGGCGGCCATGCCGGCCGGCCTCGAGGGGTTGGACACAGTGACAGGTCTTGGCACCAGCGAGTTCATGGAAGGGGCGCGTTATCGCCATGCCCTGGAAGGGGAGCTGGCCAGAACCATCATCTCGCTGGATGCGGTGCGCAGTGCCCGGGTGCATCTGGCCATCCCCAAGCGGACCCTGTTTGTCGGCCGTGACGAAGAGAAGCCCAGCGCCTCCGTGATGCTGGATCTGCAACCCGGCCAGTCCATGGAGCCGGGTCAGGTCGAGGCCATCGCCAATCTGGTGGCGGGCAGCATCTCGGGCATGAAGCCCGGTGCCGTGACCATAGTGGATCAGGCGGGCCAATTGTTGAGTGCCGAGCTTGGCGACAAGGCGGGCTTCGGCAAGCAGAGCGTCCAGCAGATGGAATACGTGCGCAAGCTGGAGCAGTACATCCGCCAGCGTGCCAGCGACATGCTCTACCCCATGCTGGGCACCGGCAACTTCCGGGTCCAGATCGCCGCTGACGTCAACTTCAACGCGGTGGAAGAGACCCAGCAACAGCTGGATCCCAATGGGGTGGTGACCAAGGAATCCAACAAGTCCGACAAGACCATAGATGCCCTGGCGCTCGGCATTCCGGGGGCTCTCTCCAACCGTCCTCCCGAGACGGCGCCCCAGACCGATCAGGCTGCCGAGGGGAATGCGGCGGCGCCGGAGCCTGCCAAGAATGACACCCGCACCGAACGGCAGGAGGTCAGCAAGCAGTACGAGAACAGCCGCACCATAGTGCACACCCGCTATCAGCAGGGACGGCTGGAGCGGATGAACGTCTCCATCCTGCTCAATCAGCAGAGCGGCCCCAAGGGGGGCTGGAGCGCCGAGCAGCTGGAGCAGATCCGCCAGATGGTGGAGCGCTCGGTCGGCTTTGACAATGTGCGTGGCGATCAGATCAGCCTGCAGGTGTTCGACTTCACCGGCGCCGTGCCTGTGACGCCACCGGAGTCGAGCTGGCTGGAGACCCCTTTCTGGCAAGACTCTCTGCGCTACCTGGTGGGTGGCCTGCTGGGGCTGACTCTGGTGTTCTTCGGCATTCGCCCCCTGGTGAAGCACCTGGTGCGTACCCAGCAATATCCTGATGCCGAGTCGGAACAGGAGCAGGATGAGGCGCAAGAGCCGACCATAGGCCTCTCCATGCGCCGTGACGGGGATGACGAGAGTGACGGTACTGCGGTTGGCAAGAGCCTGCAGCAGGCGGAATACAAGCTGGAACCCCAGTTCTCCTCGCTGGATCTGGAGGCGCTGCCGGAGCCTGGCTCCGAGCTGGAGGTGCAGCTCAAGCACCTGCAACTGCTGGTGGATAAAGACACTGCCCGGGTGGCGGAAGTGGTCAGACAATGGGTGAGTGGCAATGAACAACGGTAATCTGAACCAGAGCGCGGTCGACATCGACATCGACAACCTAGAGAAGGCCGCCATCCTGCTGCTGAGCATGGGCACAGAGGCGGCCGCCAAGGTGATGCAGAAGCTGTCGCGGGACGAGGTGCAACGGCTCATCTCCAAGATGGCTGGCCTCTCCGGCGTGAGCTCGATAGAGGCAAAGTGGACCCTGCAGCAGTTCTTCAACCAGTATCGCGAGCAGAGCGGCATCGGCAGCGCGTCCCGAGAATACCTGGAGCAGACCCTGGATCTGGCGCTGGGTCAGCGCCTCTCCCGCAGCCTGCTCGACAGCCTCTACGGCGATGCGATGAGCCAGGATATCCAGCGCCTGCAATGGGTGCCCGCGGATGTCCTCGCCCGCTTCTTTCGCAACGAACACCCCCAGATGCAGGCGGTGCTGCTCGCCTTCCTGCCGCCCCAGACCGCCTCGGCCGTGCTCGATGCCCTGCCGGGGTCGCTCCACGACGATCTGCTGGTCCGGGTCGCCAGCCTCAGCTCGGTCAGCGAGCATGTGCTGGCCGAGCTGAGGCTGACCCTGGATCGCTGTCTCGCCTACGTGGCCGATCAGTCCGGCGCCAAGGTGAACGGGGTGCGCCAGGTGGCCGACATCCTCAATCGCTATCAGGGTGACAAGGAGCAGATGCTCTCCCTGCTGCGGGAACACGACGGCGACATGGCCCTCGAGATCGAGAAGAACATGTTCGACTTCATGGCCCTGCGTCGCCAGAGCGACGACACCCTGCAGCGTCTGGTGCAGGAGCTGCCGGCGGATCTGCTGGCGCTGGCCCTGAAGAATACCGACGCCGGTTTTCGCAAGGTGGTGCTGGGGGCCATGCCCAAGCGGATGGCGCAGGCACTGGAAGCCCAGATCCAGGATCAGGGCAGCGTCTCCCTGCGCAAGGTGGAGCAGGCCAGGGAAGAGGTGATGCAACTGGTGCGGGAACTGGTGGAGCAGGGCGAGATCGAGTTCCAGCTGTTCGAAGAAGCCACCGTCAGCTAACAGGAGACAGGCATGAGTCAGCATGTTCGCAAACTGGCGGCCGGTGCCACCCGTCTCTACCGTTTCCCGGCACTGGGACAGAGCGGGGAAGAGGCCAGGAGCCAGCAGGAAGAGTTCGAATACGGTTATCAGCAGGGGCTGGAGCAGGGACAGACCGAAGGGTATCAGGCCGGTTACCAGCAGGGGCTGACCAGCGGTCTGATTGAAGGGGAGGCCAAGGGCCTGCAACAGGGACAGGTGCGTGGCCTGGCCCAGGGGCTGGCCGAGGGCAGGGCCTCGTTCGATCAGGCCATGGTCCCCTTTGCCAAGCTGCAACAGCAGTGGGAGTCTCTGACCCGGGCCCGGATGCTGGAGCAGAAGGCGTTGATCGCCCAACTGGTCGCCCAGGTGGCCAAGCGGGTGATCCAGGCCGAATTCACCCTCAACCCGCAGCAGGTGCTCCAGCAGGTCGAACAGGCCATGGCGACCCTGCCGAGCGAGTCGGAAGATCTGGTGATCTACCTCAATGAGGGGGACAGACAGCGCCTGGCCGAGCAGGGGGTGACCCGCTGCGAGAAGTGGCCGCTGCAGGTGGATGGGGCCCTGGGGGTCGGTGACGCCCGGATCGAGACCCGGGCCGCGGTGATCGAGATCAACACGGGGGAGCGACTCAGTCGTTGCATCGAGCAGCTCAACCAGACCCTGGAACTGCCTCGGGATGCATGAGGCGTTGCAGCAGGCGCTGACCTCGGCGCTGGACAGCCTGGACGAGATCCCGGGCTTTCGTCGTTATGGCCGCCTGGTGCGCGTCACCGGGCTGACCCTGGAAGTGGTGGGCTGTCAGCTGGTGATGGGGCAGCGCTGCCGGGTGGAAACGGCAACGGGTGACTCCCTGCTGGCCGAGGTGGTCGGCTTCAACCGCGACATATCCTATCTGATGCCCCTGCAACCCATGAGCGGCCTCTATGCCGGTGCCCGGGTGCTGCCCATCGACGGGGAGGAGACCATAGTGGTCGGCGAACACCTGCTCGGCCGGGTACTGGACGGCCTGCTGCATCCCCTGGACGGTCGTCCGCTGTCAGATGAGGGAGAGCGGGTTCCCCTGTTCTCTCCTCCCCCCAACCCCCTGCTGCGCACCCCGGTGCGCGAACCCCTGGATGTGGGCATTCGCGCCATCAACGGCCTGCTGACGGTCGGCAAGGGCCAGCGACTGGGGCTGTTTGCCGGCTCAGGGGTGGGCAAGAGCATGCTGCTCGGCATGATGACGCGCAATACCAGCGCCCAGATAGTGGTGGTGGGGCTCATCGGCGAACGGGGCCGGGAGGTGCGGGAGTTCATCGAGCACAGCCTGGGAACAGAGGGGCTGGCCCGCGCCGTGGTGATCGCGGCGCCCGCGGATCAATCCCCGCTGATGCGCCTGCGGGCCGCCCAGCTGTGCCACCGCATCGCCGAGTATTTCCGTGAGCAGGGCCAGGATGTGCTGCTGCTGATGGACTCCCTGACCCGCTATGCCCAGGCCCAGCGGGAAATCGCCCTGGCGATCGGAGAGCCGCCCGCCACCCGTGGCTATCCGCCCTCGGTGTTCAGCATGCTGACCCAGCTGGTGGAGCGGGCGGGCAATGGCACCCGTACCGACGGCAGCCTGAGTGCCTTCTATACAGTGCTGGCGGAGGGGGATGATCAGCAGGATCCCGTGGTGGATGCCGCCAGGGCCATTCTCGATGGACACATAGTGCTGACGCGGCGGCTGGCGGAGGAGGGACACTATCCCGCCATCGACATCGGCGCCTCGGTGAGCCGGGTGATGCCGCAGGTGGTGCCCCAGGAGTGGCAAGGGCTGGCGGTGAACCTGCGCCAGCTGTGGGGTCGCTATCAGCAGGTGCGCGAGCTGCTGCCCCTCGGTGGCTATCAGCCCGGCGCCGATCCCCAGATGGACGAAGCCGTGCAGCGCTATCCCGCCATCGCCAGCTTCCTGCAGCAGGGCATCCATGAAGAGACCCCCATCACCCAGGTGGTGAGCGGCCTCAAGCAAGTGCTTGGCAGAGCCTAAGGACGCCCCATGCTGAAATCCTACCTCGGGTTGCAACAGGATGCCCTGGATACCATGGGCAAGGAGCGACAGCGGCTGCGCGATCTGGCCATGCGTGAAGAGTTGCGTGCCGTGAAATTGAAAGAGGTGATCGATACCCTGCAACCGGGCTCGGCCAGCTTCCATCCCCTGCTGTGGCAGAACAAGCAGCAGATGCAGGGGCAACTGCGCCACCTGCTGGATCACCAGGTGCAGCAGTCCGCGCTGGCCAGCCTCGACCTGGCGCGCCACGAGGGACAACTGCTCAAGCAATTTGGCCGGGTCAAGGGGCTGGAACTGTTGCTGGACAAGCGGGCTCTGGCGGCGCGCCAGCGGCAGGAGTCAGGGGAGCAACGGCAACTGGACGAGCTTGCCAGCCTGCGTCATCGCACCCTGCAGGGGCGCTGACGATTCAGTCGGGGAAGTGTTCCTGCCTGCCATAGGATGACTCCTGGCCCAGCAGGGTGTTGATCGTTTCGATCTGGCCGGCCAGCAGGCGTCCGTTGAGTTCGTTCTGTCGCCGGCACTGCTGCAACAGCCACTCGAGGCGCTGCCATTGCTCGCCGACGCGCTGTTGCAGCGGGTCGGGCAGCCTGGTGATGAGCGTCGCCATGCCCTGCTCGTCGGGTTTGAGCCCGAGCGCCAGCAGGTGCTGACAGCGTTGCTGGGCCTGTTGCTGGATGTCGGCCATCAGCCGGGTCTGCTGCCGGTTGTGCCCGGTCAGCCCCTCGACATCATGGTTGGCCAGAAGAGAGTGCTGGTTGAGCAGCAACTGCTGCAGGTCGGCGTAGCGGCCGCAGTCCTGCTGGATGCCGATGATCAGCTCCTTGACCCTCAGCTTGGGGGCCATGCTCATCGGCGGTGCATGTCCAGGATGGCCTGACTCAGGGCATCCATGTCGAGCTCGAGCCGGCCCTCGCTGATGGCCTGGCGGATCTGGTTCACCTTCTCCATGTCCACGTCAGAAGTGGATGCCAGCTGGGACCTTGCCTGATTGATGCTCTGGGCCGTGCTGCTGATCAGGGCATCCCCCTGGCCGGCCCGTGGCTGCGCCGTGGCCGCCGACTCCGGCTTGCGCTGCTGCTGGGGTTGAACATAGATAGGGTCGGTGCGTGTGATTTTCATAACGTCAATTCCTGATGGTCTATCTCTGAAAGGCGACCCGAAAGCGGCCGAACTTGAATCAAACTCCTCCTTCTGGCTAAAAACGGGTTTCGACTTCCCCCTTGTCGATCACCCAGGCCTGGATCTCCTTGCCCGAGCTGAGGTTTCTGACCCTGACCCCCTCGCCAATGGCGGCATTGGTCAGTGCAGTGCCACGGGTGGTGGCGGAAAAGCCCTGCTGGCCCGCCCTGATCAATACCCCTTCCCCCGCCCGGACGGCCCAGGCCAGCTGCAAGTCAAGTTCCCCTATCAGCTGGCCCATCCTGAGGTGGCGGGTGCTCTTGCTGCCCACCAGGGACTCACTGCTTGGGACGAAACCGCGCTGCAACCGGCTGACGTCGAGGGACTTCTCGAGCAGATCCCCCGGCCCTATGGTCTGCCCTTTCTGGATCTCCTGCGCCGTCACCCAGACCGGCAGCATCAGGGTGACCTCCACCCGCGCCCTGAGCTGCCAGGCCGGCTCGGTACACTCCACCAGATAGGGCCGCCGCCCCCAGGGCTGGCGATACTGCCCGCCCGCCTGGTACCGCACCGCCTGCTGGCAGGGGGGAAGATGGGCCACGGCGGGGGAGAGCCAGACCTGATAGTCGGCCTGGGTGTCTGGCCAGCCCTGTTGCTGCAGATAGTCGCGCAGGGCCAGCGTCGCATCTTCCTTGAGTCCGTCGGTCAGCCGTTGCGCCAGCGGTTCGGGTTCGGCCCGCAGGGGCAGCGCCAGGATCAGCAGGGCGAGCAGGCCCCCTCGCTTCCATGTGGGAAACAACGCTTCCCCTTTTGCCTGCGCCATCAGTCGCAGTCTATGCCCAGACCAGCGGAAATAACGGTTTTTCATGATTGGCATGAGTCTTGATAAAGGATGCACTGGTCTGACTGGTTCACAAGAAGGATGAAGCATGAGTATCTCATTTGACAGCGCGCTTGGCGTGCACCCCTATGCCCTCGATGTGCGGGCGGACAGAGCCCGTATTCTGGCAGGGAACTTGGCCAATGTGGATACCCCTGGCTATCTGGCGCGGGATGTCGACTACAAGTCGATCCTCGGTCGCGTCGCTCAGCAGGTCGCGGCGGGCGAGCAGGGCAGCGCCATCAGCCAGGGCGAGACCGACATGAAGCATCCCCTCTATCGCATTCCCTACCAGGTCTCCATGGACGGCAACACCGCCGAGCTCAGCGTGGAGCAGAGCAAGTTTGCCAGCAATGCCACCGACTTTCAGACCAGCCTCACCTTCTTGAATATGAAAATCACCGGGATCGCCAAGGCGATCGAGGGCCGTTAATCATGTCGTTCAATCGCATCTATGACATCGCCGGCAGTGCCATGCGGGCGCAAACCGTCCGCCTCGACACCGTCGCCTCCAACCTCGCCAACGTCGACAGCGCCGCCGGCAGCGAAGATGCCGCGTTCCGGGCCATCAAGCCGGTCTTCTCCACCCTCTACCAACGGGTGCAGGATGCCGAGGGGCTCGGCGCCGCCCAGGTGCAGATCGCCGGCATAGTGCAGTCGGACCGCCAGGTGGAGAAGCGCCTCGAACCGACCAACCCCTTGGCCGATGGCGATGGCTTCGTTTACTACTCCAACGTCAATGCGGTGGAGGAGATGGCGGACATGATGAGCGCCTCCCGGGGATTCGAGACCTCGGTCGAGGTGATCAACCGCGTCAACAGCATGCAGCAAGGGCTGCTGCGTCTCGGTCAGGGGGCATAAATGAGCCTGCCACAGGTCAGCGGTCTGGATACCGCCCGCAGTGCCAGCCAGTACTCGGCGACGCCAGATATCGCCAGCAACAACACGACTGCCGGTCAGGGCGCACAGCTGCGCAACGAATTCCTGCAGATGATGGTGGCCCAGATCCAGAACCAGGATCCGACCAACCCGCTGGACGGGGCCCAGTACGTCACCCAGCTGGCGCAGTTCAGCATGGTGGAGGGGGTGGAAGGGCTCAAGGTGTTGCAACAGAAGTCCATCAACATGATGGATACCCAGCAGGTGCTGCAGAGCACTGGCCTGGTCGGCCAGGAAGTGATGGTGCCGAGCCAGACCCTGGAGCAGCAGAAAGAGGGGGCCATCCGTGGTCAGGTGGAGCTGGCCGGTGCGGCCGATACGGTCGAACTGAAGGTGTATGACAAGCACGGCACCCTGGTCGCGACCAAGGGTTGGGGCGAGAGCAAGGCGGGGGCGCTGGATTATGCGCTGCCGACCCTGCCCGCCGGTGAATACAGCTTCGAGGTGAAGGCCTCCCTCGCCGGGGTTGCCACCACCACCAAGAATTATGTGGCCAGCGAGGTTGAACGGGTCAACCTGCCGGGCACGGGCGAGATCATGTTGCAAGTGGCAGGCGTGGGGGATGTTCCCCTGTTCAGTGCCGTCCAGTTCGGCAAGTCGGCGTAATCAGATAGGAGCGAAACTGTGTCTTTTAGTATCGGACTGAGCGGCCTGCGCGCCGTCAACCAGGAATTGAGTGTCATCAGCAACAACGTGGCCAACGCCAGCACCGCCGGCTTCAAGTCCAGCCGTGCCGAGTTTGCCGCCATCTACGGCGGCGGTCAGGCCGGTGGCGTGGAGATGAACAACGTCTCCCAGAACTTCGATCGCAACGGCGACGTGACCCGCACCGGGCGCGGGCTGGATCTGGCGATCTCCGGCAACGGCTTCTTCGTGCTCAAGGATGGCAACGGCCAGACCTCCTACACCCGGGCCGGCATGTTCCAGCGGGATGCCAGCAATTATCTGACCACCGCCAGCGGCACCCGTCTGCAGGGCTACACCACCAACGAGGGCGGTGAGTTGCAGTCTGGCGTGGTGGGGGACATCCAGGTCAAGACCGGCAGCCTGCCCGCCAAGCCGTCCGACAGCCTGGAGTTCGTGGCCAACCTCAAGGCGGACGCCAGCGTCATCGATCAAGCCGTGCATCCCTTCGATCCCGCCAAGTCCGACAGCTTCAGCTACTCCCAGTCCAGCAAGGTCTATGACTCCCTCGGGGTCGAGCACACTGTCACCCAGTATTTCGTGAAGACGGGTGACAACAGCTGGCAGGTCAATTACGCCTTCAACGGCACCCAGACCGGCACCCCGGTGGCCATGGAGTTCAACACCAACGGCACCCTGAAGACACCGACCACGGCCCCTGTGCTGAACCTGGCCCCCGCCGGCGCCGAGCCCATCAGCCTCAAAGCCGATCTGGCCAAGGTCAGCCAGTATGCCTCCGACTTCAACGCCACCCGCAACCAGTCCAACGGCTATACCTCCGGGGAGCTGACCGGGGTGCGGGTGGATGCGGACGGCGGTGTCTACGCCACCTTCACCAACGGTCAAAGCCTGCTCCAGGGCCAGGTGGTGATGGCGAACTTCACCAACCCCAACGGCCTGCTCCAGACCAACAACACTACCTGGCAGCAGTCGTTCAGCTCGGGCCAGCCGGTGCTGGGCGCGCCGGGCACCGGGACCCTGGGTGGTCTGACGGCGGGGGCCTATGAGGCATCCAACGTCGATCTGACGGGTGAACTGGTGAGCCTGATGACCTCCCAGCGCAACTATCAGGCCAACGCCAAGACCATCAGCTCGGCTGACAAGATGACCCAGGTTCTCTTCAACTCCTTCTAAGGCGTGATGCGTGGAAAAGCTTATCTATACCGCCATGTCGGGGGCGCAACATACCCTGATGGCCCAGCAAATCCGGGCCAACAACCTGGCCAACGTCAACACCGCCGGTTTTCGGGCCGATTTCGAGCGGGCCTCCGCCTATGCCCTGGCTGGCGACGGCTATCAGAGCCGGGTGATGGCCCGGGAGGAGCAGGCGGGGACCGACTTTCGGGCGGGCGCCCTGATGCAGACCGGCCGCAAGCTGGATGTGGCGGTACGCGGTGAAGGCTTCATCACTGTGCAGACGGCCGATGGCAAGGAGGCCTACACCCGCGCCGGCAACCTTGAGGTGGACGGTGAGGGGCTCTTGACCCTCAATGGCCGCCCCGTGCTCGGGGACGGCGGCGAGATGGTGCTGCCGGCCTATCGGGATCTGAGCTTTGGCAAGGACGGCTCCCTCAGCATCACCCCGCCCGGTGGCGGTGCGCGGCTGGATGTGGGTCGCCTCAAGCTGGTCAATCCGGACCCGGCCGAGCTGGTCAAGGGGCCGGATGGCCTGTTCCGTCAGCGCCAGGGCGGGGATGCGGAGATCAGCGAACAGGTGGTGCTGGCCTCGGGCTTCCTCGAGGGGGCGAACGTGAACGCGGTGGATGAGCTTATCAGCAGCATGTCCCTGACCCGCAACTTCGAGTTGCAGGTCAAGTTGATGAAGACGGCAGACGATCAGGCCAGGCAGGGCGCCCGGCTGATCTCGGGCCAGGGCTGACGGCATTGAAGGCGGTGGCCCCGGCCGACCGTGAACAAGAGTTGATGGGGCGCCTGAGCGCCCCCGAATGAATCGGTGGAGAGACGAAGATGCATGCAGCGCTTTGGGTGAGTAAAACGGGTCTGTCGGCACAAGATGCCAAGATGGCCAGCATTTCCAACAACCTGGCCAACGTCAACACGGTCGGTTTCAAGCGCGATCGGGTAGCGTTCGAAGATCTCTTCTATCAGGTGCAACGCCAGCCAGGGGCCCAGCAGGATCAGCAGAACCTGTCCCCCATCGGCATCCAGATGGGTAACGGTGTGCGGGTGGTCGGCACCCAGAAGGTATTCACCCCGGGTCAGTTCCAGAACACCAATCAGGAGCTGGACATGGCGGTGGTCGGTGCCGGCTTCTTCGGGGTCGAGCGCCCGGATGGCGAGACGGCCTATACCCGCAATGGTCAGTGGCACCGCAACGCGGAAGGCTTGCTGGTCAACGCCGACGGCTTGCCCATGCTGCCGCAGATCCAGATCCCGGACAACGCCACCAAGATAGCCATCGGCACCGACGGCACAGTGAGTGCCACCCTGCCGGGCCAGCAGGAGAACGTCGAGCTGGGGCGCATCACCCTGACCAACTTCTCCAACCCGGCCGGTCTGGAAGCCCTGGGGGGCAACCTCTATCGGGCGACCGGTGCCTCTGGCGAAGCCATCGAAGGGGTGCCGGGGGAAGAGGCCATGGGAGCCATCAAGCAGTTCACCCTGGAGAGCTCCAACGTCAACGTGGTGGAGGAGATGGTGGACATGATCACCACCCAGCGCGCCTACGAGATGAACGCCAAGGTGGTCTCCTCCGCGGATCAGATGCTCAAGTTCGTGACCCAGGCGTTGTGATGATGAGGGCGATGTGGCGTTGTGTCGTGGTCAGCCTGCTGCTGGGGGGCTGCTCCACCTATGAGTTGCAGGCTCCCGAGCCCGGTGACGAGAAGTGGGCACCCTCCCGCTCCGAGATGACGAAGACGGGCAAAGGGGAAGATGGCAGCCTCTACCGTAACGATTACATGATGACCCTGTTCCAGGATCGCCGGGCCTATCGCATCGGTGACATCCTGACCGTGATGCTGGAGGAGCGGACCCAGTCCAGCAAGAAAGCCAACACCAGCATGAACAAGGCCAGCAGCATCAATGTGCCGGCCCCCTCCATCGGTGGCGTGTCGCGGCCCGACTGGGGCGCCTCCGTCTCGGCGGATCGGGACTTCGATGGTGGCGCCACCTCCAGCCAGCAGAACACCCTGGCGGGGGCCATCACGGTCACCGTGGCCGAGGTGATGCCCAACGGCGTGCTGGGGATCCGGGGGGAGAAGTGGATCCGCCTCAACCAGGGGGATGAGTACATCCGTCTGGGGGGCATGGTGCGGGTCGAGGACATCGATCAGGGCAACCGCATCTCTTCCCAGCGCATCGCCGATGCCCGCATCACCTATGCGGGTCGCGGTGCCCTCGCCGACAGCAACCAGATGGGCTGGCTGTCGCGCTTCTTCAGCTCCGCCTTCGCCCCCTTGTGAGGATTTCGATGAACAGATGGTATATCGCCTTGCTCTGCCTCTCCCTGTCTGGGGTGGCCGGGGCGGCCGCGCCCGCCAAACGGGCGCTGCTGGACATCGCCGATGTGCAGGGGATGAGAACCAACCAGCTGGTGGGCTATGGCCTGGTGGTCGGCCTCTCCGGCACCGGGGATCGCAGCCAGGTCAAGTTCACCGGCCAGTCCATGACCAACATGCTCAAGCAGTTTGGCGTGCAACTGCCCGATGACATCGACCCCAAGCTCAAGAACGTGGCCGCGGTCTCGGTGCAGGCGACCCTGCCTGCCCTGGCGGGCAAGGGGCAGCTGGTGGACGTGACGGTCACCTCCATCGGCGATGCCAAGAGCCTGCGGGGCGGCTCCCTGCTGCTGACGCCCATGCGCGGCATCGACGGCGAGGTCTATGCGGTAGCCCAAGGCAACCTGGTGGTGGCCGGGGTCAAGGCGGAGGGTCAGTCAGGCTCGTCCGTCACCATCAATGTGCCGACGGCGGGCATCATTCCCAACGGCGCCATCATAGAGCGGGAGGCGGCCAGCAGCTTCTCGGACAAGCCCGAGGTCACCCTCAACCTGCATCAGCCGAATTTCAAGACGGCCCGCAACGTGGAGCGGGAGATCAACCGTCAGCTCGGCCCCGTGGCCAAGGCGGTCAGCGCCGGGCGCATCCAGATTGCGGCGCCCCGTGACGAGAGTCAGCGCATCTCCTTCATGGCGCTGCTGCAGGACATCCAGGTGGACATGGGCAAGGAGCGACCGCGGGTGGTCTTCAACAGCCGCACCGGCACAGTGGTGATGGGGCAGGGCGTCAAGGTGCGCAAGGCCGCGGTCAGCCACGGCAGCCTGACGGTGACCATAGGCGAGAGCCAGACGGTCAGTCAGCCCAATGCCTTCTCCAACGGTCGGACCACCACCACGCCCAACTCCCAGATCCAGGTTGACCGGGAGCGCAACAACATGTTTGTCTGGCCGGATGGCACCTCCCTGGAGGTGATCGTTAAGGCAGTGAATTCCCTGGGGGCGACCCCGGACGATGTCATGGCCATTCTGCAAGCCCTCGACGAGGCGGGAGCCCTCGAAGGCGAGCTGGTGGTCATCTAAGGATCTCTATGACCAGAATTACCTCTGAGCCTGGTTTCTATCAGGATCTCAATGAACTGCAGCAGATAAAGAGCAACCCGGATCAGCGCGCGGCCCTGGAGGCGGCGGCCGGCCAGTTCGAGGTGAGCTTCCTGCAGACGGTGCTCAAGCACATGCGCTCGGCCTCCGACGCCATGCAGGATGACGATGACAAGCTCATCAAGGGGGAGGCGCTCTACCGCGACATGTACGACAGCCAGCTGGCGATGAGCCTGGTCAAGCGTGGCGGCATGGGGCTCAAGGAGCAGATGGTCAATCAGCTAGCCCCCACATTAAAGAATGCCGAGCCTGTGGTCGCTTCAGAACCCCAGACCCTGGCTGCCTTCAGTCAGCCTCTGAATTCGGCAAACATGAGGAAAGTTGACTGATGTCGCTGCTCAATATCGGTTTTAGCGGACTCAACGCGGCGCAGATCGCGTTAAACGTCACCGCCCAGAATATCGCCAACGTCAACACCGTCGGTTACAGCCGCCAGGAAGCCATGATGGGCAGCCTGTCCGGCTTTGGCCGACTGGATAACGGCATGGGGGTCGAGGTGACCGGGGTCCGCAGGATCACCGATGACTATCTGGTGTCCCAGCACTGGCGCAGCCGCTCCTCGACCGGCTCCTCCTATGCGTTTCATCAGTACATCAACACCACAGAGCAGCTGCTTGGCAGCGAATCGATGAACATCACCAAGGGGTTGGACAGCTTCTTCGCCTCCCTCAGCGCCGCCCTCGACAGTCCGGAGACGCCGGCGCAGCGCAGCCAGATCGTCAGCTCTGCCGGGGCCCTGGCCAACCGCTTCGGCCAGCTGAACGAGAGCCTGCTGACCCAGGAGAAACAGATCGACGATCAGCTCGGCAGCACAGTCACTCAGGTCAACAGCTATCTGAAACAGGTGGCCGAGCTCAACACCCAGATTGGCGAGCAGGCCTCCAAGGGGGTCAACACCTCGGCCCTGGAAGACAGCCGCGAGCAGATAGTGCGTGAGCTGTCGACCTTCATGGAGGTGCGGGTCAACCGCCAGAGCGATGGCTCCTTCTCCCTGAGCCTGCCCCAGGGTCAGCCCCTGGTGCTGGCGGGCAGCAGCAGTACCCTCTCCCTCACCGGCGATACTCTGAGCCTGAGCTTCGGGCCGCAATCCTTCGAGGTGCCCAAGCTGCAAGGGGGCACCCTGGCCGGGGTGCTGGAGTATCGCACCACGGTGCTGCGCCCCCTGCGCGACGAGCTGAACCAGATTGCGAAGAAGCTGGCGGACGACTTCAACGCCAAGCAGGCGGGGGGCATCGACTTGAATGGTGACCCGGGTAAACCCCTGTTCAGCTACGATCCCCTCAACCCTTCCGGCACCCTCAAGGTGGCCGACGGCTTTACCGGGGATCACCTGGCCTTCGCCAAGGCGGGCGGCGGCAATGGCGACAACCGCAACTTGCAGGAGCTGCTGACCATCAAGGACAGCCAGTACGACGCCTACAGCGCCCTGCTCGGCAAGATGGCGGTGCAGAGCGGCCAGGCCAAGGCGACCATGGAGGCCGATGCCAACATGGAGAAGCAGCTGGCGACCAAGCTCAGCAGCGTCAGCGGGGTCAACACCGACGAGGAGGGGGTCAAGATCATGGCCTATACCAAGGCCTATCAGGCCAATGCCAAGGTGATCAGTACCTCGGATCAACTCTTCAACTCCATCCTGAACATGTTCTGATGAGGTGGCCGGCATGAGTATCAGCACCAATCAAATCCAACTCTTCAACTCCATCCTGAACATGTTCTGATGAGGCCGGCATGAGTATCAGCACCAATCAAATCCAGCTTTTCAATTCCATCCTCAACAAGTTCTGACGGAGTCCGCATGCGTATCAGCACCAACCAGATCCAGCTCAGCATGCTCGACAATCTGCAGCATGGCTTCGGCGAATATGCCCGCCTCGATCGCCAGATCTCCTCCAACAAGCGGATCCTGCAGCCCTCGGACGATCCCGTGGGCAGCGTGCAGTTGCTCGGGCTGAAGAAGGAGCAGGCGGCGATGGCGCAGTACCAGAAGAACATCGCCAACGCCAAGAGCCAGCTCTCCCAGGGGGAGATCCAGCTCGAGACCATGACCAACATGCTGAGCCGTCTGCGGGATCTGACCCAGACTGCCGCCACCGGTTCCCTCTCCGAGGACGATCGCCGGGCCGTTTCCAGCGAGCTGGCGATCATCAAGGATGGCTTGCTGGATCTGGCCAATGCTCGCAACGAGAGTGGCTCCAGCCTGTTCAGCGGCAGCCAGGTGGACAAGGCCCCCATCGTCAAGGGGCCGGGCGGCGACTATCTCTATCAGGGGGATGCCCTGGTGCGCGAGGTCGGCATCGCCAGAGGGGTCACGGTGGAGCTCAATCACACTGCGGACAAGTTGTTCATCCAGAACGGGGACTTCTTCAAGCAGCTCGACGACATGGTGGCGGCCTTCGACAGCGGTGCCGTGGATGCGACCGATCAGGCCAGAGCCATGCTGGATCGCAGTCTGACCCTGCAAGATGACATCAGCCAGATGGTCAGCACCATAGGGGCACGCATCAATCTGCTGGATCAGGTGGACGAAGGACACGCCGAGAAGAGCACCTATAGCAAGGAAGTGAGCAATCAGATAGAGTCCCTCGATTACGCAGGGGCCGTGACCCAGCAGGCCCATGTGCTGATGGCGCTGCAGGTGCAGCAGCAGGCCTTCGCCAAGGTGAACGGGCTGAGCCTGTTCAACTACATGCCCTAAGTCTGTCTAAGGAGCCAGGATGCAGATTCAACAAACCCGCCCGGGCGGCGTGGCCGAGACGCCAGCCCAGCCCAGGCTGCATGGACGTTCGACTGCCCAGGCCAGCTCCCAGCAGACTCCCCGCAACGAGCGTCAGCCCAATGTCATTCGGCTGGATCGCTGGGCCCTGATCGGCACGGCGCAGCAGCGCATCGCCCATGCCCAGGGGGGCGAACAGGCCCTGAGCCAGGTGTGGGGCGAGCTGAAGCGCCTCGAACAACAGCTCGGCCAGCACAAGGCGGCGAGCGGGGATCTGGTCTCCCGCCTCAAGCTGCTGGAAGAGAAGCTGACCCAGCCGAAGGCCCCCCTGACCTCCGAACTCAAACCCCGGCTGCTGGCGTCGGCGACGGATAGCCGGGTGCACTACGGCGCCGAGCGGCTCGATCTGCTGAGCCCCAGGGCGAGCGCCGAGCGGCTGGTCTTCTCCTTCCCCCAGACCAGCAGCGCCGTCGAGGTGCTGCTGCCCGCCGATGCCAGCGAGTCGGAGGCGGCTTCCCGTCTGGACAGGGCGTTGCGCAAGGAGCACATCCAGGCCCGCCTGAACGAGCTGGGCAAGCTGGAGCTGAGCGTGCCGGATCAGCACAGGCGCAAGCTGGACGAACCCGTGCTGCTGAGTGGGGAGGGCATCCGCATTCCTGCAGGCAATCCGGTTCCGGTGCAGTTCAAGCAAAGGGCCGGGCAGTTGACCCAGCTAGGCGAAGGGCTCGACAAGGGGGAGCTCAAGCAGGAGCAGCAGCGCCTGAAGCGGCTGCTCGGCGAGATCGAGCAGTCGGTGCGCGAGTTGAAACAGTTCCGCCAGAAGATGGTCAAGCAGCTCGATCGGGTGAAGTCGCGCAGCCAGAGCATGCCGCAGGAGGAGCTGGTGCAGTTGCAAGGCAAGCTCAGCCTGCAGCTCAAGGAGGGGGGCTTCATGGGCACCATGTCAGGCCTCCTGGCCCAGGCCAACGTGTCGCGCCAGAACGTGGTGGCACTGCTGACCTAGGGCCGGCGCGCCCGGCCCGAAAAAGAAACCGCCATGGGACTTCCCTGGCGGTTTCTTGTTTTCAGGGTTTCAGCAGGGCGTAGAGGCTGAGATCCGAGGCAAAGCCAGACTCACTCAGTCCTTGTTCTATGGTCTTGAGAAAACTCGCGTTGTGCTGGCGTATGGTGTGATAGCTGTAGAAGAGGTTGATCACGTCCTGCTCTTCCAGCTCCTTGTCCATGGCCAGCAGGCACAGATAGTTGCGCAGCAGGAAGTAATCTATCACCAGCAGCTGATAGGCCTGGAAGCGGTCGCTCTGCAGCAGCGGGAAGTTGTGGTGATAGACGTAGTAGAGCAGGTAGTTGTCCATGATCTGGGGGCGCTCGGCCAGGAAGGGGGCGACCCTGTCGTGCCAGACTTGCTGCAGGCGTGCAAGCTTGTCCTCGTCGTAGGTTCCCTCCAGTACCTCGTTGATCTTGTCGAGGCAGACCTGCATGGTCTGCCGTCCCCGTCGCCCCTGTGAATACGCCAGCAACTGGCCGGTGATGGTCCTCAGTCCCCACCACTGCAACTGCGGCAGGGCGGGCAACTGCTCGAACATGGTATTGAGTTCCCCCCGCTCGGCCAGCGCCGCCACCTGATCGAGGAAGGACTCGTGGGACAGGGCAGAGGGATCCCGGTGGATCAGCATGCCGATCAGCCACAGCCGTACTTCGACGGGGACATCGGTGGCCGCCAGCACATGGATGCTCAGGCTGTGCAGGGTCGCCATGGCGGTGGAGGGGGGCGTGGCAAAGGGCAGGGGCTGGGCGAGTTCGGTTACCTCTGTCTGCATCGCCAGGGGATCCAGCAGCAACTGCCGGCACACCTCGGGGCAGGAGAGCATCAGGGACTTCTTGAGCTGGTTGCCGATGCGGCTCTGGGCTCTGGGGTAGGTCTTGCAGGTGTGGCTCAGCGCCTCCGGCCCCGCCTTGCTGTGGATCTGGCACAGGCGATTCTCATCGAGGAAGGGGCAGGCGCCCTGCTCATCGAGCTTGATCTCCCCCCAACGTCTATTGCTCTGCTTCACCTTGCGAATGTGCAGCTTGCTCAGGGACTTGACCGCGGGATCCGGGTGCCGCTCGTAGTTGCGAAAGGTCTGCTTGTCGATGGTGATGGTCCAGCTATGACAGCAGTTGTCTTCACAGCGATCGCCGATGCATTGGAAATGTTGAACGAAATGAGGAGTGTAGAGCGAGGTTGCCATGTCGCGATCCGGTAATGAGAGAGGACATGTTAAAAGCAATAAGCATGCCGAGTGTGCCGGTGCGATGCGATGGCAGCGGTGCCCATGGCGCAGGGAAGGGATAAAGAAAAAAAGACGAAGCAGGGTTACATTTCTGCGGGAAAGGGGTCGTCTATCTCTGTTGTCAACCTAACAAGCTGCAACGCAGCGCTTAACTCGAGGAATACATCATGGGCTTGTCCATTCATACCAACTTCGCCTCCCTGACCACCCAGAACCAGCTGAACTCCACCAACAAGATGCTGGGCACCGCCATGCAGCGTCTGGGCACCGGCCTTCGCATCAACTCCGCCGCCGATGACGCCGCCGGTCTGCAGATGGCTACCCGTCTGCAAGCCCAATCCAACGGCCAGAAGGTCGGCATGCGTAACGCCCAGGACGCCGTCTCCATGATGCAGACCGCCGAAGGCGCCATGGACGAGATGACCAATATTGCTCAGCGCATGAAGGATCTCGCCACTCAACATGCTAACGGTACTACTACCGCCGCTGATAAAACCGCAATCAAGGCCGAAAGTGATGCTCTCAAAGAAGAGCTGGAGAGCATTATGACAAACACCACCTTCGGTGGTCAGGCGTTACTGGAAGGTGGTGGTTTTACCGGTACAGTGACTTTCCAGATCGGTGCCAGCAAAGCTGAGAAGCTCGACGTTGATGTCTCTACACCACTCGGCAAAGTGACGACCGCAATCGGCGCATTGACTGAAACCGACCTGGATAAGGCAAATGACTTGTTGAATGCTTTGGGGGAAACCCGTTCAGCCTTCGGTGCCAACATCAACCGTCTGGAGCACACCGTCAACAACCTCTCCAACATGAAAGAGAACACCGACATGGCGAACGGCCGCATCATGGATGCCGACTTCGCCCAGGAGAGCACCAACATGACCAAGAACCAGATGCTGATGCAGGCTGGCATGTCCGTTCTGTCCAACTCCAACCAGATGACCGGCATGGTAACCTCCCTGCTGCGTTGATGAGTTATCAGGCCGCTCCCATAGGGGCGGCCTTTGTTTTTGCTTGTGTGTTGGAAAGCGTCGTCCCGGCTTTTTCCAACAGGCATGCCACTGAATAAGGGGATAAAGATGCAAATAGATCCGGCCGGCATGGCGATGCAACTGGTGACCATAGAGCGCCAGAACATGGAAAAGCTGCTGAAGAAGCAGCTGGACAGCGTCAAGGGACAGCAGAGCGCCATCAGCAGCCTCACCACCAAGCTGTCGAGCTTCCAGACCCTGCTCAAGGACCTGAACAAGGCGACCAACTTGCAGGCGCAGAAGGCCACCATGTCCCAGGAGGGGATCATGACGGTGACGAGCAATGGCAAGGCCAGCTCGGGCCAGTACAACTTCTTCGTGGAGCAGCTCGCCCAGTCCCATCAGGTCGGCCTGCAGCTTGGCAGCGACACGGCGCCGCTGCCCGCCGACGGCGTCTTCTCCCTGGCTGTCAAGGGCAAGACCATGGAGATCGATCTGGCGACCCTGCCTGCAGGTGCCACCGCCAAGGATCTGGTCTCCCAGATCAACAACGCCAAGGACAATCCGGGCGTGAAGGCGACCCTGGTGCGCACCGACGGCAAGGTCAGCATGGTGCTGACCAGCAAGGATAGCGGGGTGGAGAACGCCATTACCCTGGACTACAGCGGCGATGCGACCAATCTGCTTGGCACGGCCGTGGCCAGCAAGACAGACATCACCCAGGCGCAGGACGCCAAGCTGCGGATGGGGGGGGACAACCCGCTCACCATCACCTCCGCCAGCAACAAGATAGAGAACGTGGTGGACGGCCTGACCTTCCAGCTGACCAAGGCGCAGAAGGTCGATGATGCGCCCCTGCTGGTGACGGTGGATCAGGACAAGGAGGCGGTGACCGGCTCCCTCAAGAAATTCGTCGACAGCTACAACGAGCTGGTGGATGAGCTGGCCAAGATGACCTCCAGCGATCCCAAGGCGCCGGGGGCCCTCTCCTCAGACAGCGGGGTGCGCAGTCTCAAGAGCATGCTGGCCCGCAGCGTGCGGGAGTTGCCCGGCGATCTGACCCTGGGGAGCCTCGGGATCAAGACCGACAAGGCGGGCAAGCTCTCCTTCAGCGAGACCGACTTCAACAAGGCGCTGGAGAAGGATCCCGAGCTGCTCGGCAAGGCATTGATGGGGGACGATGGCCTGCTCAAGCGGATGAGCGACTCGCTCGATCCTTACACCAAGCGGGACGGTGCGCTCAAGGGGCGCAAGACGGGTCTGGAGGCGAACGAGAAGCGGATCAACGAGCGCATGGAGGCACTGGATCGCCGTATGGATTCCGCGTATAAGCGCTACCTCAATCAGTTCACCACCATGAACCAGATGCTGCAAACCATGGGCGCGTTGTGAGTCGGTGATCCCGTATTCCCTGAATAAGTGAGTCTTTCATGTTTGAACCCCAAGAAGGCTATGACGCCTATCAGTTCGCCGCCACCCAGGCCAAGGCGGCGAGCGCCGACCCGCACCAGCTGGTGCTGATGCTGATGGATGGCCTGCTCGACGAGATAGCCAGGGCCGAGGGCCACATCCTGGCCAGGCAGTATGAGCGCAAGGGTCAGTCCATCAACAAGTGCCTGCAGATCCTGGGGGGGCTCGACAGTGCCCTCGACATGGACAAAGGGGGGGAGCTGGCAACCAACCTGCACCGCCTGTACGACTATTGCGGGCAGCGGTTGTTCGAGATCAGCGTGGGCAACGACGTCGCGGGCTTTGCCGAGGTGCGTCGCATCCTGCTGGAGTTGAAAGAGGGTTGGGAAGCCATGGCCCGCCATCCTCGCTGATGCGGAAGCACCCCTTCCTCATCCGCCAAGGGCTGCGGCTAACGCATTGAAATACCACAACTACATATCTGGCCTGCTCCTTGCTTACTGGCAAGGTCGTCTTATTTTGGGGCCATCATCATGTCCATGACCGGGGCCGTGCCGCCCAGTACGGAACGCGAGACTCGCCAGCGCCAGCTATTGGGGCTGGGACGTCTGATATTACAGCAGGCCCGTGCCGGGCAGTGGGATGCGGTGCGTCTGGCGGATCATCGCCTGGCCCAGCTCGTCGACCAGCTGCGCCAGCAACCGGCATTGTGGCAATCCCTGGTACCGGCCCGGGATCAGGTACGTCACTGGCATCAGGAAGCCTTGGCGCTTTGCCAGCAGGAGACCGCCCAGCGCAAGCAGGAGTGGGACGCCCTCTCCCTCAAACGGGAAGGGCTGCAGGCCTATGATGAGGCGCAGGCATGGGCATGATCCCCTTCGTCGGCTCAGACCCGGCACCCAACCTCGATACCACAGGCTTCACGCGCCTCGCTCGTCAACCCGAGGGGCAGGGGGGGCAGTATCAGCCTCTGGCGTTCCTGCAGGAAGCCCCTGTCATCTTGCCGCTCGATGAAGCATCTGCCCCGGAATCCGAAGTCGAGGAGGCGGACTTGTCCGAGCAGGATCTGACTGAGCAACTGCACGCCTTTACCCATATGCAGCCTGTGTTTGTCCGACCTGACGAGGGAGGCCGTCTGCCGCCACTGCGTCAGACTCCGGAGATGTCCCCCTCCCCGGCGCCGGATGCCGGAGGCGTTCAGGATGACGCCCCCGCAGTCTCCCCCGCCTTGCGTGCCTTGGTGCGCCACGAGCGGCTGGAAACGGATCGCAGCCCGCCGATGGATCTGGTGTCGGGGCGCCGGGAGATGAGCGCCTCGCTCACCGGGGAGTTTGCCCGCCAGCTGACGCAACCGGCCGCCCAGGTCGAGTCGTCGCTGCTGCACGGCAAATCGATGGCGGGCTTGCCCGGCGTGGAGGGCTCGTCAGAGCGGGAGTCCCTTGTCTCGGATCTCAGGGGCATGTCGGCTCTGGCGCCCTCGCCACTGACCAGGACGGCGGAGTATCAGTGGGCCCCGGCGCGTCTGAGCGACAACCAGACCCAGTGGGGGCAGCAGCTGGTCGACGTCTTGAAAGACAAGCTCGAGCTGCAGGTGAATCATGGCATCAAGCAGGCGCACATTCGCCTCGATCCCCCGGAGCTGGGGCGCCTCGAATTGACGGTCAGGGTCGAGGGGGATCGGCTCAGCGTGCAGCTCAACGTGACCAACCCTGCGGTGCGTGAGGCCATGATCCAGTCGATGGAGCGGCTGCGGATGAGCCTGGCCCCTCACCATGCCGGCGGCGTCGAAGTGAACGTCGGCCAGGGAGGAGAGCAGGAGCGGGGCGATCGCTGGCAGCAGGAGAAGATCCTGGCGGGTCGGCGACAGTGGCAGGAAGAACAGGATGCATCGGGCGGCGCTGGCCAGGATTGGCTCAATACCCTGGTGTGACATTTTTACAATCTGGCAATAGCGAGAGTGATTTCAAATTATGCGGCGTGTCATGAAGTGGATGATGTTGATGGTGATGGCACTGTGCCTGCTGGCGGCGCTGGCCTATGGCGCCTATCTCAAGCGAGACACGGTTGCCGTCTGGCTGGGCCTGGCGGAGGCCAAGCCAGAGCTTAGCAAGACGCCGTTGTTCAAGCCGATGGAGCGCTTCGTCATCAGCCTGGAGGGAGACACAGAACCCCACTATCTGGTGCTGGAGCTGGCGCTGGTGACTCACAATCCCCAGCAGCTGGAGACGCTCAACGAGCTGACCCCCCTGATCCGCAATGCCATGGTGCAATATTTCAGCCATCGCTCCCACGATGCGGTGAAACTGGAGCTGCAGAATATCTCCGCCCTGCAGACCTCTCTGCTCGGCAAGCTGGTAGCGACACTGCAAGGGTATGGCTACAAGCCCTATCTGGATGAAGTGCTGGTCACCAAGGTATTGGTGCAGTAGCGGACATGATGGACGCTGGCTGGGACACTCCCTGCGAACTGACCCCCTCGCCCCCCCGAACCGGCGAGCAGGCGATCCTGACCCGCTATCTGCCACTGGTGAAGCGGGCGGCCACTCACCTGCGCAGTCAGGTCAGCGCCTGTTTCGATCAGGAGGACATGGAGCAGGTGGGCATGATGGGCTTGCTGGAGGCCTGGCGCCGTTATGACAGCGAGCCGGATGCCCAGTTCGAGAGTTATGCGTTCAAGCGGGTCCGTGGCGCCATGCTGGACGAGCTGCGCCGCCTCGACTGGCGTCCCCGTCAGCTGCGCCAGCAGGTGCACGGGCACAACCAGGTGCAGCGGGAGCTGTTCAACCGGCTGGGTCGCAACCCGACCGAGCAGGAGCTGGCGCAGGCGCTGGGCTGCTCAGTGGAGGAGGTGCGCCAGCTGGCCTATGCCAGCCAGGCCGAAGCCTTGCAGAGTCTGGAGGAGTGGCTGGAGAACGGCGGCAGGGCACCGGCCTCGGAATCCGACGACGTGGACCTGGCCATGACCCTCAGCAAGGTGCTCGGCTCCCTGGACAAGCGGGAGCAACTGCTGCTCTCCCTCTATTACAAGCAGGAGCTGAACATGAAGGAGATAGCGCTGGTACTCGGTCTGACCGAATCGCGGGTGTGCCAGCTGCACAAGCAGTGCGTCCTTCAGCTCAAGCAGCGTTTGGTCGACTCCATATATTAATGCCTCTCCCTGTGGGGGAGTCTTGTTGAATTCTGCGGGAGCATCCATGCAAAAACAGATCGGTCTTGGTGTCATTTTCATTTGTGTGCTTGGCGGCTTCATGATGGCCGGGGGGCGGCCCATCGCCCTGTGGCAGCCCGCCGAGCTCATCATCATCATAGGCGCCGCGGTCGGCTCCATGTTTCTTGGTAACTCGAAAGAGGTGATGCATGAGATGTGGCGCCAGATGAAGCAGTGCTTCAAGTCCAACAAGGATGAGAAAGAGATCTACCGCGAGCTGCTGACCCTGATGCACCAACTGCTGGAAGAGACCCGCAGCAAGGGGATGAAGGCGCTGGATGAGCACATCGAGAACCCGCAGCAGAGCTCCGTCTTCCTCATGTATCCCCAGGTGTCGGAAGATCCGCAACTGCTCGGCTTCATCATCGACAACTTGCGTCTGCTCGGCATGGGCAAGATCACCCCCCATGAGCTCGACACCATACTGGAGCAGGAGATCATGGCCATCGAAGAGGACATGCTCAAGCCGTCCCACGCCCTGCACAAGACGGGGGAGGCCTGCCCCGGTTTCGGGATCCTCGCGGCCGTGATGGGGATCATCATCACCATGCAGCAGCTCGACGGCCCCCTCAGCAATATCGGGGTGCACGTGGCAGCTGCCCTGGTGGGCACCTTCATCGGCATCTTCCTCTGCTACTGCCTGCTGGAGCCCATCAGCAATGCTATGGAGGAGATGGTCAAGCGCCGCATCGGGATGCTGATGTGCATCAAGTCGATCCTGATCGCCCAACTGCGAGGCAAGACGCCGCTGCTCTCCGTCGACTCCGGCCGCAAGATGCTGGAGCCCGATGTGAAACCCAGCTTCCTTGAACTGGAAGACTGGGTGACCAACAGGGCCATGTAATGCGCAATCACGAGCAGATCATCATCAAGCGCCAGCAGCGGCGCAGCAGTGGCCCCAAGGGGGGCGGGGCATGGAAGGTCGCCTTCGCCGATTTCACCCTGGCGATGATGGCTTTCTTCATGGTGCTCTGGATCCTGGCCGTCTCCAGCCAGGAGGAGCGCGAGGCGGTGGCCAGCCGTCTGCGTGACTACAGCATCATGGACAGCGAGGCCAATCCCTTCGATATCCGCAACAGCCCCTATCCGGTGGATCTCGGCGGCAATCCCTCGGTGCTGGAAGAGTTGAGTCCGCAGTTTGTGGAAAAGGGGCAGCGCATGCCCAGACACATGGAGCGCAATCGCAGCATCTTCACCGACGGCGCACAGGGGGGTTACGAGAACCTGCTGGTGGGCAAGATCGAGGGAGAGATGCAGATGAAGCAGCTGGCCGGTTTCATCGGATCCATGGCGGACCAGATGCAGGCCAGGAACAACCTGGAGCTGCAACTGGTGCCCCAGGGACTTCGCATCCTGATCCGCGATGATGACGAACGCGAGATGTACAGCCGTGGCAGCGCCCGCATCAGCCCCTACTTCCGCCATCTGCTGATGGCGCTTGCGCCTATCTTCCAGCGCGTGGAGAACCGGGTCATGATCTCCGGTCACACCGACAGCACACCCTTTGCCGGTGACAACTACAGCAACTGGGAGCTCTCCTCCGATCGCGCCATGATGGCGAGACGGGTCCTGCTCGCCGGCGGCATGCCCCCCGAGCGGGTGGGTCAGGTGGTCGCCATGTCGGACACCATGCTGGACAACACCGCCGACCCCAGAGGCAGCCAGAACCGTCGCATCGAACTGCTGGTGATGACGACTCAGGCGGAGAAGAGCCTGGAGCAGCTGTTCAGTGCTCAAACCCAAGCCGCCACCCAGCAAGCCAAGGATGCCATTGCCCATGGGAACCCCTGATCTCGAACTGCCGGAAGTGACCCCGTTCAACGATCCCAGGCGCAAGGTACCCCGCTGGTATCTGCACGATGGCACCACGCCGCTGGAGTCCCAGAGCTGCGGCATCGCGGCCCGGCTCATGGTGTCGGGCCTGCTGTTTGACAAGCGCATCGGTCGGGCGGTGATCAAGGACATAGGGCCGGGCGGCGTCGGCTTCCTGGCCCCGGCCCGCTTCGTGCTGCCCGACACCGTCAGCCTGTCATTGTCGCCGCAGATAGTGCTGGAGTGCCGGATCACCCACCGCAGGGTGATAGGCCAGTATCTCAGTTTCTACGGTGCGCGCTGGGCCGATCCCGAGTCCGTCGATCTCGCCCCCGTGCTCAGCCACTGGCGCCACTGCTTCATGGCGCCAGCAGAGGGCGCGTCTGCTCCAATCCCAGTGGATCCGGCAACCGCTCAAGAGTGATCCCCCCTCGTCCCATGTCCAGTCCACTTGCCGGCTGCAACAGCAGGGGGTCGTGCAGGCTCTCCAGCGACACGGCGCGCGCCATCAGTGGCCGCTCACTCGGCCGGTTGTCCGTGGGGGCCTTGCCCAACCCATAGACGATGGGGCAGTCGCTCACCCCCTGGACCTCGGGCAATCGCCAGGCCGGATTCCACCGGCTGGCCTCGTTCATGGACACTCCGCGAGCCATGGCCCAACTCAGCAAGGAGCAGTCACCCGGCTGCCGCCACACCCGAATGCTCTCTCCCTCCTGCCAGGATGGCAGCAGAAATTGATGGTGCGCCGCCCTGTCCAGCAGCTGGGAGAGGGCGATGAAACGTGCCACATAGAGGCGCGTCTCGGTCGGCAATTGAAGCTCCCACAGATTGCGCGTCCCTGCCTTGAGCACCGCCTTGAGTACCCTCCCTTCTCCCGCGTTATAGGCCGCCAGGGCCAGCAGCCAGTCCCGCCCGAAGAACTGATACAACCATCCGAGATAGGAGAGCGCGGCCTCCGTTGCCAGGGGCAGGGAATAACGGCCATCGAAGCTGGCCGTCATGGGGACGGAGAAACGGGCTGCCGTGTCGGGCATCAGTTGCCAGGGGCCGGCGGCACCGGCAGAGGAGACCACGTCCAGCCGATAGCTGCTCTCGATCAGGGGAAGGAAGGCCAGCATGGCAGGGAGCTTGCGTGCGCTGACCTCTTGTTCCACCCAGCGGATCATGGGTTGTGACTGGGTGATCCTGGTCTGCAGGTGGCTGCGTTGCTGCAGCAGAAACCGGGTCTGCTGAGTGACCAGTTCGGCTCCCGTGCCGCCGATGGGGGTAGGAAAGCCCGCCTGCCAATGATACTTATCGTAGGCGTGGCCATTGGCACTGATCAGCAGAGACAAACCGGTGAGAAGGCGAAGTGACAATTTGATAAAAAAGGGCATTGCCTGGCGGGTAAATGATAAAAACACGATGTATCTCAACAGTTTTTGACAATATCTGTCGACTGTTCATGTGGTATCCAGGACGTGATAAGCATGATAACACGAGTAAAAAAGACCCCAAAGGCGGGCAGGGCGATTCAGAAATTTCTGCTTTATCTGATCCTCGTTAATTTTGGTTTGATGTGGCTCTATGTCATGTATGCCGATGAGCTGACATTTGGTTCCAACCTCCTGCTGACTTTTCTTCTGATCCTCTATAACCTGCTGCTCTGCCAGCTGGTGGTGCTGCGTGCCCGGCGGGCAGGAGACGGTTACATCATCTATCCCGTGGTGGGGGTGAGCATTATTCTGTGCACCGTCGTGCTGTTTCGTTTCATCATTTCACCCTGAAACCGATTATTTATGGCCCCCAAGTGATTGGATAAATTTAATTCGATCATGAATAACTTGTGGAAAATCAACTCATTTAATCTTTAGCCTCCCCGCGCTGCGTCAATATGTTCCCCATGCCCGAGATCCTTGCTTGAAAAGCCCCCTGCTCGTCCTTAAACTTCATGGTGGAGAAAAGTGGATCAAAGTGGTTTTATTGGGCAATTTGCCTCCATAACTCACCTTCGGGGACTGCAATTTGTTGCGTGGCGCTCACGCCATCAGCCTGGACAGCAAAGGGCGACTGGCGATTCCGACCAAATATCGAGATTGGCTGCGCTCCGAGCGCGACGGCCAGCTGGTCTGCACCATCGACATAGCCCACCCCTGTCTGCTGCTTTACCCCCTGAGTGAATGGGAAGAGATAGAGCGCAAGCTCAAGACCCTTTCCAGTACCAATCCGGCGGAACGCCGCCTGCAGCGCATGCTGCTCGGACACGCAACCGAGTGCGAGCTGGACGGCAATGGCCGTCTGCTGCTGAGCCAGCCACTGCGTAGCCACGCCGGGCTGGACAAGAAGATCATGCTGGTGGGCCAGCTCAACAAGTTTGAGTTGTGGGATGAAGCCCGCTGGCAACAACAGATCAATGACGACATCCTGGGCCTGCCCGAGGACGACTGGGCAAGCTCACCACGACTACAGGATTTTTCTTTATAAATGACCCAAGCCGCTGAACACATCACAGTGCTGTTGCACGAAGCCGTCGAAGGGCTGGCCATCAAGCCGGACGGTATCTACGTCGACGGTACCTTTGGCCGGGGTGGTCACTCTCGTCTCATTCTCCAGCAGCTCGGTCCGCAGGGGCGACTGATCGCCATCGACCGGGATCCCCAGGCCATTGCCGAGGCGGCCAAGATCCAGGATCCCCGCTTCGAGATAGTGCACGGTCCCTTCTCCGGCATCACCACCTACCTGAGCGATCGCGGCCTGCTGGGCAAAGTCGACGGCTTCCTGCTGGATCTGGGGGTCTCTTCTCCCCAGCTCGACGACGCCGAGCGCGGCTTCAGCTTCATGAAAGACGGCCCCCTCGACATGCGGATGGACCCGACCACGGGTCAGAGCGCTGCGCAGTGGCTGGCCAAGGCCGATGTGGACGACATCGCCTGGGTGCTTAAGACCTTCGGCGAGGAGCGCTTTGCCAAGAAGATTGCCCGTGCGATTGTCCATGACCGCGTCACCGAACCCTATGTGCGCACCCGCCAGCTGGCGGAGATGATTGCCCGGGTCAACCCGAGCAAGGAGAAGGGCAAGCATGCGGCGACCCGCAGCTTCCAGGCCATCCGCATCTACATCAACAGCGAGCTGGACGAGATCGAAACCGCGCTGAACGGTGCCCTGCAGGCGCTGGCGACCGATGGCCGCCTCTCCGTCATCAGCTTCCACTCCCTGGAAGACCGTCTGGTCAAGCACTTCATCCGCAAGCACGAGAAGGGGCCGGAAGTGCCCCATGGCATCCCGTTGACCGAGGCGCAGCTGGCCGGCGGCCGCAAGCTGAAGTCGGTCGGCAAGGCGCTCAAACCTTCCGAACATGAAGTCACCGAAAACACCCGATCCCGCAGCTCGGTGCTGCGAGTCGCCCAGCGTCTGGCGGATTGAGTCATGAGCGAGGGACGCATTCATCTGTCCAGGGAGATCATCGGTGATCTCTGGCGCCACAAGTTGCAGGTCGTGCTGACCCTGGCCGTGCTGATCACCGCCTTTGCGGTGATCCTGGTGACCAACATGACCCGGGGGCTGACGGCCAAGCAGAATGACCTGATGGCGGAAGAGGACAGGCTCAACATCGAGTGGCGGCACCTGCTGCTGGAGCAGGGCACCCTGGCCGAACACTCCCGTGTCGCGAGTCTGGCCATGGATAAATTGCAGATGGCTCGCCCGCTGGTGACCACCGAGAAGGTAATTACACAACCATGACACGCAAGGCCGCCACCAAGGCTCCGGCAAAGGACAAAGCCAAGGCTAAAGCTCCGTCACTCTATCCGTGGCGCTTTCGCACCCTGGTGTTTTTCATCGGGATTGCGTTTGCCGGCCTGATCCTGCGGCTGGCCTGGATCCAGGTGATTGATCCGGACAGGCTGCGTCAGGAGGGGGACATGCGCTCCCTGCGCACCACCTCCACCCAGGCGGTGCGCGGCATGATCACCGACCGCAACGGCGAACAGCTGGCGGTCTCGGTGCCGGTCGAGGCGGTCTGGGCCGATCCCAAGACGGTGCACGAGTCCGGCGCCATCCACAACGAGCGCGCCTGGCTGGCGCTCTCCGCCGTGCTCAAGCTCGACATCAACACCCTCAAGCACCGCATCTCCAACCCGAGCAAGCGCTTCGTCTATCTGCAGCGTCAGGTCACCCCTGCCGTGGCGGAATACATCAAGGGTTTGAAGCTGGGGGGTATCTACCTGCGCCCCGAGGCGCGCCGTTTCTACCCGACCGGCGAGATCAGCGCCCACCTGGTGGGGGTGACCAACATCGACGGCAGCGGCATCGAGGGGATAGAGCGCAGCTACAACGAATGGCTGACCGCGACCCCGGGCGAGATGCGGGTGCGCAAGGACAGGCAGGGCAGGGTCATCGAGCGGCTCGGGCTGGTCAAGGAGGGCAAGCACGCCAACGATCTGCAACTGAGCATCGATCAACGGGTGCAGGCGCTGGCCTACCGTGCCCTCAAGCGCGCCACCGACGAGAACAAGGCCACCTCCGGCTCCATGGTGATGCTGGACGTCAAGACCGGCGAAGTGCTCGCCATGGTCAACACCCCCTCCTACAACCCGAACAACCGTGGCCAGTATCAGAGCTTCAGGGTACGCAACCGGGTGGTGACGGACACCTATGAGCCGGGTTCGACCGTCAAGCCCCTGATCCTGCTCAGTGCCCTGCAGGCGGGCGTCACCAGCTGGAAGGACACCATACCCGGTGGTCCCCTGTTCATCGGGGCCAAGCAGATCCGCGATGTGAGCATTCACAAGGCGACCAACCTGTACGACATACTGCGCTACTCCTCCAACATCGGCATGTCGCGCATCGCGCTGCGGATGCCGGCTCAGGAGATGATCAACACCCTCAGCATGGTCGGTTTCGGCATGGATACCGGCAGTGGTCTGATGGGGGAGAGCGGCGGCATGTTGCCCCAGCGCCGCCGCTGGTCCGACATCGAGCGGGCGACCCTGTCGTTCGGCTATGGCCTGCGGGTCACCCCGCTGCAGCTGGCTTCCGCCTACGCGACCCTGGCCAACAAGGGCAAGCGGGTGCCGCTTTCCATCATCAAGGTGACCACGCCGCCCAAGGGTGAGCAAGTCATCGACCACAACAACGCCACCGCCATGCTGCAGGCGCTGGAGTACGTGGTGAGCAATGCCATTCCCAAGGCGCAGATCCCGGGTTACCGGGTCGGCGGCAAGAGTGGTACCGCCAAGGTCGCCGTCGCCGGTGGCTACGGCAAGGATTACATGGCCTGGTTTGCCGGTTTCGCCCCGGCCAGCAACCCCCGCTTCGTCATGGTGGTGGTGATCAACGAGCCCAAGGGCGATGCCTATTACGGCGGTGCCGTGGCGACCCCGCCATTCGCCGAGGCCATGGGGGGGGTGCTGCAGCTCTTCAACATTCGTCCCGACGCCATCCCCCCCGAGGTGCCGGCGAAGCTTGCCCGTACGGAGGCCGCCCATGGCGCTCCTCGTACCTGACAGGCATCCGCGTTTCTCTGTCGACCCCGCGACTGTCGGGGTGTTTTCCATGGCGCCGCATTCCCTGAGCGCCTGCATTCCTGCCCATTCGGAGGCTTCCCATGTTGCCGCCCCGCGCACTTGATCAACTCATGAGCCATTTTGGCATCCATGCCCCGGCGCTCGCGCTCACCGACATCCAGCTCGACAGCCGGCGAGTCGGGCCCGGTTCTCTCTTCGTGGCAATCCGGGGCCACCAGATGGATGGCAGGCGTTTCATCGAACAGGCGGTGGCTCAGGGAGCGACCGCCGTCCTGTTTGAGGAGGATGGGGAATTCGTGGCCCCCGCCACCTCGATCCCCTGTTTCGGGCTCAAGGATCTGCCCGCTCGCCTCTCCGAACTGGCTGGCCATTTCTATGACCATCCGGCGCAGAAGCTGCAGCTGGTGGGCATCACCGGCACCAACGGCAAGAGCACCACGGCCCTGCTGGTCGCCAACTGGCGCACCCTGCTGGGAGGCAAGGCCGGGGTGATGGGCACCATAGGCAACGGCCTGTTTGGCAATCTGATCGAAGCGGAGAACACCACAGGCAGCGCCGTCCAGGTGCAGGCCAATCTGGCCGCGCTGCAACAGCAGGGGGCGGATCTGGTGGCGATGGAAGTCTCCAGCCATGGTCTGGTGCAGCACAGGGTGGCGGCCCTGCCGTTTTCCGCGGCCGTGTTCACCAACCTGAGCCGGGATCACCTCGACTATCACGGCACCATGGAGGCCTATGGCGCCGCCAAGGAGGAGTTGCTGAAACTGGTGGACGAGCCCTGCGCCGTCATCAATGCCGACGACCGTCTGGGGCGCCAGTGGCTGGCAGCCTACCCCGCTGCGGTGGCCTTCGGCGTGCATGGTCCGATTGAAAACCATGTCGGGCGACAGTTGACGGCGCAGGATCCCCATTTCCACCAACAAGGATTTGACACGCGCATTAACTCCAGCTGGGGGAATGGTGTATTATCCGCCCCCTTGCTCGGCCGCTTCAACGTCAGCAATGTGCTGGCCGCCATGGGCGCCATGCTGGTACTGGGTTATGACTTCGATGCACTGCTGGCCAGTGCCCCGAAACTGCAACCCGTGACTGGTCGCATGGAGTGCTTCGGTGGTGGCAAGGCGCCGCTGGCGGTGGTCGATTATGCCCATACCCCGGATGCGCTGGAGAAGGCATTGCAGGCCCTGCGGGTGCACTGCGAAGGCCGGCTCTGGTGCCTGGTGGGCTGTGGTGGCGACAGGGATCGTGGCAAGCGGCCCATGATGGCCGCCATGGCGGAGCAACATGCGGACTGCGTGATCCTGACCGACGACAATCCCCGTACCGAGGCGCCGGAGCAGATCATGGCGGACATGGTGGCGGGCCTTCGCGATCCTGCTGCCGTGCAGATCGAACACGACAGGGTCAAGGCGATCCGGCTGGCCCTCAGTCAGGCGAGCAAGCAGGACATCATCCTGGTGGCCGGTAAGGGCCACGAGGATTATCAGATCATTGGAACCGACAAGCGGCACTACAGCGACCGGGAAACCGTCGCGGCCGCCTTGCACACATTAATGGAGTCATTCAGATGATGACCCTCAGGCTTGCCGACCTGGCGCAGGTGCTCGATGCCCGTCTGATCGGCGGCGATCTCGAGATCACGGCAGTCAGTACCGACACCCGCACCCTGGGCAAGGGGGCGCTGTTCGTCGCGCTGCGTGGCGAGCGTTTCGACGCCCACGATTTCTGCGACCAAGCCCTGGCCGCCGGGGCCTCTGCCCTGCTGGTGGAGCGCGAGCTGCCCCTGGCCATACCGCAACTGGTGGTGGCCGATACCCTCAAGGGACTGGGTCGCCTCGGCAAGCTGGTGCGCGAGCGCATCAACCCCAAAGTGCTGGCCATCACCGGCAGCTGTGGCAAGACCACGGTGAAGGAGATGGCAACCGCCATCCTGCGCGGTGAGGGGGAGGTGCTGGCCACCGCCGGCAACTTCAACAATGAAGTGGGGGTGCCGCTCACCCTGCTGCGCCTCGAGGCGCAGCACCAGTTTGCGGTGATGGAGCTGGGTGCCAACCACCCGGGGGAGATCGCCTGGACCACCTCCCTGGCCCGGCCCGATGCCGCCATCATCAACAACGTGGCCGCCGCCCATCTGGAAGGCTTCGGCTCCCTGGAAGGGGTGTTCCACGCCAAGAGCGAGATTTTCCAGGGCCTGGGCGAGGGTGGCACCGCCATCGTCAATGCCGACAACGAGTTCTGGCCGAAGTGGCGCGAACGCGGCATTCAGTGCGCCTTCTCCCTCGAGGATCAGAGTCAGCCCTTCCATGCCCGCGACATAGCGCTCAACGGGCAGGGCTGCGCCGAATTCGTGATGGTGACCCCGCAAGGAGAGTTGACCCTGACCCTGGCCATTCCGGGCCGCCACAACGTGGCCAATGCCCTGGCCGCGGCCGCCGGTACGCTGGCGCTGGGCGCCTCGCTTGCCTCCGTCAAGGCGGGGCTGGAGCAGATGTCGCCGGTCAAGGGCCGCTTCTGCGTGCAACGCTGGGGGGGTCTCACCCTGGTGGATGACACCTACAACGCCAGCGTGGAGTCCGTGCTGGCGGGCATCGATGCCCTGACCGCCATGGGCGGCTACAAGGTGCTGGTGTTCGGTGACATGAAGGAGTTGGGTGAGGAGTCCGCTGCCCAGCACGCCCGGGTCGGACACCACGCCCGCGAGCAGGGCCTCGACGCCGTGCTGACGGTAGGGGAACAGAGTCGTCACACCGCAGATGCCGCGGCGGGTCGACATTTCGATAACAAGGCGTCGTTGTTTGAAGTGCTTGCGCAAATGATAAATACACATCAAGAAATCTCGATCCTGGTCAAGGGTGCCCGCGGTTCCCGCATGGAAGATATCGTCAAGATGGTCGTTGACCGTCAGGAGTCAGCCACATGCTAGTCTGGCTGGCGGAACTGCTCACCCCGCACTTCACCTTCTTCAACGTCTTCTCCTACCTGACGTTCCGCGCCATCCTGTCGATTATCACCGGTCTGGTGGTGGCGCTCTGGATGGGGCCGCGTCTCATCCGTCGCCTGCAGATCCTGAAATTCGGTCAGGTGATCCGCAACGACGGCCCAGAGTCTCACCTCAGCAAGAAGGGCACCCCGACCATGGGGGGGCTGATGATCATTGCGGCCATTTTCATTTCCGTGCTGCTCTGGAGCCGCCTCGACAACCCCTATGTCTGGCTGGTGCTGTTCGTGCTCGGTGCCTACGGCGCCATCGGCTTTGCCGACGACTACCTCAAGGTGGTGCGCAAGAATACCGATGGCCTGATCGCCCGCTGGAAGTACTTCTGGCAGTCGGCGGTCGCCCTGGCCGTGGCGGTGTTCCTCTATGCTACCGCGACCCATGATGGCCAGACTCAGCTGGTGGTGCCCTTCCTCAAGGATGTGATGCCGCAGCTCGGTCTGATGTTCATCGTGCTGACCTACTTCGTCATCGTCGGTACCTCCAACGCGGTCAACCTGACCGACGGTCTGGATGGTCTGGCCATCATGCCGACAGTGATGGTGGCGGGGGGCTTCGCCTTTGTCGCCTGGGCCACCGGCAACGTGAACTTCGCCAACTACCTGCACATTCCCTACGTGCCCTATACCTCCGAGCTGGTGATCGTCTGTACCGCCATCGTCGGCGCGGGTCTGGGCTTCCTCTGGTTCAACACCTATCCGGCCCAGGTCTTTATGGGGGATGTAGGATCGTTAGCATTGGGCGGCGCGCTCGGCACCATAGCCGTGCTGGTGCGCCAGGAGTTCCTGCTGGTGATCATGGGGGGCGTCTTCGTGATGGAGACGGTCTCGGTGATCCTGCAGGTGGGGTCCTACAAGCTGCGCGGCGTGCGCATCTTCCGCATGGCGCCCATCCATCACCACTATGAGAAGAAGGGCTGGCCGGAGCCGCGCGTCATAGTGCGCTTCTGGATCATCACCCTCATGCTGGTGCTGCTCGGCCTCGCCACCCTGAAGGTGAGGTAAGCCATGGTCATCATCATAGGACTCGGCAAAACCGGACTCTCCTGCGTCGACTACTTCCTCGGTCGTGGTGTCACGCCCCTGGTGATGGATACCCGCGCCAATCCCCCGGGCAAGGAGCAACTGCCCCCCGAGGTGGAGCTGATTCACGGGCTGGACGGCGATCTGCTCAAGCAGGCGCACATGATAGTGGCGAGCCCGGGTATCGCCCTGGCGACCCCCGAGCTGAAGGCCGCGGCCGAGTTCGGGGTGCGCATCGTCGGCGACATCGAGCTGTTTGTGCGCGAGACCCAGAGCCCCGTCATTGCCATCACAGGCTCCAACGGCAAGAGCACGGTCACTACCCTGGTGGGTGAGATGATTGCCGAGGCGGGCCTCAAGGTGGGCGTCGGTGGCAACATAGGCACCCCGGCGCTGGAGCTGCTCAAGCAGCCGATGGATCTCTGCGTGCTGGAGCTCTCCAGCTTCCAGCTCGAGACCACTTACAGCCTGCGTGCCGCCGCCTCCGTGGTGCTGAACCTCAGTGAGGATCATATGGATCGCTATGAGGGCATGGCGGATTACCGCGCCGCCAAGCAGGAGATCCATCAGCACTCCCAGCACATCCTGGTCAACCGGGACGATCCCCAGACCCTGCCCGACGTGGGTCAGGTGTGGCAGAGCTTCGGGCTGGATTGCAACGGCTACGGCCGCTGCGAGCTGGCGGGTCGCCACTGGCTGACCCTGCACGGGGAGCCGCTGCTCCCCGTGGACGAGATGAAGATAGTCGGTGCCCACAATCAGGCCAACGCCCTGGCGGCCATGGCCCTGTGCGACGCGGTCGGCATTCCCCGCGAGCCGCAACTCGCCGTGCTGCGCCGCTTCGAAGGCCTGCCCCACCGTGCCCGCTTCGTGCGGGAGGTGAACGGGGTGCGCTGGATCAACGACTCCAAGGCCACCAACGTGGGGGCTACTCTGGCTGCCGTGGCCGGGGTGCGCGAGTCGGTAAAGGGGCGCCTGCTGCTGCTGGCCGGTGGTCAGGGCAAGGGGCAGGATTTCGGTCCGGTACAGGCGCTGCTCGGCAACCAGATCGATCACATGTATTGCTTCGGCCAGGATGCGGACATATTGCTCGCCCTGGGTGAACAGACCGAACGGGTGGCCGACTTGGCCGCTGCGGTCGCCAAGGCGGCGGCCGATGCTAAACCCGGTGACTGGGTGCTGCTGGCACCGGCCTGCGCCAGCCTGGATCAATTCAAGTCGTTCGAGGCCCGTGGCGATCGCTTTACCGAACTGGTGATGACGCTATGAACGCCCTTGGCGCCGTCGCAGGCTTCTTGCAGCGCTGGTTGTTGCCGGCGCGTCCCGCCGGTCTCTACGACAGACAGCTGGTGGTGCTGGCGCTGGCGCTGATGTCGGTGGGCCTGGTGATCGTGGCCTCCGCCTCCATTCCAGAAGGGATTGCCCTCGGCGATGACCCCTTCATGTTCGTGAAGCGGCATGGCCTCTTCCTGGTGATGGCGCTCGGCATCTCCTGGTTCGTGCTGCAGGTGCCCATGGCGCGCTGGCAGCAGTACAACGGCCCCATGCTGCTGCTCGCCATAGTGATGCTGGTGCTGGTGCTGCTGGTGGGGCGCAGCGTCAACGGTTCGGTGCGCTGGTTGCCGCTCGGCCCTTTCAACCTGCAGCCGGCGGAATTCGGCAAGCTGGCGCTGTTCGTCTATCTGGCGGGCTATCTGGTACGCCGCCAGAGCGAGGTGCGCGAACGCTTCATCGGCTTCATGAAACCCATGGCGGTGCTGTTCGTGGTGGCCACCTTGCTGCTGGCCCAGCCCGACCTGGGATCCGTGGTGGTGATGTTCGTCACCTCCCTCGGGATGCTGTTCCTGGCGGGGGCCCGCATGGTGCAGTTCATCGGTCTCATCCTGGTGGGGGTGAGCGCCGTGGTGACCCTGATCATCGCAGAGCCCTACCGGATGCGGCGGGTCACCTCCTTCCTGGATCCCTGGGCCGATCCCTTCGGCAGCGGCTATCAGCTGACCCAGTCCCTGATGGCGTTCGGCCGTGGCAGCTGGTTTGGCGAGGGGCTAGGCAACTCCATCCAGAAGATGGAGTACCTGCCGGAGGCCCACACCGACTTCGTGTTTGCGATCCTCGGCGAAGAGCTGGGCTATGTGGGGGTGCTGGGCGCGCTCTTCCTCATCTTCGCGCTGGCGTTCAAGGCGCTCAAGCTGGGGCACCAGGCGCTGGTGGCCGAGCGGCTGTATGAAGGCTATCTGGCCATCGGCATCGGCATCTGGTTCAGTTTCCAGACCTTCGTCAACGTCGGTGCCGCCAGCGGCATGATGCCGACCAAGGGGCTGACCCTGCCGCTGGTCAGCTACGGTGGTTCCAGTCTCATCATCATGATGGTGGCGGTGAGCATGTTGATTCGTATCGATTTCGAGTTGCGCCAGGCCAGTGCCCAGGCGCGTGTGCGGGAGGTTTCGTGAGCAAGACGTTACTGGTGATGGCGGGTGGTACCGGGGGTCATGTGTTCCCCGGGCTGGCCGTGGCCGATCGCCTCAAGGCCCAGGGCTGGACCATTCACTGGCTCGGTACCGCCGACCGGATGGAGGCCGAGCTGGTGCCCGCCCACGGTTACCCCATCTCCTTCATCGACATTCAGGGGGTGCGTGGCAACGGCATCAAGCGGCTGCTGGTCGCCCCCTATCGCATCGTCAAATCCGTGTTGCAGGCGCGCCGCGTGCTCAAGACCATACGGCCCGACGTGGTGCTCGGCATGGGCGGCTTTGCCTCAGGCCCGGGTGGTGTGGCGGCCTGGCTCTCCGGTATTCCCTTGCTGCTGCACGAGCAGAACGCGGCGGCCGGTATGACCAACAAGCTGCTGGCGCGCCTTGCCAAGCGGGTGCTGATGGCCTTCCCCGGCGCCTTTGCGCCGAGTGCCCGCACCGCAGTGGTGGGCAATCCGGTGCGCCCCGAAGTGGTGGCCCTGCCGGATCCAGTGCTGCGCAGCGGAGCCGAGCCGCTGCGCCTGCTGATCGTCGGTGGCAGCCTGGGTGCCCGGGTGCTCAACGAGCAGGTGCCGCCAGCGGTGGCGGCGGCTGGCGTACCCATCGCAGTGCGCCATCAGTGCGGCAAGGGCAACCGGGAGGCTGTCGCGCAGGCCTATGCCGAGCGGGGCGTCGAGGCCGAGGTGAGCGAGTTTATCAAGGACATGGCCGATGCCTACGCCTGGGCCGATCTGGTGGTGTGCCGCGCCGGGGCCCTGACGGTCTCCGAAGTGGCTGCCGCCGGTGTGGCTGCCATCTTCGTGCCGCTGCCCCATGCGGTGGATGATCACCAGACCCGCAACGCCCTGACCCTGGTCGACGGCGGGGCGGCCGAGTTCCTGCCCCAGTCCGAGCTGACCCCGGCCTCATTGGCCGCGCGCCTCTCCTGGCTCGCCGGGCGCAGGGAAACCCTGTTGAACATGGCCCAGGCCGCGCGCCGCGTCGCCATCATAGATGCCGCCGAGCGGGTGGCCGATGAGTGCAAGCGGCTCGCCAGTGGGCAGAGCGAGAAAGCATGTTGAGCAAGATTGCACAGGCCAGGCCGTGCAGTCTTGTCCCCGTATTTATTGATGCCGCCGAGCGCAAATCGCTGACGGCAGACTTGAAGAGAGATCTATGACCAAGGTTGAACTGGCAAAACTGCGTACTGTGATCCCCGAAATGCGCCGCGTGCGTCGCATCCATTTCATCGGCATAGGTGGTGCCGGTATGGGTGGGATCGCCGAGGTGCTTGCCAACGAGGGCTACCAGATTTCCGGCTCCGATCTGTCCCGCAATGCGGTGACCGAGCGGCTGGGGTCCCTGGGCGCCCATATCTTCGTGGGACACAGTGCCGAGCACGTGAACGAGGCGAGCGTGGTGGTGGTCTCCACCGCCATCAAGCAGGACAACCCCGAGTTGCTGGCTGCCCGCGAGCTGCGCATTCCCGTGGTGCGCCGTGCCGAGATGCTGGCCGAGCTGATGCGCTTCCGCCACGGGGTTGCCGTCGCAGGTACCCATGGCAAGACCACCACTACCAGCCTGGTGGCGAGCATCTATGCCGAAGCCGACCGTGACCCGACCTTCGTCATCGGCGGCCTGCTCAACAGCGCCGGCACCAATGCCCGCCTGGGCAGCAGCCGCTACCTGATCGCCGAAGCGGACGAGAGCGACGCCTCCTTCCTGCATCTGCAACCCATGGTCTCCATCGTGACCAACATCGAAGCGGATCACATGGACACCTATGGCGGCGACTTCTCCAGGCTCAAGGCTACCTTCATCGACTTCCTGCACAACCTGCCGTTCTACGGTCTGGCCGTGGTGTGTGTGGACGACCCGGTGATCCGTGGCATGCTGCCGGAGATCGCTCGCCCGACCATCACCTACGGCCTTTCCGAAGATGCCGACGTGCAGGTGCTGGACTTCGTGCAGACCAGCAACCGCAGCCGCTTCCGGGTGCGTCGCAAGGATGCCGGCGAGCTGACCGTCACCCTGAATCTGCCGGGCATCCACAATGCGCTCAACGCCGCCGCCGCCATCGCGGTCGCGACCGAAGACGGCATTGGCGACGAGGCCATCATCCAGGCGCTCGCCAAGTTTGAAGGGGTGGGTCGCCGCTTCCAGCAATATGGCGAGTTCGAGACCGGCCGTGGCAAGGCCATGCTGGTGGATGACTACGGTCACCACCCGAGCGAAGTCAAGGTGACCATCAATGCCGCCCGCGCCGGCTGGCCCGAGAAGCGTCTGGTTATGGTGTTCCAGCCGCACCGTTACAGTCGGACCCGGGATCTCTACGAAGATTTCGCCGACGTGCTCTCCAAGGTGGATGTGCTGGTGATGCTGGAGGTGTATGCCGCCGGTGAAGAGCCGATCCCGGGCGCCGATGGCCGTGCCCTGTGCCGCTCCATCCGCTCTCGCGGCACCCTGGAACCCATCTTTGTCGCAACCCCTGACGATGTGCCGGCCGTGCTGGCGGATCTTATCGGCGAGGGGGATCTGGTGCTGACTCAGGGCGCCGGTAACGTCGGGGCACTGGCCCGCCGTCTCGGTGAGATGAAATTGAGCGTGGATAGCATGAAATCCGGTGCCTGAGGGCCCAATGAGTATTTTGACCGCCAAGCCGGCGCCTATATAATGGCGAGCCGGTCTGCAAGTGGCCGGCATGGCGCGTTATACGGGGATAGATCGGGTGGAGGCAAGGGCACAAGGGCGCACCAAGGGGGGCTTCATCGCCGGGGTGGCATTTTTCATCCTGGTCATGTGGGGGCTCTACCAGACTGCGCTGGATGTTAAAGACTGGCTGACGGATGCCAGTCGGTTGCCCATGAGCGAGCTGTTGCTGCAGGGGCAACACGAATATTTGAAAGCCGATGAGTTGCGCGCCGCCGTGCTGGATGGCGCCGAGTTGCGCAACTTCTTCGAGTTGGATGTGAACGAATTGCAGGGGCGGTTGAACGCCCTGCCCTGGGTGGCCCAGGTCTCGGTACGCAAGAAGTGGCCGAACAAGATCAAGGTCTACCTCACCGAACAGGCGGTGGCGGCACGCTGGAACGGCAACCGCTTCGTCAACACCAAGGGTGAGGTGTTCAGTGCACCGGACAGGGTGAAGAAACCCCTGATGCAGTTGTCTGGGCCCGATGATCAGGCCGCCAAGGTGCTGGAAGCCAGCCATCAGTACGAGACGCTGCTGGCGGCCAAGGGGTACAAGTTGTTGGGGGTGAATCTGACCCCTCGCCATGCCTGGGAACTGACCCTGGATGGCAACATTCAGCTGTTCGTGGGGCGCTCGGATATCGCGCTTCGCCTGCAGCGGTTTATCGATGCCTTTCCGGTCATCGAACCCCGTGAGCGGGTTGCTTACGTGGATCTTCGATACGACACCGGGATGGCAGTTGGCTGGAAGAAAAGCGAAGAGAAAGTGAATGACCAACACCGCAGATAGAAATTTGATTGTCGGACTGGATATCGGCACGACCAAGGTGGCGGTACTGGTTGGCGAAGTATTGCCCGATGGCGAACTCAATGTCATCGGCATGGGCAGCCACGCTTCTCGCGGGATGGAGAAGGGCGGGGTCAATGACCTCGACTCCGTGGTCAAGTCCCTGCGCCGTGCGGTGGAAGAGGCCGAGATGATGGCCGACTGCCAGATAAGTTCCGTCTATCTGGGGCTGTCCGGCAAGCACATCGATTGCCGCAACGAGACTGGCATGGTGCCCATCTCCGATGAAGAGGTGACCCAGGAGGACGTGGACAACGTCATCCACACCGCCAAGTCGGTGCGACTGTCCGACGAACTGCGGGTGCTGCACGTGCTGCCCCAGGAGTTTGCCATCGACTATCAGGAAGGCATCAAGAATCCGGTCGGTCTCTCCGGTGTGCGGATGGCGGCCAAGGTGCACCTGATCACCTGCCACAACGACATGGCTCGCAACATCGAGAAATGTGTGGAGAAGGTAGGTCTACGGGTGGATCAGCTGATCTTTTCGGCGCTGGCTTCCAGCTATGCCGTGCTGACCGAAGACGAGAAGGAGCTGGGTGTCTGCGTGGTGGACATTGGTGGCGGTACCATGGACATGTCGCTGTTTACCGGCGGTGCCCTGCGCCACACCAAGGTGATCCCCTACGCCGGCAGCACTGTGACCAGCGACATCGCCTACGCCTTCGGCACGCCGCCGCTGGACGCCGAAGCGATCAAGGTGCGCTACGGTTGCGCCCTCGGTCGCCTGGTCAGCAAGGAAGACAATATTGAAGTCCCCAGTGTCGGCGGTCGTCCGGCGCGCAGCCTGCAACGGCAGACACTGGCTGAAGTGATTGAACCCCGTTACACGGAATTGCTCTCCATGGTGAATGACGAGCTGGTACGGGTGCAGAGCGAATTGAAGGCACAGGGGGTCAAGCATCAGCTGGCGGCCGGTGTGGTATTGACCGGTGGCGCGGCCCAGATCGAAGGCATTGTGGAGTGCGCAGAGCAGATCTTCCAGAGCCAGGTCCGGGTGGGCGAACCCATGAACATTCGGGGATTGAGCGATTACGTGCAGGCACCTGTGTACTCGACCGCGGTCGGGCTGCTGCAGTACGGCCGTACCAATCAATCCACCGGCAGTAGCAAGGAATATGCCGCCAAGGCAAGCGTAGGTGGGCTGGTCAAACGGGTCAGCAACTGGTTGCGTGGCGAGTTCTAAAGATTTTGCGTCAGTCAGCAAATAAAGCGGAGAGACAACATGTTTGAATTTATGGATAGCCACACTGACGAAGCCGTCATCAAGGTGATAGGTGTGGGTGGCGGCGGCGGAAACGCAGTCGAGCACATGGTTCGTCAAAACATCGAGGGTGTTGAGTTCATTACCGTCAACACCGACGCCCAGGCACTGCGCAACTCCAGTGCCAACACGACTCTGCAGATCGGCGGTGGCATCACCAAGGGTCTGGGAGCCGGAGCCAATCCGGAAGTGGGCCGTGATGCCGCCATGGAAGACAGGGAAGCGCTGCGTGAGCTGCTGACCGGTTCAGACATGGTCTTCATCGCCGCCGGTATGGGCGGTGGTACAGGTACGGGTGCCGCACCTATCGTGGCCGAAGTGGCCCGCGAGATGGGTATCCTGACCGTCGCCGTGGTGACCAAGCCGTTCTCCTTCGAAGGGAAGAAGCGGATGGGCTTCGCCGCTCACGGCATCGAGGAGCTGTCCAAGAACGTCGACTCCCTGATCACCATCCCCAACGACAAGTTGCTGAAGGTGCTGGGTCGTGGCATCTCCCTGCTGGACGCCTTCAAGGCGGCCAACGATGTGCTGCTGGGTGCGGTACAGGGCATTGCCGAGCTGATCACCCGTCCGGGTTTGATCAACGTCGACTTCGCGGACGTGCGTACCGTGATGCGTGAAATGGGTACCGCCATGATGGGTACCGGTTCCGCCTCCGGTGATGACCGTGCCGAAGAAGCGGCCGAGAAGGCCATCTCCAGCCCGCTGCTGGAAGACGTGGATCTGGCCGGTGCCCGTGGCATCCTGGTCAACATCACCGCCGGCATGGACATGACCATCGAAGAGTTCGAAACCGTGGGTAATGCGGTCAAGGCCTTCGCCTCCGAGAACGCCACCGTGGTGGTGGGTACCGTAATCGACCCGGAAATGCACGACGAACTGCGTGTGACCGTGGTGGCCACCGGTATCGGTGCCGAGCGCAAGCCCGACATCACGCTGGTCAAGAACAACATGGTACAAGAGCGTCCGGCCCGTCAGCCCCTGATCAGCGAAGCCCTGCAGTCTCGCGTGATGGAAGAGGCCCCGGCCAAGGTGGTGAACGCCGAGCCGCAAGCTCGTCGCGAACCGGATTATCTCGATATTCCTGCGTTCCTGCGCAAGCAAGCTGACTAAGCCTCATATGGCCTCGGTTTGTTTGTTGCTTAAGGATTGTGCTAAGATGGCCGCGCAACGACCATCTGGTCAGGAATTTGAGCTGTTAAGCGGATACGCCCATGATTAGACAAAGAACCTTGAAAACGAGTGTCCAGGCCACCGGTGTGGGCCTGCATTCGGGCCGGAAAGTCACAATGACGTTCCGTCCGGCGCCTGTTAACACAGGGATCGTTTACTTGCGTACCGATCTGAATCCTGTGGTCGCGCTGCCAGCCAACGCCGATCAGGTGCGTGATACCGTGCTTTGTACCGCTCTGGTAAACGAAGCCGGTGTCCGCGTGTCAACCATCGAACACCTCTCTGCCGCCCTGGCCGGGATGGGGATCGACAACCTCTATGTCGAGGTTGATGCCCCCGAGATCCCGGTGATGGATGGCAGCGCGCACCCGTTCATCTACCTGCTGCAAGAAGTGGGTATACGTGAGCAGAATGCGCCCAAGCAGTTCGTGCGGATCAAGCAGAGCGTGCGGGTTGAAGACGGCGACAAGTGGGCGGAATTCCACCCCTATCGCAACGGCTTCAAGATGGATCTCGAGATCGATTTCCAGCATCCGGTATTTGAAGGCCGCAACCAGCGTTGCGTGCTGGACTTCTCCGGTGCCTCTTTCGTGAAAGAGATCAGCCGTGCCCGTACCTTCGGCTTCATGCGCGACATCGAGTACCTGCGTTCCCAGAACCTGGCCCTGGGCGGAAGCCTGGAAAATGCCGTGGTGCTGGACGACTATCGGGTGCTGAACGAAGATGGTCTGCGTTACGAGGACGAGTTCGTCAAGCACAAGATGCTGGATGCCATCGGTGACCTCTATATGTGCAACCGCAGCATCATAGGTGAATTCCGAGCCTACAAGACGGGCCATGCCCTGAACAACAAACTGCTGCGTGCCTTGCTGGCCAAGCAGGAGGCCTGGGAACTGGTGACCTTCGAGGCGGAGGGCGACAAAGCGCCCATCGCTTACTACGATAACGGTCTGGTTCTGGCCTGATAGCTGTGCAACAGGACGTCGGTCATCTCTCCGCACCGACGTCCTGTCATTTGTTTATTCCATCCTTTAATACCGATTATCTCCCGGTTTTATTGCCCGTGCAGGCTCCTGGCCTCACCTGACCGAGAAGACAGATTTCTATGAGCATTACCCTGATCCTCAACGGTAAGCAGCGCCGCAAGTTGCACTTACCCAAACAACGTCTGGCCTGGGTCGGCGGTATCCTCTTCACTGTATTGGCACTGAGTGGTGGTTGGCTCTGGCAGAGCTGGCACCAGAAAATGGAGGCGCTGGAAGTCGCGCTGGCCATGGCCGAACAGCAAAAATCCACGCAAGGGGCCGATGAAGCCCGTGAACAGCTTGCCATGCTGGCCGCCCAGGTGGGTACCATGCAGGGGCAGCTCGGTCGCCTCAACGCGCTCGGCGAGCGTCTGACCGAGAAGGCAGACCTCGATCCCGACGAGTTCAATTTCAAGGAGCTGCCCCCCATGGGTGGCCCTTCCTATGACGAAGAGCTGGAAGTGAGCCTGGGCGAGCTGCAAGCCTCCATGAAACACCTCAGCCAGCAGCTCGGCAGCCGTGAAGAACAGCTGTCGGTACTTGAATCTTTCATCATCAATCACCATATCACCGATGCCGGTTTCATCTCGGGTTCACCGGTGAAGCAGGAGCGAGTCTGGATCTCCTCCGGGTTCGGTGGACGGGTTGACCCGTTCAACGGTCGCGCCAAGATGCACAAGGGGGTGGATTTTCGTGGCAAGCCCGGCACTCCCATCCTGGCGACCGGCAAGGGGATCATCAGCTGGGCAGGCCGCCACCCGCAATTTGGCAATATGGTGGAGATAGACCATGGCAATGGTCTGGTGACCCGTTATGCCCACAACTCCAAGTTGTTGGTGGATGTGGGCACCCTGGTCGATGAGGGCCAGAAGATTGCCTTGATGGGGCGTACCGGTCGCGCGACCGGGGTCCATCTGCATTACGAAGTGTTGAAAGATGGTCGTCAGGTCAACCCCGCGCGCTTTCTGAATGCCAGACGGGGTTAGGTTTTTTCTTCAGGTTCCAGTGACGGAACGCTTATATAACCAAAACAGTTGGTACACATGATTAGCACACTGCTCACCAAGATTATCGGCAGCCGGAACGACAGAACGCTCAAGGCTTTGCGCAAAATTGTAAAACAGATCAATGCGATGGAGCCTCAGTTTGAGGCCTTGTCCGATGGCGAGCTGCAGGCGAAGACCGCCGAGTACCGTCAGCGCCTGGAGCAGGGTGAGACCCTGGAGCAGCTGTTGCCGGAAGCGTTCGCCACGGTGCGCGAGGCGTCCCGCCGGGTGTTCGGTATGCGTCACTTCGACGTGCAGCTGATCGGCGGCATGGTGCTGAACTCCAACCGCATCGCCGAGATGAAGACGGGTGAAGGCAAGACCCTCACCGCGACGCTGCCGGCCTATCTGAACGCGCTGACCGGCCGCGGTGTGCACGTAGTGACGGTGAACGACTATCTGGCCAAGCGTGATGCGGAGGCGAACCGCCCGCTGTTCACCTTCCTCGGCATGACGGTCGACTGCAACGTACCCGGCATGGATGCGTCCCAGAAGCGCGACGCCTACGCCGCCGACATCACCTACGGTACCAACAACGAATTCGGTTTCGACTACCTGCGCGACAACATGGCGTTCTCGCCGGAGCAGCGCGTGCAGCGCCCGCTCAACTACGCGCTGGTGGATGAGGTGGATTCGGTGCTCATCGATGAGGCCCGTACTCCGCTCATCATCTCGGGTCCGGCGGAAGACAGCTCCGCCATGTATACCCAGATCAACAAGCTGATCCCGCTGCTGGTCAAGCAGGACAAGGAAGACTCGGAAGAGTATACCGGCGACGGCCACTACACTGTGGACGAGAAGAACCGCCAGGCGCTGCTGACCGAAAACGGCCAGATCTTCGTGGAAGAGCTGCTCAAGAAAGAGGGGCTGCTGGCGGAAGAGGACTCGCTGTTCTCCGCCACCAACATCAGCCTGCTGCACCACGTCAATGCCGGTCTGCGTGCCCATACCCTGTTTGAACGCAACGTCGACTACATAGTCCAGAAGGACGAGATCGTCATCGTCGACGAGCACACCGGCCGTACCATGCCGGGTCGTCGCTGGTCTGACGGCCTGCACCAGGCGGTCGAGGCGAAGGAAGGGGTCAAGATCCAGAACGAGAACCAGACCCTGGCCTCCATCACCTTCCAGAACTACTTCCGTCTGTATGACAAGCTGGCGGGGATGACCGGGACTGCGGATACCGAAGCCTTTGAATTCCAGCAGATCTATGGCCTGGATACCGTGGTTATCCCGACCAACAAGCCGATGGTGCGCAAGGACATGGGCGATCTGGTCTACCTGACCGCCCAAGAAAAGTACGCCGCCATCGTCGAAGACATCCGTGGCTGCGTCGAGCGTGGTCAGCCGGTGCTGGTCGGTACCGTCTCCATCGAGAACTCCGAGCTGCTGTCCGGCATCCTGACGAAGGAGAACATCCCGCACAAGGTGCTGAACGCCAAGTTCCACGCCATGGAAGCGGAAATCGTCGCCCAGGCCGGTCAGACTGGCGCCGTCACCATAGCCACCAACATGGCCGGTCGTGGTACCGACATTGTGCTGGGGGGCAACTGGCAGGCCGAGATCGCCGCGCTGGAGAACCCGACCAGCGAGCAGATTGCCGAGCTGAAAGCGGCCTGGCAGGTGCGTCACGACGCCGTGCTGGCCTCTGGCGGTCTGCACATTATCGGTACCGAGCGCCACGAATCCCGCCGTATCGACAACCAGCTGCGCGGCCGTTCCGGCCGTCAGGGTGACCCGGGCTCCTCCCGCTTCTATCTCTCCATGGAAGATACCCTGATGCGGATCTTCGCCTCCGATCGCGTGACCGGCATGATGAAGAAGTTGGGCATGGAAGAGGGCGAGGCCATAGAGCACCCTTGGGTGACCAAGGCCATCGAGAACGCCCAGCGCAAGGTGGAAGGTCGCAACTTCGATATCCGTAAAAACCTGCTCGAATTCGATGACGTGGCGAACGACCAGCGCAAGGTGGTCTACGAGCAGCGCAACGAGCTGCTGGACACCAACGACATCTCCGACACCATCCACGTCATCCGTGACGACGTCTATGGCAGCGTGATCGACGAGTACATTCCGCCCCAGTCCCTGGAAGAGATGTGGGACGTGCCGGGTCTGGAAGCGCGCCTGAAGTCCGATTTCGCGCTGGACCTGCCGCTGCAGCAGTGGCTGGCGGAAGACGACAAGCTGTATGAAGAGAAGCTGCGCGAGCGCATCCTGGAAGAAGCCACCAAGCTCTACGCCCACAAGGAGGAGCTGGTCGGCAAGGACGTATTGCGCAACTTCGAGAAGGCGGTGATGCTGCAGACCCTGGATGGCCTCTGGAAGGAGCATCTGGCGGCCATGGATCACCTGCGCCAGGGCATCCATCTGCGCGGCTATGCCCAGAAGAACCCCAAGCAGGAGTACAAGCGCGAGTCCTTCGATCTGTTCACCCAGATGCTGGAAACCCTCAAGCGCGACGTGGTCAGCATCCTGAGCCGGGTACAGGTCCAGGAGCGCGACGTGGAGGCGATGGAAGAGCAGCAGCGCCAGCAGGCGGAAGCGGCTCCCCGTACCTATACCCATGCCGCCGCCGAGAACCAGCTGGCCGACGAGGAGACCCAGGCCGACGCGGCGCCGGTGACCTTCGTGCGCGACGAGCAGAAGGTGGGTCGCAACGATCCCTGCCCCTGCGGATCCGGCAAGAAGTACAAGCATTGTCACGGTCAGTTGACCTGAGTGACCTAATGCCATGACAAGGCGGGCCCGGTGCCCGCCTTGTTTTTGTCAGATGGCGACGCGAAATTGGATGTCAGGCATCATCGGCAGCTCACCCAGCCGGGTGTTGGGGTCATAGAGCGACCCGATCAGGCAGAGAGTACAAAGGTAACAAGATGGAACAGAAAAAGCGGATCTGGGTGGCGGTCGGCGTCATCGAGAATGAACGGGGCGATATCTTCATCGCCAAACGCTCCTCCGATCGCCATCAGGGGGATCGCTGGGAGTTTCCCGGGGGCAAGGTGGAGTCGGGGGAAGACCTGCTCACCGCGCTCGACAGGGAGCTGTGGGAGGAGATAGGTATCCGGGTGCAGGATTGTACCCCTTTCATGGAGCTGCACCACGACTACCCGGACAAGCAGGTGCTGCTGGATATCTGGAAGGTGACCCGCTTCCTGGGCGAACCCTTTGGCAAGGAAGGGCAGGAGTGCCGCTGGGTGCCGCTGGCCGAGCTGCACAAGTACCACTTCCCCGATGCCAATGGTCCCATAGTGGCGCGGCTGCAGAGCGCGTTGGCGTAAGCCGGTCACTGACAATGAAAAAGGGCCACGTGGCCCTTTTTCATTTTGCAGAGGCGAAACCGCCAGGGCCTATAGCCACTGGTCGCCCTCTTCCGGATCCGGCAGCAGATCCGGATTGATCTCCCCCGGGATCCGCTTCTCTTCATCGGCCCACTCGCCGAGATCGATCAGCTGGCAGCGCTTGCTGCAGAAGGGACGAAACGGGCTCTGGGGACCCCACTCCAGTTCAGTCTGACAAGTCGGACATTTTACCTTGGTTACCATGGGCGCTCCTTAGCAGCAGGCAAGCTGGAAAGGTACATCGCCGATCGGCTGTTCTGCGGTAGGCAGAAAGCGCAGGGCGAAGCGGTTCTTGTGGCCGCTCAGGGTCGGGTAGCAGGACTGAGACCCGGTCAGACGGATGCGGATCAGCTCGGCCCCCTCGGCGGTATCCTGGAAGAAGCCGTTGGTGGCGACCTGATCGCTGAAGTGGCCAGATTCACGCCACAGCCGCAGCAGCAGGGAGATGGCGTTCATCAGCAGGTTGATGTCGCTGAGCCATTGCTGCATCTGTTGATGGCGAGCCACCGCCGGCGTCACCAGCCAGTGGTGCAGTTGCGGCACGTCGAAGGCGCACAGGCCACCGGGAATGGAGAAGCGCTGACGAATGGATCCGAGCAGGCGATCCTCTTTCAGGCGAGCACCGGGGCGAGGGGAGTTGAGCAGGTTGCGAGAAAGCTGGGCGCTCTCCTGCTGCATCCGCTGGATCTGCTCGAGGTCAACGTCCGGCAGGCTGGCCCAGTGGCTCAGGCGCTGGCCGAGACGCTCCAGATCCTTGATCAGATCGGCGCGCAGATCCCCGCGCTCCAGCAACTCCTGCAAATCGAACAACCCCTTGAAGAAGGCGATGTGTGCCCAGGACTGGTCACTCTCCAGATTGTCGCGGATCTGGGAAAACAGGGACTCCAGACGAAGATAGGTCCGGCTTTTTTCGTTGAGGGGAAAATCGTAAATCATGCCTAATCCTGGCCAGCCATAAACCGGCCTAGTGTACTCACACTTGGGGGGCTTGTTGAGAGGCAAATGCCAGATATGTCTCGTGCAGGGCCAAAATTCGCTCCCGTATGGTCTCAGTCGTGCCACTCTGGTTGTCCAGTACGTCGTCGGCCATCGCCAGGCGCTCTCTGCGGCTCGCCTGGGATGCCAGTATGGCCTGGGCCTGCTCCCGGCTGACCCCGTCCCGGCGACAGGTCCGCTCGATCTGGGTTGCTTCATCCACGTCGATGACCAGCACTCTATCGGCCAGCTCGGTGAGCCGGTTCTCCACCAGCAGGGGCACCACCAGCAGGCAGTAGGGGGAACTGGTTGCCGCGCACTGGCGCAGCATCTCGCTGCGAATGATCGGATGGAGCAGGGCATTGAGCCAGGACTTGGCCGCCGGATCGCTGAAGATCCGCTCGCGTAGGGCACGTCTGTCCAGCAGACCCTGCTCGGTCAGCATCTCGGGGCCGAAGTGGCTGGCGATGGCGGTCAGTGCTGGTGTGCCGGGCTCTACCACGTCGCGGGCAATCAGGTCGGCATCGACCACCTCTATCCCCAGAGCCGCAAACTGGTTGGCGACGGTCGTCTTGCCGCTGCCTATACCGCCGGTGATGGCTACCACATACATAGATTTGTGATCCCCTTGCTAGAGCACGATGTCCAGATACCAGCGGGTGATGTTATCCCCCCACAGCAGCGCTATCCAGCCCGCGATGGCGAGATAGGGGCCAAAGGGGATGGGTTTGCCCTGGTTATGGTTGCGCAGCAGTATGAGCCCTATGCCGATGGTGGCGCCGACCAGTGACGAGAGCAGCAGCACTATGGGCAGCGCCTGCCAGCCCAGCCAGGCACCCAAGGCGGCCAGCAGCTTGAAGTCGCCATAACCCATCCCCTCCTTGCCGGTCAGCAGCTTGAACGCCCAGTAGAGGCTCCAGAGCACCAGATAGCCCGCCATGGCACCGATCACCGCATCGGCCAGCGGCACAAAGCCCCCTGCCAGATTGAACAACAGACCGCCCCACAGCAGCGGCAGGGTGAGCTGGTCCGGCAGCAGCATCTTGTCCAGATCGATGAAGGTGAGTGCCACCAGTACCCAGGTCAGCAGGAGCGCAGCCAGGGTGCCCCATCCCGGAGTCAGGGTCGCCGCGACGGCGACCGACAACAGGGCGGTCAGCAGCTCGACCAGAGGATAGCGAGCCGAGATGGGCGCCTTGCATTGTCGGCAGCGCCCCTTTAGCCAGAGCCAGCTCAGCAGGGGGATGTTCTCCAGCGCGCCTATGGGGTGATCGCAGTGCGGGCAGCGGGAGCGTGGCACCATCAGGTTGTAGGGGTCGCTGGGGGAGGCTGCCACTTCGCTGCCGAAGTAGTCACTGTATTCGGCGTGCCATTCCCGCTCCAGCATGATGGGCAGGCGATGGATCACCACGTTCAGAAAGCTGCCAACCATCAGGGAGAAGAGAAAAACCAGGGAGAGATAGAGCCAGGGCAGGCCCTGGGCCAGTTCGATCAGAGGCACCATAAATCAACCGCTTGTGTTGAGGATCAGAATGGCAGAGGACCGGAGCGAGCCATGCCCGCTGGTCACTCTGCCGAAGGGGTTCAGTGTATCACAGAGCCCAGCTTGAAGATGGGGAGGTACATGGCGACGACCATGCCGCCGACCAGCACCCCCAGCACCACCATGATGATGGGCTCGAGCAGGCTGGTGAGGCCATCGACCATATCGTCCACCTCCTGCTCGAAGATGGCGGCAACCTTGGAGAGCATGTCATCGATGGCGCCGGACTCTTCACCTATCATCACCATCTGGATCACCATGTCGGGGAAGAGATCCACGGTGCGCATGGCGACGTTGATCTGCATGCCAGCTACTACCTCGTTGCGAATGGCCAGTATGGCCGTGCGATAGACGTAGTTGCCAGAGGCCCCGGCAGCGGAGACCAGGGCATCTACCAGGGGGATGCCGGCGGAGAAGGTGGTGGAGAGGGTGCGGGCGAAACGGGCCATGGCCGCCTTGTGCAGTATGTTGCCAACGACCGGAATGGAGAGGATGAACTTGTCGGTGTTGTCACGTACCTTCTGGGAGCTGCGCCAGGCACGCACATAGAGAAACACTGTCAGGGCTATGCCGCCAAAGATGGCGTACCACCAATCCTGCATGAATCGGGAGATGGCAATGATGAATCGGGTGAAGGCGGGCAGCTCGGCCCCGAAGCTCTTGAAGATCTCCTCGAACTGGGGGATGACGAACAGCAGCAGTATGGAGGTCACTATGATGGCGACCAGGATGACCATGGCGGGATAGAACATGGCCTTCTTGATCTTGGACTTGAGCGCCTCGCTCTTCTCGCGATAGATGGCAATCCGGTCGTAGATGGTTTCCAGCGCGCCTGACTGCTCCCCCGCCTCCACCAGGTCACAGTAGAGGGCATCGAAGTGGCGGGGGTGGCGGCGCAGCGCATCCGACAGGGGGGTGCCTGTCTCCACATCGGCGGCAATCTGGCCGATCAGCTCGCGCACCGCCGCCTTCTCGTGGCCGCGGGCAATGATCTGCAGGCTCTGCACCAGCGGCACGCCAGCGGAGAGCATGGTGGTGATCTGGCGGGAGATGACGGCGATGTCCATCGGCTTGATCCGGGCGCCACCCTTGGAAAACATCCCCTGGCCCTGTTTGCTGACCCTGGTGACATTGACGCCCTGCTTGCGCAGCTCCACCTTGACTGTCGTGATGCTGTCGGCCTGCAACTCACCGGAAACCTTTTGTCCCTTGCGATTGACGCCGTGCCAGCGGAAGGAGAAGACCTTTTTTGGTGCGTTTCGTTTTTGAGCTAATGTTGCCATCACTGCATCCTGCAATTGGGCGACGGTGGCCGGATGAGGGTGTTGCCTGTCCGGCTCATCTTGGCTTGAAGAACATCATCAGGGTGACTGACTACATGGGCTTCACCCGGCTTGATGACTGAAACACTTTCTATATCAGTTGGTCGTGATCCTGTTGATCTCGGCCAGGCTGGTGACACCCAGGCGGGCCTTCTCCAGGCCGGAGATGCGTAGCGTGCGCATGCCCTCCTTCTGGGCGATGGCTGCGATTTGCAGCGAGTTCGCTCCCTGCATGATCAGCTTGGCGATGTTGTCCGACATCAGCATGATCTCATAGATGCCGACCCGGCCTCTGTATCCTCCCGAACACTCCTTGCAGCCGACCGGCTTGAACAGCCGCAGTCCGGCAGCCAGTTGCTGCTGGGTAAAGCCCAGCTCCTGCAATTCGGCGTCGGGCACCACCTCGGGGGCCTTGCAGTGATCGCACAGCTTGCGGGCGAGACGCTGGGCCATGATCAGGGTCACCGAGGAGGCGATGTTGAAGGCCGGCACCCCCATGTTCATCATCCGGGTCAGGGTCTCGGCCGCCGAGTTGGTGTGCAGGGTCGACAGCACCAGGTGACCGGTCTGGGCGGCCTTGATGGCAATCTCGGCGGTTTCCAGATCGCGGATCTCGCCCACCATGACGATGTCGGGATCCTGGCGCAGGAAGGAGCGCAGGGCGCTGGCGAAGGTGAGCCCCGCCTTGGGGTTGATCTGCACCTGGTTGACGCCGGGCAGGTTGATCTCCACCGGATCCTCGGCGGTGGAGATGTTGACCTCGCTGGTATTGAGGATGTTGAGACCGGTATAGAGCGACACCGTCTTGCCTGACCCCGTGGGCCCGGTGACCAGTATCATGCCCTGTGGCTTGGAGAGGGCATGCAGGTATTGCACCTTCTGGCGGTCGTCGAAGCCGAGCTGATCGAGGTTGAGGCGGGCGGCCGACGAGTCCAGCAAGCGGATGACGATCTTCTCTCCCCACATGGTGGGCAGGGTATTGACCCGCATGTCCATGGATCTGTTGCGGGAGATCTTCAGCTTGATCCGTCCATCCTGGGGCAGGCGTCGCTCGGCGATATCGAGCCTCGCCATCACCTTGAGACGGGCCGCGAAACGGTTCGCCAGATTGACTGGCGGAGTGGCGATTTCGTGCAGTATGCCGTCGATCCGGAAGCGGATCCTGTACTTGGTCTCATAGGGTTCGAAATGCAGGTCGGATGCGCCACGCTTGATGGCATCCATCATGATTTTATGGATGTATTTGACGATGGGGGCGTCATCGTCTGCGGTGTTGACGCTCTCGTCGAGGCGTGAACCTTCATCGGACACTTCGAGCTCCGAGATCTCCGCCTCGTCGATGTGATCCATGCCCAGGGTGTCCTGCTCGGTGTCCATCAGCTTGCCGAGGGCGGCGGTCAGCTTGCTCTCCTCAACCAGCAAGGCTTCCGTGTGCAGGCCGAAGCTGAAGCCGAAATCCTCCAGGGCCGACACATTGGTCGGGTCCGACATGGCGATATAGAGGGTGTGGCCCTGGGTATAGATGGGCAGCACATGGTGCTTCTCAATCAGCTTCTGATTGAGGTACTTCTGCGGGATCTCGGAGAGATCGAAGGCGGCAAGATCCAGCAGAGGTACCCCATATTCCAGCTCGCAGAAATCCGCGAGCGCCTTGCTGTCGAGTATGTCGTTTTCAATCAGGAAGGTGACAAAGGGCTTGCGCTGCGCCCTGGCCTGGCTCAGATAGCGCTGTGAGTCCGGCTCACTGAGGAGGGAAGAGGCGGCCAGGCTGGTGGCCAGGCCGCTATTGAGTGAGGAGGTCATTAATTACAAAGAGTGGTTGGGCTGCAGGTAGCGGTCCAGGTAACTGCACCACCAGAAGTAGCTGCTACAAGTTGGTATGCTCCTGATGGGTTTGTCATGCTACTTTGAATCGTCAGGCTTGTTGCACTGCTCGAAGCCCCAGTGATTGTTAGAGCAACCCCAGTTGGTGCAGCAGCACTGGCAAGCAGAGCAGGGCAGCCAAATGCCCCTGTTGTCTGGAAGCAAACTTCCGCCTCAGTCTTGATTCCACCAGCTGATGAGATTGCCTGTGTGAAGCGAGCCTTATTGGTATAGTTCTGATAAGCCGGCAGGGCGATAGCGGCCAGAATGGCGACGATCGCAACGACTATCATCAATTCGATTAGCGTAAACCCTGACTGTCTTTTCATGTCAAATATCCTTTTGTCCATGTTTCCTGATAAGCACCGGTGGAATTCTATCCACGTTGGTATCTTATCCGAGCGCTTCGGGTTGGCAACAGAGGTGGGTACCTTGTTAGCCATTTTTATGTCATTTAGTGAAATGTGTAGAAAAATCAAAGATTAAATGGCTTCTATTGGCACTTGTCATGAGGCGGGAGGGCCCATCTTCACACTCCTTATGTCGTGGGATCCTGCATATAGAAAAGGCGCCGATGGCGCCTTTTGCAAGTTTCGAGCCCTGTAATATTTTGGGGCTGGGTGGACTCGTTCTGCTCGCTCAGCTTTCGATGAAGCGCATCGAGAGGTCTAGCGCCCGTACGTGCTTGGTCAGGGCTCCCACCGAGATAAAGTCGACGCCGGTGGCTGCATAGTCGGCCAGCGTCTCCAGAGTGACGTTGCCGGAGACCTCCAGCCTGGCGCGCCCCTGATTGAGGCGAACGGCCTCCTTCATCATGGGCACGTCGAAGTTGTCCAGCATCACTATGTCGGCTCGGGCGCTCAGCGCCTGCTCCAGCTCTGCCAGGGACTCCACCTCCACTTCCACCGGTTTGCCCGGGTTGAGGCGGCGCGCTTCTGTGATGGCTTCGCTTATGCCGCCGCAGGCGAGGATGTGGTTCTCCTTGATGAGGTAGGCGTCATAGAGCCCGATGCGATGATTCTTGCCGCCGCCGCAGGTGACGGCATATTTCTGGGCGCTGCGCAGGCCGGGCAGGGTCTTGCGGGTATCGAGCAGGCGACACTCTGTCCCCTCCAGCTCGGCCACGTAACGGGCGGTCAGGGTGGCGACCCCGGAGAGGGTCTGCACGAAGTTCAGGGCATTGCGCTCGCCGGTCAGCAGCACCCGGGCCGGGCCATGGAGGCGGAACAGCTCCTGATTGGGGGAGAGGCGCTCGCCATCCTGCACCTTCCACTCCACCTTGACCTCGCCGCCGAGCTGGGCAAACACCTCGTCGACCCAGGGCTGACCGCAGAATACGCCGGCCTCGCGGGTGATGACGCGCGCCGTCGAGATGCGATCCGCCGGGATCAACTGGGCTGTGATATCGGCGCTGGCATCCGGTTGATCCAGTGCGGTGAGGGCATCGCCCAAGTCTTCGAGTAGTGCGGCGCGCACGGCGCGGCTGATGTCCTGTTGTAACATGCCTTATTCCTGCAAGGGTCTGAGAAGCAACTGCCTGTCTTTCTGACGTAATTCCAGCCGGCCCAGGGCATTCATGCCCACCAGGATCTCCTCCCCGTCGGCAGCCGGATTGATAAAGACGGACAAATCGTACAGGGTCAGTGGGCCCATCGCCAGGCTTTCGATCCGGCCGGTCTCGACCTGGATCTGACCCGCCGCCGTATTGACCAGGCTGCGGCCGGTGGCGACGAGGCCGAGGCGTGATGCCACCTGACTCGGTATGGTCACCCGGGTGGCCCCCGTGTCCAGCAGCAGTTGCACCGGCTGGTCGTTGATGGCACCCTCCAGACGATAGTGGCCACTGGCATCGGCCTTGAGCAGCAGCTCGCCGCTGGCGGTCACGCTTGGTTTGGCGCTGGAGTAGAAGTAAAGGGTGAGCAGACCCAGCAGTGAGAGCCAGGCCAGTAGCCAGAGACGGCGCGCCATCGGGTGCATATGGGGTCCAGTGCCTTGCAGGTGATGGCTCAGCCTAACACAGCTTTACCCATGGATTCAGAGGCTTGTTTCCAGTTTATTGCGGCGGCTGGCACAGTCCATGGCGTCCCTCTCCCCATTGTGAGTCGAGTAGACGATGACTGAACCCACAACCATTTTTTCCATCGATCCAGTTGGGTGGTGTGAACAGGCCCGCAAGGTGCCTTCGCCTCATCACAATGAACGGATCGGTCCGGACGACATCTCCTTGTTGGTGATACACGGCATCAGCCTGCCGCCGGGAGAATTTGGCGGCCCCTGGATAGACGATCTGTTTCTCGGTCGCCTCGATCCCGACGCTCACCCTTACTTTGCCGGTATTCATCAGCTGCGGGTCTCTGCCCACTGCCTGATCCGCCGCGATGGCGAACTGGTGCAGTATGTGCCATTCACTGCGCGAGCCTGGCATGCGGGGGTATCGAGCTGGGAGGGGCGGGAGGCGTGCAACGACTTCTCCATCGGCATCGAGCTGGAAGGAACCGACGAGCAGCCCTACAGCGATGCACAGTATGAGGTGCTGGCGGGCCTCAGTCGGGCCATTTCTGGTCAGTATCCCGAGGTGACGGCATCACGCATCGTCGGCCATTGCGACATAGCACCGGGCCGCAAGACGGATCCCGGTACCAGTTTCGAATGGCAGCGCTATCGCGGAATGCTCAACTTTGAGTAAAAAATCCAAACATTAGTTTGTGTTTTTAAAATCAATGGCTTGCCTTTTTTGGTGAGCCATTTTTCATGCTGTTGGCCAAATGTTATCTGTGAGCAAGCTCATAAATATTGGTCAGACCATTTTCTATGAGCTATATCATGATTTCGCTTTTTTACCCCTAAAGTGGCAAGCATTGTTCTTGATGCAGATCATATTTTGGGTGGACTTTTTCCAAGCCCTCTGCTAATTTTCGCCCCAATCATAGAATTGGTAATACCAATTTAACAAAGTAGCCTCATGCCCTATATCAAGATAACTCAGCCCAAGCTGGCCGACGCCATCGTCGCCGAGCTGGAAAGCATGATTCTGGAAGGCAGCCTGCAGCCGGGGCAGAAGTTGCCCCCCGAGCGGGAGCTTGCCATCCAGTTTCAGGTGTCGCGGCCTTCCCTGCGTGAAGCCATCCAGCGCCTGGAAGCGAGGGGACTCTTGTATCGCCGTCAGGGCGGTGGCACCTATGTGCAGAATGCCTTGAGCAAGGGGATCGCCGATCCCCTGTTCGAACTGCTCAGTACCCACCCGGAAGCCCAGTATGACCTGCTGGAGTTTCGTCACGCGCTGGAAGGCATCTGCGCCTACTATGCCGCGCTGCGGGGGACTGAGGCCGACTTCGAGCGGATACGCCTGGCGCAATCCGCCATCGAAGAGGCGGGTCAGCAGGGGTCGCTGGTGGTCGAGTCGACCGCCGTCACCCAGTTCTATCTGGCGGTGGCGGAGGCGTCCCACAACGTGGTGCTGCTGCACCTGCTGCGGGCCATGGGCCCCATGCTCGAACAGAACATTTTACGAAATAACGAGATTTTGAATCGCCGTCCGGGAGTGGTAGCCAAGATCCGTCGCCATCGTGCGCATCTGATCGAGGCTATCCTGTCGGGGGCTCCGGAGCGGGCCAGGGCTGCTTGTCATGAGCACCTGGCCTTTATCGAGGACACCTTGTTGGATATGCAGAGGGAAGACAGCCGGATCCAGCGATCCATGCGTCGGATCCGTCAGCAGGAAAACTAATCCCACAAGGCTTTATTGTCGAATGCTTGCGCCCTTCGCCGTGCAATGCCGTGCAATCACAACAAAATAGGAACCAGCCATGTCTGATATCCTGAAGAACGATGTGGACCCGATAGAAACGCTGGAGTGGCTTGCCTCTCTGGAATCCCTGCTGCGTGAAGAGGGTCCGCAACGCGCTCAGTTCATCCTTGAACAGCTTACTGAGAAGGCACGCGTTAGCGGTGTTGACGTGGCTGAAAAGGCGAATCGCGACTACATCAACACCATTCCTGCCAGCGACGAACCGGCTTACCCGGGCGACCTGGAGATGGAACGCCGCATCCGCGCCATCATCCGCTGGAATGCCATGATGATAGTGCTGCGCGCTTCCAAGAAAGACCTGGACCTCGGCGGTCACATGTCTTCCTTCGCCTCTTCCGCGACCATCTATGAAGTCTGCTACAACCACTTCTTCCGCGCTCGCAGCGAGAAGGACGGTGGCGATCTGGTCTACTTCCAGGGTCACATCTCCCCGGGCATCTACGCCCGTGCCTTCGCCGAAGGGCGTCTGACTGAAGAGCAGCTGGACAACTTCCGTCAGGAAGTGGATGGCAAGGGCATTCCTTCCTACCCGCACCCGAAACTGATGCCGGACTTCTGGCAGTTCCCGACCGTTTCCATGGGTCTGGGCCCCATCGCCGCCATCTATCAGGCTCGCTTCCTGAAGTACCTGACCGACCGTGGCATCAAGGATTGCTCCGAGCAGACCGTGTACGCCTTCCTGGGTGACGGCGAGATGGACGAGCCGGAAGCCAAGGGTGCCCTGACCGTTGCCGTGCGTGAAAAGCTCGACAACCTGGTGTTCGTGGTCAACTGCAACCTGCAGCGTCTGGACGGTCCTGTTGTCGGCAACGGCAAGGTCATCAACGAGCTGGAAGGTCTGTTCGCAGGCGCCGGCTGGGATGTCACCAAGGTCATCTGGGGTCGCAAGTGGGATGAGCTGCTGAAGAAAGACACTTCAGGCAAGCTGATCCAGCTGATGAACGAAACCGTGGATGGCGACTATCAGACCATGAAGTCCCGCGACGGCGCCTACGTCCGTGAGCAGTTCTTCAACCGTTACCCGGAAACCGCCGCCCTGGTCAAAGACATGACCGACGAGGAGATCTTCGCCCTGAACCGCGGTGGTCACGACCCCCGTAAACTGTTCGCCGCCTTCTCCAAGGCCGCAGCGACCAAGGGCAAGCCGACCGTCATCCTGGCCAAGACCATCAAGGGTTATGGCATGGGCGAAGCGGCCGAAGGCAAGAACATCGCTCACCAAGTCAAGAAGATGGATCTGGGCTCTGTGCGTCACCTGCGCGATCGTTTCAGCCTGCCGGTCACCGACGAGCAGCTGGAAGAGTTGCCGTACCTGAAGATCGAAGAGGGTACCGAAGAGCACAAGTACCTGCACGCCCGCCGTGCCGCGCTGAAGGGTTATGTACCGACCCGTCTGCGCGAGAGCACCACCAAGCTGGAAATCCCGGCGCTGGATGCCTTCGGCCCGCTGCTGGGTGAGCAGGCGCGCGAGATCTCCACCACCATGGCGTTCGTGCGTTCCCTGAACGTGCTGCTGAAAGACAAGTCCATCGGCAAGCGCATCGTGCCGATCCTGGCCGACGAAGCCCGTACCTTCGGTATGGAAGGTCTGTTCCGCCAGATCGGGATCTACAGCCCGCACGGTCAGCAATACACCCCGCAAGACCGCGACATCGTCTCCTACTACAAGGAAGACAAGCAGGGTCAGGTTCTGCAAGACGGTATCAACGAGCTGGGCGCCATGTCCTCCTGGCTGGCTGCTGCGACCTCTTACAGCACCAACGACTGCCCGATGATCCCGTTCTACATCTACTACTCCATGTTCGGCTTCCAGCGGATCGGCGACATGGCGTGGGCAGCCGGTGACCAGCAAGCCCGTGGCTTCCTGCTGGGCGCGACCTCCGGTCGTACCACCCTCAACGGCGAAGGTCTGCAGCACGAAGATGGTCACAGCCACATCCTGGCCGGCACCATCCCGAACTGCATCTCCTACGATCCGTCCTACGCCTATGAAGTGGCGGTGATCGTGCAGGACGGCCTGCGTCGCATGTACGGTGAGAAGCCGGAGAACGTCTTCTACTACATCACCACCCTCAACGAGAACTATGCCATGCCGGCCATGCCGGAAGGCGCCGAGGAAGGCATCCGCAAGGGTATCTACAAGCTGGAATCCGTGGCCGGTAACAAGGCCAAGGTACAGCTGCTGGGTTGTGGCTCCATCCTGGGCCACGTCCGCACCGCCGCCCAGATCCTGGCAAACGAGTACGGCGTGGGTTCCGACGTGTTCAGCGTGACCTCCTTCAACGAGCTGGCTCGTGACGGTCAGGACGCCGATCGCTGGAACATGCTGCACCCGACCGCCGCCGCCCGCGTACCCTACATCACCTCGGTGCTGGGTTCCGAAGCCACTATCGCCGCGACCGACTACATGAAGTCCTTCGCCGAGCAGGTGCGTGCCTTCGTGCCGACCGAGAACTACCGTGTACTGGGTACCGACGGTTACGGCCGTTCCGACAGCCGTGCCAACCTGCGTCGTCACTTCGAAGTGAACGAGTTCTATGTCGTCGTTGCTGCCCTGACCGAACTGGCCAAGCGCGGCGAGATCGACAAGCAGGTTGTGGCCGACGCCATCGCCAAATACGGCATCGATGCCGACAAGGTTAACCCGCTGTACGCGTAAGAGGATTGAGCGCCCTGTCCGGACTTGCGTGCCGGACAGGGCCTTGCCCAGGTTAATGCGACATAAGGGCAAGAGGACATAAACAGGGTCCGGACGGCAACAACGAGCCGGAACCTGCTCTTGCCAAGGTTAACGCGATAAACGTACGCGTAAGAGGATAAAGCACAATGTCCAAACAGATTATGGTGCCGGATATCGGTGCCGATGAAGTTGAAGTGACCGAGATCATGGTCGCCGTGGGTGACAAGGTCGAGCTCGACCAGTCCCTGATCGCCGTGGAAGGTGACAAGGCCTCCATGGAAGTCCCGGCCCCGGCCGCCGGTATCGTCAAAGAGATCCTGATCAAGGTGGGCGACAAGGTTGCCACCGGTTCCCAGATCATGATCTTCGAAGCGGAAGGCGCTGCTGCCGCCGCTCCGGCTCAGGCTGCCGCTCCGGTTGCCGCCGCACCGGCTGCCCCTGTTGCTGCAGCCGCCAAAGACGTGCACGTACCTGACATAGGTGACGACGAAGTCGAAGTGACCGAGATCATGGTCGCCGTGGGCGACATGGTTGAAGCCGACCAGTCCATCATCGCCGTGGAAGGTGACAAGGCCTCCATGGAAGTGCCGGCGCCGTTCGCGGGCCGCGTGGTCGAGATCAAGGTTGCCGCCGGTGCCAAGGTCTCCACCGGTTCCCTGGTGATGGTCTTCGAAGTGGCTGGTGCCGCGCCTGCTGCCGTTGCCGCGCCGGCTCCTGCTGCCGCTCCCGTGGCTGCTGCGCCTGCCGTTGCTGCTGCCAAAGAGGTCAACGTACCGGACATCGGCGGTGACGAAGTCGAAGTGACCGAGATCATGGTCGCCGTGGGCGACAAGGTCGAAGCCGACCAGTCTCTGATCGCCGTGGAAGGTGACAAGGCCTCCATGGAAGTGCCTGCACCGTTCGCCGGTGTGGTCAAAGAGATCAAGGTCAAGGCCGGTGACAAGGTCTCTACCGGTTCCCTGATCATGGTATTCGAAGTGGCGGGTGCCGCCCCTGCTGCTGCCGCAGCTCCGCAAGCTGCTGCCCCCGTTGCCGCCGCTCCTGCCGCCGCCCCGGTTGCTCAGGCTGCTGCCCCGGCTGCCGCTTCTTCCGACTTCGTGGCCAACGATGCCTACGTCCACGCCTCCCCGGCCGTGCGTCGTCTGGCCCGTGAATTTGGCGTCAACCTGGCCAAGGTGAAGGCTTCCGGTCGCAAGGGTCGCATCGTCAAAGAAGACGTGCAGGCTTATGTGAAGGATGCGGTCAAGCGCGCCGAGTCCGCTCCTGCTGCCGGTACCGGTAATGGTAATGGCATGAACGTGCTGCCGTGGCCGAAGGTAGACTTCAGCAAGTTCGGTCCGGTCGAAGAGCTGGAACTGACCCGGATCCAGAAGATCTCCGGTCCTGCCCTGCACCGCAACTGGGCCATGATCCCCCACGTCACCCAGTTCGACGAAGCCGATACCACAGAGCTGGAAGCGTTCCGCAAAGAGCAGAACATCCTGGCCGAGAAGCAGAAGCTGGACGTGAAGATCACCCCGCTGGTGTTCATCCTGAAGGCGGCCGCCAAGGCCCTGGAAGCGCACCCGCGCTTCTGCAGCGCCCTGTCCGAAGACGGCACCAAGCTGATCATGAAGAAGTACATCCACATCGGTGTGGCGGTAGACACTCCGGGGGGCCTGGTTGTGCCGGTCGTTCGCGACGTCAACAAGAAGGGCATCCATGAGCTGTCCCGCGATCTGGCCGAGATCTCCAAGAAGGCCCGTGCTGGCAAGCTGACCGCTGCCGACATGCAGGGTGGTTGCTTCACCATCTCCAGCCTTGGCGGTATCGGTGGCACCAGCTTCACCCCGATCGTCAACGCGCCGGAAGTGGCCATCCTGGGCGTCTCCAAGTCCGACTTCAAACCGAAGTGGAACGGCAAGGAGTTCGAACCGCGCCTGATGCTGCCGCTGGCCCTGAGTTATGACCACCGCGTCATCGACGGCGCCGACGGTGCTCGCTTCATTACCACGCTGAGTGGTGTGCTGTCCGACATTCGTCGACTGGTTCTGTAAATGTAAATGAGAGGGCGAGCACAGAGCTCGCCCTTTTCACTTCTCATTTCATTAACAAAATTATAAACTTGCCCCGTTTTTTTCACGGCTGCAGCCGCCTTCTTTGGCATAAGACTGTGCTGTCCGGGGATATAGAACGACAAAGAGGTCATGATGAGTAAAGAAATCAAAACTCAGGTCGTAGTACTGGGTGCTGGCCCTGCCGGTTATTCCGCTGCTTTCCGTGCCGCCGATCTGGGTCTGGATACCGTTATCGTCGAACGTTACTCCACCCTGGGTGGCGTCTGCCTGAACGTGGGCTGCATCCCGTCCAAGGCGCTGCTGCACGTTGCCAAAGTGATCGAAGAAGCCAAGGCGCTGGCCGAGCACGGCATCGTCTTCGGTGCCCCGCAGACCGACATCGACAAGGTGCGTCTGTGGAAAGAGAAGGTCATCAACCAGCTGACCGGCGGTCTGGCCGGCATGGCCAAGATGCGTAAAGTCCAGGTTGTGAACGGCTTCGGCAAGTTCACCGGCCCGAACACCCTCGAAGTGGAAGGCGCCGACGGCAAGACCACCGTCACCTTCGACAACGCCATCATCGCGGCCGGTTCCCGTCCGGTGAAGCTGCCCTTCATCCCCCACGACGATCCCCGCGTCTGGGATTCAACCGATGCGCTGGAGCTGAAAACCGTTCCCGGCAAACTGCTGGTTATCGGCGGTGGCATCATAGGTCTGGAGATGGGTACCGTTTACTCCTCCCTGGGTTCCGAGATCGACGTGGTGGAATTTGCCGATCAGCTGGTACCGGCTGCGGACAAAGACATCGTCAAGATCTACACCAAGCGCGTTGCCAAGAAATTCAACATCATGCTGGAGACCAAGGTCACCGCAGTTGAAGCCCGTGAAGACGGCCTGTACGTCTCCTACGAAGGCAAGCACGCCCCGGCCGAGCCGGTTCGCTACGACAACGTGCTGGTCGCGGTCGGTCGTGTGCCGAACGGCAAGCTGATGGACGCCGAGAAAGCCGGTGTTGCCGTCAACGAGCGCGGTTTCATCGAGGTGGACAAGCAGCTGCGTACCAACGTGGCTCACATCCACGCCATCGGCGACATCGTCGGTCAGCCGATGCTGGCTCACAAGGGTGTGCACGAAGGCCACGTGGCGGCCGAAGTCATCGCCGGCAAGAAGCACTACTTCGACCCGAAAGTGATCCCGTCCATCGCCTACACAGAGCCTGAGATGGCCTGGGTCGGTCTGACCGAGAAGGAAGCCAAGCAACAGGGCCTGAACTTCGAAGTCGCCACCTTCCCCTGGGCTGCGTCCGGCCGCGCCATCGCCTCCGATTGCGCCGACGGCATGACCAAGCTGATCTTCGACAAGGACAGCAACCGCGTCATCGGTGGTGCCATCGTTGGTACCAACGGCGGTGAGCTGCTGGGCGAGATCGGTCTGGCCATCGAGATGGGTGCCGACGCCGAGGATCTGGCGCTGACCATCCACGCTCACCCGACTCTGCACGAGTCAGTGGGCCTGGCAGCCGAAGTGTTCGAAGGCTCCATCACCGACCTGCCGAACGCCAAGGCCAAGAAGAAGAAGTAAGTCTCTTCTCTTCGCCAAGACGAAAAAGCCGCTCTCAGGAGCGGCTTTTTGTTTTTCCAGGATCAGGTGGCCGGTCAGCAGCGCCCCTTCTTCGCCTGTCCCGGTGGACAGAAGGTGCCGTAGCCCCCGCGATCCCCGTCGCTGACCCGGATCCGGGTATCGTCCAGGCTCACATCGGCGCCGTGCACCCGCACGGGCCCGCTGCTGCAGGCAGCGAGCAGCCCACCCAGCATGATCATCACTACCAGCTTGCCCATAACACCTCCTCTCGTTTTCCTGATTATGAGGCATGTGGCAGGGCAGTTGGAGGCGGCGCAAAGCCCGTGCGTCACGGCTTGCCGTGGTTATGACAAAGGGCGCCGCAGCGCCCTTTCATGGGTCAGAAAGAAGCGCTGGACGATTACAGGCGGAAGTTGCCGACCAGCTTGTCGAGCTCGCCGGAGAGCTGCTGCAGACTGCGGCTGGACTCGGTCAACTGGTGGGCGATGTCGGCTGTTTCCATGGTGAGCTGGTTGATGTCCTCCACGTTGCGATTGATCTCGCCCACCACGCTGGACTGCTCCTCGGTAGCGGTGGCGACCTGGATGTTCATGTCGCTGATCTGGGTGATGTGGGCGGTGATCTGGCCGAGCGCCCCGTTGGCGGCGTCGGCCTGGGTGACCACTTCCAGACTCTGGTTTCGGCCCTGGGCCATGGCGCTGACGGCGCGGGCGCTCTGCTCCTGGAGGCGGTTGATCATGCCCTGGATCTCGGCGGTGGAGGCGGCGGAGCGGCTGGCGAGGTTGCGCACCTCGTCGGCCACCACGGCGAAGCCGCGGCCCTGTTCACCGGCGCGGGCGGCCTCGATGGCGGCGTTCAGCGCCAGCAGGTTGGTCTGCTCGGAGATGCTGCGGATGGTGTCGAGTATGCTGCCGATGGAGTCGGTCTGGCTCGCCAGTGACTCTATGACCCCAGCCACCTGCTCGATCTCCCCCGAGAGACCGACGATGCCGTGGCGGGCCTGCGCCACCACGACCGCACCCGCATCGGCCTGATCGTTGGCCTGCCTGGCCACATCGGCGGCCAGGGACGCATTGCCGGCGATCTCGCTCACGGTGGCGCCCATCTCGTGGATGGCGGTGGCGACCTGGACGGTGCGATCCCGCTGGGCGGTACAGTTGTGCTGGGTCAGCTGGGCCTTGGCGGCCACCTCGTTGGCGGTGGCGGCGAGCTGGCGGGAGTTGCTCGCCACCTGCTCGATGGAGCCATGGATCTTGGCGACGAAGTTGTTGAAGCCGGTGGCGACCTGGCTCAGTTCGTCCCGTCCTTCCACCTTGAGGCGCTGGGTCAGATCCCCGTCACCACTGCCCAGTTCCCGGAACAGGCGAGCCAGTTCGTTGAGGGGGCGACTGACGGAGCCCGCCAGCAGCACGCCGAGCAGCCCCATGCCGACGGCGATGAGCAGGCTCACCAGCACTATGTGCAGCCGCGCCTTGTCCAGCTCGGCATAGATCTCGGCTTCCGGTACCTGGGCCACCAGATACCAGTCGAGCAGGGGAATGTAGCTGGTGGCGAGCACCACGGGCTGGCCATCGATCTCGGCATGGGTGGCGGCGAACGCTTGCTTGGTCATCAGCGCGCCTGCGCCCGGGCCAGCCAGTTGACTCAGGCTGTCTCTGTCGATGCGGGCGGCGTCCGGGTGCAGCTTCACCTTGCCGCTTCCGTCTGTCATGAAGACGAAGCCGCTGTCGCCGATGCGGAAGTTGGCGAGCATGCTGACCATGCTGTCGAGAGACTTGGCGAGCCCGGCCAGGCCGCGCCCGTCGAGCTGCTGGAAGTTGACGAACAGCTTCACCTCGCCATTGCTCTCGCGAAAGATGCTGAGCATCAGGTCCTGCCTGCTCTTGGTGTAGTCGTAGAACCAGTTGTCCTGCTCATGGTTCAGGATGCGCAGGAAGCCGTCCTGGTTGTAGTAGGCGGCGCTCTGGCGATCGGCGAAGGAGGCGGTGACCAGACCATACTGGCTGGTCATGTCCTTGAGCTGGTCGATGAGGATGGACTCCTGCTCCTTGGGCATGCCGCGGGCCACCCAGTCCAGCACGAAGCGGTCATTGGCCAGCTGCCTGGCGGCACTCGCGACCGAGGTGAGATCCTTCTCGATCTCCTTGCCGATGCGCTGGGTGAGGTTGGGCAGCTCCTGTTCGAACATGCGGGTCTCGATCAGCTGCTGAGCCGAGCGCTGGCTGAAGTAGCCCACCAGCAGGCAGGAGAGAGCCACGGCGAGGATGACGGTGGCCAGAATTTTCTGTTTGAGTGTCAGGCTTGCGAACATAAGGGTGACTCGGGAGTGTGGGCCTAAGGTTGAGTACATATTAACGGCTGACCGGGCGTGCTCTTGAGGCGGTGGTGGCGTTTATTGCCGATTAACGTTTGCGCTCACATCATGGTGGGACTGGATTGGCACTGTTCATCCCTGGCTCTGGGGCCCCGGGGGTGATGACATCTCGCCAGCAGGGTCGCTTGCAGTTAAAGTTCTGGAACTTATAGTTGGCAGCACTCATGTCGGCGGACTGCCCACTCGACTCGCACGGATCAATGGACACTCATATGCGCATCTTTCATCGGGGATGGACCCATCTGCTTATGCTTCTGCTGGCGACCCTGCCGCTCATGGCGGCCGCGCAGGCCGGCGATGCCGCCCAGGTGCGAGGCGGTGGCGCCAAGGCTGACCGACCCAGGATAGCCCTGGTGCTGAGCGGCGGCGGCGCCAAGGGGGCGGCCCATATCGGGGTGCTCAAGGTGCTGGAGGAGAAGCGCATCCCGGTCGACATCGTGGTGGGGACCAGCATGGGCTCCTACGTGGCGGGCATGTACGCCATGGGGCTCAGTGCCGAGGAGGTGGAGCGGATGACCCTCGCCATCGACTGGAACAAGGGTTATCAGGACAAGGTCGGTCGTGACGAGCTCTCCCTGCGCAAGAAGCAGCAGAGCGAGAAGTACCAGCTGCGCACCGACGTCGGGGTCAACGGGGATGCCACCCAGTTGCCTGACGGCTTCTTCCAGGGCCAATCCATGGCCAGTCTGCTGCGCCATGCCACCTCCAACCTGCCGGCGCAGAAGAGCTTCGACGATCTGCCCATTCCCTACCGCGCGGTCGCGACCGACATGGAGACTGTGACTCCCTTCGTGCTGGACAGTGGCAGCCTGGCCAAGGCGATGCAGGCCTCCATGTCCATCCCCGGCGCCCTCAAGCCGGTGGAGTGGGAGGGGCACATCCTGGCCGACGGCGGTACCGTCAACAACATGCCGGTGGACGTGGCCAAGGCCATGGGAGCCGACGTGGTGATCGCGGTGGACATAGGCGCCAAGCTGCGCACCAGGGAGTCGCTCAAATCCGGGCTGGCCATGATAGATCAGCTCACCACCTACATGACCCAGGTCGGCACCGAGAAGCAGAAGGCGCTGCTGGGGCCAAAGGATGTGCTGCTCAGCCCTGAGTTCGGCAACATGGGGATCGCCGACTTTGCCCTGATGCCCGAGGGGATCACGCAGGGGGAGGCGGTGGCCAACCGCGCCTCTGCCCAGCTCGATGCCTTGTCGCTCTCCCCCGACGCTTACGCGGATTACCGCAACAAGAAGCTGAGCCGCCGCGCCGAGCGCAGCGGGCAGCCAGCCTACTACATCGACAAGGTAGAGATCCTCAACAAGTCGCGCCTCTCCGACGAGACGGTACGGGCCATGTTCAAGATACGCCCGGACAAGGTGCAGACCTATGAGAGCCTGGAGGCCGGGGTCCGCCGCCTCTACGCCCTGGAGTCGTTCGATCGCATCACCTATGAGGTGGAGGAGCGGGACGGCGAGAACGTGCTGGTGGTGGATGCCAGCGAGAAGAACTGGGGACCTGGCTATCTCAACTTCCAGCTCGGCTTCTCCGATGACTTCGAGAGCAGCTCCAACTACAACGTCGGCATGTCCTATACCCTGACCAACGTCAACGACTGGGGCGCCGAGTGGCTGACCGAGGCGTCGCTCGGCACCGCCAAGCACCTCAAGACCGACTTCTACACGCCGCTCGAGCCCTCCCAGACCTTCTATGGCGAGGCGAGCCTGGCCTATGACAAGACCCAGCGCCGGGTCTTCTTCCCGGAGGAGGATGTGCAGGTGTCCGGAGTCCGTTACCTGGACTCGGAGTACAGCTTCACCAGCGTGGATCTCGCCGTCGGCTGGAACCGCCAGCCCTGGAGCCGGCTCTCCCTGGGGCTGGAAGGCCAGATTGGCAATGTCGATGTCCAGAACCTGTCTGACGCGAACGCGGATGCCACCGCCTGGGGACCCTACATTCGCTTCGAACACGACACCCTCGACAGCCGCTACTTCCCCTACGCGGGGATCTACTGGGACATCAAGGGGGGTTACTCCCATATTCAGATAGAGCCAACCGGCGAGTCGACGGAGAACACCGAGGGGCTCAACTACCACCTGGCGATGATCAAGCCCTGGTCATGGGGACGGCACAGCCTCAACCTGATGCTGGAAGGGGGCGGCTCCTCCTCGGAGGAAGAGGTGCCGCTGTTCGTGCAGGACCTCGGCGGCCTGTTCCGGCTCTCCGGCTTCCAGCACTACCAGCTGAGCGGCCGCTACAGCCTGTTCAGCGGTCTGCGCTACATCTACCGGGTGGCGGACAACGACTTCGGCGCCATCAAGGCACCCTTGTTCCTCGGGGGATCCCTCGAGCAGGGCGGGGTCTGGGACAAGGGGGCCGACATCAGTCTGGAGTCCTCCTACACCTCGGGCTCCGTCTATGTGGGGGTGGAGAGCTTCCTCGGCCCCATCTTCCTCGGCTATGGCATGGCGGAGGGGGGACACGACATGTTCTATCTGCAATTGGGCACTACGTTCCAATAAGGGTGAAATGCTGACTTTTTGTTAACTTGTCTGTGCTGTGTCTCTTGTCATTTTAAAAAAACCTAGTCTGTTTATATGGTTATGCTGATTTGGTGAATAACTGCACAGGCTTTGGATTTTAATTACTCGTTAAAACTTATATAGTGGGGGGCACCCTACGGGTGTCCCGCAAGGACGATCGCCGCGAGCTTGGGCGAACCCCAAAAAAAGACCAAAGAGGAATTAGTCGTGCTTGAAACATACCGTAAACACGTCGCAGAACGTGCCGCCGAGGGCGTAGTTGCCAAACCTCTGGACGCAGAGCAGGTCGCCGCCCTGGTTGAACTGCTCAAGAACCCGCCCGCCGGTGAACATGATTTTCTGAAAGAACTGTTGTCCTCCCGCGTTCCCCCGGGTGTTGATGAAGCGGCCTATGTCAAAGCCGGCTTCCTCACCGCCGTCGCCAAGGGCGAGGCCCACTCACCCATACTGACCGCGGCCGAAGCGGTCGAGCTGCTCGGCACCATGCAGGGTGGCTACAACATCCAGCCGCTGATCGATCTGCTGGACGACGCCTCCCTGGCTCCTCTTGCCGCCAAGGGCCTCTCCCACACCCTGCTGATGTTCGACTCCTTCCACGACGTGGAAGAGAAGGCGAAGGCGGGCAATGCCCACGCCCAGCAGGTGCTGCAATCCTGGGCCGATGCCGAGTGGTTCTTAAGCCGCCCCGCCCTGGCCGAGAAGATCACCGTCACCGTGTTCAAGGTGACCGGCGAGACCAACACCGACGACCTGTCCCCGGCTCCGGATGCCTGGTCCCGTCCCGACATTCCGCTCCATGCCCTGGCCATGCTGAAGAACGCCCGCCCCGGCATCACCCCGGACAAGGACGGCGTCATCGGCCCGGTCAAGGCCATCGAAGAGCTCAAGCAGACCGGCTTCCCGCTGGCCTACGTCGGCGACGTGGTCGGTACCGGCTCTTCCCGCAAATCCGCCACCAACTCAGTACTCTGGTTCATGGGCGACGACATTCCGTTCGTGCCGAACAAGCGCGCCGGTGGCGTTTGCCTGGGCGGCAAGATTGCCCCCATCTTCTTCAACACCATGGAAGATGCCGGCGCCCTGCCCATCGAAGTGGACGTCTCCAAACTGGAGATGGGCGACGTGATCGACATCTTCCCTTATGAGGGCAAGATCACCCGCCACGGCACCGACGAGGTGCTGGCCCGCTTTGAACTGAAAACCGACGTGCTGATCGACGAAGTGCGCGCCGGTGGCCGCATTCCGCTGATCATCGGCCGCGGCCTGACCGACAAGGCCCGCGAGGCCCTGGGGTTGCCGTTCTCTACCGTGTTCCGTCGCCCGCAGCCTGTGGCCGACACCGGCAAGGGTTACACCCTGGCCCAGAAGATGGTGGGCAAGGCGTGCGGCGTGCAGGGCATACGCCCGGGCACTTACTGCGAGCCGCGCATGACCACGGTCGGCTCCCAGGACACCACCGGCCCCATGACCCGCGACGAGCTGAAAGACTTGGCTTGCCTCGGTTTCTCCGCGGATCTGACCATGCAGTCCTTCTGCCACACCGCGGCCTATCCCAAGCCCATCGACGTGCAGACCCACCACACCCTGCCGGACTTCATCATGAACCGCGGTGGCGTCAGCTTGCGTCCCGGTGACGGCGTCATCCACTCCTGGCTGAACCGCATGCTGCTGCCGGATACCGTGGGTACAGGCGGTGACTCTCACACCCGTTTCCCCATCGGTATCTCCTTCCCGGCGGGCTCCGGTCTGGTGGCCTTCGCCGCCGCCACCGGCGTGATGCCGCTGGACATGCCGGAATCCGTGCTGGTGCGCTTCAAGGGCGAGCTGCAACCTGGCATCACCTTGCGTGATCTGGTTCATGCCATCCCCTACGCCGCCATCCAGAAGGGGCTGCTGACCGTCGAGAAAGCGGGCAAGAAGAACATCTTCTCCGGCCGCATCCTCGAGATCGAAGGTCTGCCGACCCTGAAGGTAGAGCAAGCGTTCGAGCTGGCGGACGCCAGCGCCGAGCGCTCCGCCGCCGGTTGCACCATCAAGCTGGATCAGGCCCCCATCATCGAGTACCTGAAGTCCAACATCGTCATGCTGAAATGGATGCTCTCCGAAGGCTACGGCGACGTGCGCACCATCACCCGCCGCATCAGGGGGATGGAAGAGTGGCTGGCCAATCCGGTACTGATGGAAGCGGACAAGGATGCCGAGTACGCCGAAATCATCGAGATCGATCTGGCCACCATCAAGGAGCCCATCCTCTGTGCGCCGAACGATCCGGACGACGCCCGCCTGCTCAGCGACGTGGCCGGCAGCCAGATCGATGAAGTCTTCATCGGTTCCTGCATGACCAACATCGGCCACTTCCGCGCCGCCGGCAAACTGCTCGAGAAGTACCAGGGCGAGCTGCCGACCCGCATGTGGATCGCCCCGCCCACCAAGATGGACAAGGATCAGCTGACCGAAGAGGGCTACTACGGCATCTTCGGCCGGGTCGGTGCCCGCATCGAGATCCCTGGCTGTTCCCTGTGCATGGGTAACCAGGCGCGCGTGGCGGAAGGGGCCTCCGTGGTTTCCACCTCCACCCGCAACTTCCCGAACCGTCTGGGCAAGGGTGCCAACGTCTATCTGGCCTCTGCGGAGCTGGCTGCGGTTGCCGCCATCCTCGGCAAGATCCCGACAGTGGCGGAGTACCTGCAGTACGCCAAGACCCTGGATGCCACGGCGGCCGACACTTACCGCTACCTCAACTTCAACGAGATCGCCTCCTACACCAGGAAGGCCGATGCGGTGATCTTGCAACAGGCGGTCTAAGCCTTGTTGGTCTGACCACTGGAAATAACAATGCCGCGTCCTGACGCGGCATTCAGATTGCTGAAGAACCCCCTTCTTTTTCAAAAAAGGGGGTTCTTCTTTCGCTTTGGGTCTGAGGGCTGATCATCCGCTAGAAAGTCGGCATAGTTGCCATCTTTGCCACTGATAGGGCATTAGATACCGCTTTATTGCGCCAAAAAGCCCGTCTGTCGGGGGATTGGGCGGGTGAGTGCCCTTGCTTCCCTTCCGGCTCTGCACCAACGCGATTTTCTTCATGTTTTGACACGCTGCCGCCAGCAATCCCTGCATCTGCACCTTGCCCAGTCCCCGATAACGGGCATACCGATGACCGTGGTGCTGCTTCGCATCCGCAAAACTGCGCTCAACCGTCTCCTGCCGCCCCTTGTAAGTCTGTTTGCCCGGCTCTGTCAGTCGG